>NZ_DATJWR010000288.1:0-45551 GCF_035501035.1 Paraburkholderia sp.
GAGCTCTTCGAGATCGGCACCCTCTTCGCCTTCGCCCAGTTCCTTCTGGATCGCCTTGACCTGTTCGTTCAGGTAATACTCGCGCTGGCTCTTCTCCATCTGGCGCTTCACGCGGCCGCGAATGCGCTTCTCCACCTGGAGGATGTCGATTTCGGCTTCGAGCTGCGCGAGCAGATGCTCCAGACGCTCCACGACCGGGAACATCTCGAGGATATGCTGCTTCTGGTCGAGCTTGAGCGGCAGATGCGCGGCGATGGTGTCGGCAAGACGACCAGCCTCGTCGATGCCCGACAACGACGTCAGGATCTCCGGCGGGATCTTCTTGTTCAGCTTCACGTACTGGTCGAACTGCGAGACGATCGCACGGCGCAGCGCTTCGGTTTCGGCGCTGTCGGCGTGATCGGGCTCGAGCGGCATCACTTCGCACGAGAACTGCGTTTCCTGCTCTTCGATAGAGAGCGTCTTCGCGCGCTGCAGGCCTTCCACGAGCACCTTCACGGTGCCGTCGGGCAGCTTGAGCATTTGCAGGATGTTGGCGATACATCCCACTTCGTACATGTCTTTTTCGGTCGGCTCATCCTTCGCGGCGGTCTTCTGCGCGACGAGCATGATGTGCTTGCCGCCTTCCATTGCCGCTTCGAGGGCCTTGATCGATTTCGGCCGGCCCACGAAAAGGGGAATCACCATATGCGGGAAGACTACGACGTCTCGCAGCGGCAGCAGCGGGAGCGTGGTGCGTTCCGGCGGGAGGAGTTGGGTTCCTGACATTTCATTTCCCCATGAGTGGAATCAATTGTTCGGTAAGTGAGGCCTGGCAAACCGATTGCAAGCCTCGCGCGTGTGGGAAAAGTTCAGTGACTCCAAAATAGTGCGCCATCGACCACAAGATTAAACGAAAAAGCCGTTCATCCCATTGCATGAACGGCTTTTTCCCGGAACTCTTTAGCCGATCACCACCATCAGTTCGACCCTGCAACCTTCGGAGCGTCCTCGTATATCAACAGTGGCTTGCCGTCGCCCTCGATCACGTTGTCGTCGATGATGACCTTGCTCACGCCCTTCATGGCCGGCAGTTCGTACATCACGTCGAGCAACGCCTGTTCCAGGATCGAGCGCAGGCCCCGTGCCCCGGTCTTGCGGCGGATCGCCTTGCGGGCGATGGCCTGCAGCGCGGCCGGGCGAATCTCCAGTTCCACGCGCTCCATGTTGAAGAGCTTGTGATACTGCTTCACGAGCGCGTTCTTCGGCTCGACCAGAATCTTCATGAGGGCGGCTTCGTCGAGCTTGCCGAGCGTGGCGACCACCGGCAGACGGCCGATCAGTTCGGGGATCAGGCCGAACTTGATGAGGTCCTCCGGCTCCGTCTCGCGCAGCACTTCGCCCGCGTCGCGTTCCTGCTTGCTCTTCACGCTCGCGCCGAAGCCGATGCCGGTCTTCTCGGTGCGGTCCGTGATGACTTTTTCGAGGCCGTCGAACGCGCCGCCGCAGATGAACAGGATGTTGGTCGTATCGACCTGGATGAAGTCCTGATTCGGATGCTTGCGGCCGCCCTGCGGCGGCACCGAGGCCATCGTGCCTTCGATCAGCTTGAGCAGCGCCTGCTGCACGCCTTCACCCGACACGTCGCGCGTGATCGACGGGTTGTCCGACTTGCGGCTGATCTTGTCGATTTCGTCGATATAGACGATACCGCGCTGGGCTTTGTCGACCTCGTAATTGCAGTTCTGCAGCAACTTCTGAATGATGTTCTCGACGTCTTCGCCCACGTAGCCGGCTTCGGTCAGCGTGGTCGCATCCGCGATCACGAACGGCACGTTCAGAAGGCGCGCGAGCGTCTGCGCGAGCAGCGTCTTGCCCGAGCCCGTGGGCCCGATCAGCAGGATGTTACTCTTGGAGAGTTCGACTTCGTCCTTCTTGTCGAGGTGCTTCAGACGCTTGTAGTGGTTGTACACCGCCACTGCGAGAATCTTCTTCGCGCGCTCCTGCCCGATCACGTACTGGTCGAGGATGTCGCGGATCTCCTGCGGGCTCGGCAGGTCCGAGCGCGACAGCGCCGCGTCGACGCCCGCACCTGCGGCCTCGTCGCGAATGATCTCGTTGCACAGGTCGATACATTCATCGCAGATGAACACCGACGGGCCAGCAATCAGTTTCTTGACCTCATGCTGGCTCTTGCCGCAAAACGAGCAATACAACAGCTTCTCGCTGTTAGAACCTTTTTTGTCCGCCATGGATAGATGAGCCTCCGGACACTCTGTTACATGATACGCCGTTTCCCCCAGCGAGGACCGGGGGGCGCGTGAACCGCTTGCTGTGACGGCGTTGGGGCCGCAGGCCGCGAAGCGCGTTTGCCGATTATTTCACAAGGTCTGCGCGGCGCCGACTATCCCCTTTTGTACGGGGGCGAATCGTCCCTGAACATCCCTTGGCGTCGATTTTTCGCCGCCGGATCGCGTTCCCCGCTTGCCGTGCACGGGGAACGACCCGGAATGCCGCTAGCGCCGGATCACGGACGCTTGTGCAGCACCTGGTCGACGAGACCGTACGCCTGCGCGTCGTCGCCGGACATGAAGTTGTCGCGGTCGGTGTCGCGGGCGATGCGCTCGACGGGCTGGCCGGTATGGTGCGCGAGCAACTGGTTCAGGCGCTCCTTCAGATACAGGATTTCGCGCGCCTGGATTTCGATGTCCGACGCCTGGCCGCGCGCCCCGCCGAGCGGTTGGTGAATCATCACGCGCGAGTTCGGCAGCGCGAAACGCTTGCCCTTCGCGCCCGATGCGAGCAGGAACGCACCCATGCTGGCCGCGAGGCCCATGCAAAGGGTCGAAACGTCCGGCTTGATGAACTGCATCGTGTCGTAAATCGCCATGCCGGCCGAGACCGAACCGCCCGGGCTGTTGATGTACAGGCTGATGTCCTTGTCCGGGTTTTCGCTTTCGAGGAACAGCAACTGCGCAACGACGAGGTTCGCCGTCTGGTCGTTCACTTCGCCAACCAGGAACACCACGCGCTCCTTCAGGAGCCGCGAGTAGATGTCATAGGAACGTTCGCCGCGGCCGCTCGTTTCGACGACGATCGGCACGAGGCCGAGCGCCTGCGGGTCGAAGTCCCGCGATGCGTGGGAGGTCAACGTATCCAGCGATTGAGCGCGAATGGTCATGCGGTGCATCCTTGTCTGGAAAGGTTATTCTGATAAACCCGTATGGCGACGGACCCCGGTTAAATCAACCACACAGTCAGCATGGCCAAGAACCGCAGATACAAAAACGGCGTGCTGACCGTCGGTGGCTCCGACAGCCGGCACGCCGAAAGCGGGCAGATTTAAGCCTGCGCCGTTGCGCTTGCCAGTTCTTCGAAGCTAACTTGCTTGTCCGTCACCTTGGCCTTGCCAATGACGAAGTCCACGACGTTCGATTCGACGACATAGGCTTCCATTTCGGCAAGACGCTGCTGGTTGGAATAATACCAGCGCACGACCTCCTTCGGGTCCTCGTAGCTTTTCGCGAATTCATCGACTTCAGCACGGATCTGCTCGGGCTTCGCCTCGAGGCCGTTGGCCTTCACGAGCTCGGCCAGCACCAGGCCCAGCTTCACGCGGCGCTCGGCCTGCTCCTTGAACATTTCGGCCGGGATCGGCGCGTCCTTCGCATTGGGCACGCCGCGCTGCGCGAGGTCGGCACGCGCCATTTCGACGAGGCGCTGCTGGTCCTGCTCGACGAGTGCGTTCGGCACGTCGAGTTCTGCGATCTTCAGGAGCGCGTCCATGACCTGGTTCTTCACGATGGCCTGCGTACGGCGCTTTGCCTCGCGCTCGAGGTTGTCCTTGATTTCGCCGCGCATCTTCACGAGGTCGCCATCGGCGATGCCGAGCGACTTCGCGAATTCAGCATCGATTTCCGGCAAGTGCGGCCACTCGATCTGCTGCATCGTGATCGTGAACTTCGCGGTCTTGCCCGCGACGTCCTTGCCGTGATAGTCCTCGGGGAAGGTCAGGTCGAATTCGCGCGCCTCGCCCTTCTTCAGGCCGAGAGCGGCCTTCTCGAATTCCGGCAGCATGCGGCCTTCGCCCAGCACGAACGCGAAGCCTTCAGCGCTGCCGCCGGGGAACGCAACGTCGTCGATCTTGCCGACGAAGTCGACCGTCACGCGGTCGCCTTCCTTCGCTGCGGTGTCGGCGCCGCCGTCACCGTGCTCGCCGGCTTCGCCGCGTGCGTGGAAGTGCACGCGCTGCTTGCGCAGGATGTCGAGCGTACGGTCGATTTCGGCTTCGGTGATGGTGGTGGTCGTGCGCTCGATTTCGGCCGCGCCGACGTCGCCGAGCTTCACTTCCGGGTAAACCTCGAAGGTCGCGTCGAACGCGTAGTCGCCCTCAGCGGCTTCTGCCTTCGGCGCGAAGCTCGGCTGGCCGGCGACGCGCAGGTTCTCGGCGCGGCTGATGTCGAAGAATTCCTTGCCGACCTTGTCGCTCAGGACTTCGGCTTCGACCTGCCCCGAATACTGCTGGGTCACCATCTTGAGGGGCACCTTGCCCGGGCGGAAACCCGGCATGCGCACGTTCTTCGCGAGTTTACGAATGCGCGACTCGACTTCTTTCTGCACGGCATCCTTCGGCAGGGAAATCGTCACGCGGCGTTCGAGCTTGCCGAGGTTTTCAACAACGTTAGCCATGGCTTCAATCGTCCTAAAATTGTTCGAGCGAATCAGTAATCTGTGGTCTTTGCGTGCCGCAGTCCGCTGGGGTCGTTCCGCTGGGGTGCTCCGCAGAGGCCGTCCCAATGTGGCAACCCGCAACGCCGGCGCCTCGGTGCGCTGCCCAACAGCGCCGAAATGGGCGGTTTGCAGTGCGGTTCCGTCAAAAGAGCCAAGTATTTTAGCAAACTATTTCGCGGACCCCATGGAATTGCCTTTCGGGCCTGCGATGCGAACTGCCTTGCGCGTGCGCGGGCCATCGGCGCCAGCCCATTCCGGCTCATTGCCAGCCGCCCCGCCTTGCTCTTCTTGTGCCCTTCGTGCGGCCGCGCGGCGCATCCCGCACCACCCCCGATGCGCGCTATCGCAACGCCGGTATCCAGCGCACGCGGCGAGGCTGTTAAGCTTACGCTCGCGCTGGACGCCCCGCCGGCCGCAGCCGCTCCCTACTATTCTTCCAGCAGAGACACCATGCCGAATTCGTCGACTGACGCTCCCGTTATCGTCATTGCTCCTGACTCGTTCAAAGGCTCGCTCAGCGCGGACGGGGTCGCCGCCGCGATCGCCGAGGGCATCCGCCGCGTGCGCGCCGACGCCGACATCCGCATACGCCCCATGGCCGACGGCGGCGAAGGCACCCTCGACGCAATGCTCTCGGTCGGCGGCGAGCGCCGCGTGATCACCGTCGAAGGCGCCGCGGGCCCGAAGCGCGATGCCGCCGTGGGCCTGCTGCGCGACGGCAGCGCAATCATCGAGACCGCCGAGATCGTCGGCATCACGGACCCGGTGGGCATGGGCGTGCCGGTGGCCGCGCGCAGCACACGCGGCATGGGCGAAGCGATCCGCGCGTTGCTCGACGAGGGCGTGCGGCGCTTTTACGTCGCGCTTGGTGGCAGCAGCACCAACGATGGCGGCGCGGGCCTGCTCGCGGGCCTCGGCCTGCGACTCTTCGATGCCGCCGGCAAACCGCTCGAGCCCACGCCCGAAGCGCTTGCGCAGGTGGCGCGCGTTGACGTCTCCGGGCTCGATGCGCGGCTTGGCGAAGCATCGTTCGTCGGCATGTCGGACGTCGACAATCCGCTGACCGGCGAGCACGGCGCCACCCCCGTGTTCGGTCCGCAAAAAGGCGTGACGCCCGAGCAGGTCGCGCCGATCGACGCCGCGCTCGGTCGCTTCGCCGACCTGCTCGAAGCCGCGCTCGGCCGGCATGTGCGCGACGAAGCGGGCTCGGGCGCCGCCGGCGGCCTCGGTTTCGCGTTGCGCATGCTCGGCGCGAGCTTCGAGCCCGGCGCCGAAGTGGTTGCGCGCACCATCGGTCTGGACGAAGCCCTCGAAAACGCGGACTGGCTCATCACCGGCGAAGGCCGCTCGGACGTGCAAACGCTACACGGCAAGGCCCCGTTCATCGCCTGCCGCCACGCCGCGAGCGCCGGCGTCGCCGCCACGCTGCTCTCGGGCGCCGTGGACCCGGCTGCGCTGCCGCGCCTTGCGCAGCACTTCAGCGGCTGCTTCTCGCCGGCGCCTGGCCCCATCACGCTCGAAACGGCGATTCGCGACGCGGCGCGCCTGCTCGCCAACGAAGCCGAACAACTTGCGCGCCTCAAATACGCTGCGCGTACACACATCTGAACTTTCGCGCCGATCGGACCTCGCTGACAAAATCTGCGCGGGCCCGATCGGCAGCCCGCGCGCGCCGCGCATTCCGCAGTAAGCGATTAATAGATTCGTGCGCTGCGCGGCCCTTTCCGAACAAGGGTTCGGATGCGTTGACCCGCGCGCCGGAAGGGACAACAATCATGGAAGCGCGACACGATCGCGTCCTTCCCAAGCGACCAGACCAGGACTCCCATGAAGGCAAGCAAAGCCGGACTCGAACAATTCCTCACCTATCGGCTGCATGTCCTGAACAAGCTCTCCGAACGGGGTGCCAGCGAACGCTACCAGGCCAAGCTTGGCATCACGCTGCCGGAGGCCCGGCTCATTGCAGCTGTGGGTGCGTTCGGCCCGTTTTCCGTGATGGAACTTGCGCGCCACGCGAATCTCGACAAGAGCCAGGCGAGCCGTGCCGCCGAGGCGCTGATGCGCCGAGGTCTCATGCGCCGCGACGCAAGCGAGGAAGACGGACGCCTCGTACTCGTTTCGCTCACACCCGACGGGCGCGCGCTCTATCGCAAGGTCATGCCCATCGCACGCAAATGGAATGTCGACCTCTTCGCGAGCCTCGACGACAAGGAACGTGACACGCTCGCGCGTGCGCTCGACAAGGTGATCGAAGCGATGCAGGCCGAGCTGTGACGCGGCAGGGGCAATAAGCGAAACAGATGGGGGGCCGCAGCGGGCCGCCATCGTCCGCGTGCGGGCCTGGAGAATCGATGCATTTCGTTTCGGGGCCACCAAAACAAAAAGGCCATGTACCGTTGGGTACATGGCCTTTTTGTTTTGGTGCGTGAGGCCGGACTCGAACCGGCACACCCTTGCGGGCGTCAGGACCTAAACCTGGTGCGTCTACCAATTTCGCCACTCACGCGAATTCTTGCGCTTGCTTCGTGCGCCTGGCAGGACCGCTGCGAATAACGCGTGCGATACAACCCTCTGCGACATGCCGACTGATCGAGTCCTCGTGAGACATCGGGCCGGTGTGTCGCACCTGGCCCGCAATCCGGCTTGCTTTCTGGCATTGCGCTGGCTTTGCGCGCCTGCAGCCACGCTTTTTTCCGCTTCTGACTCGCTTGTTACTCGCTTGTTACTATAAGCCAGCTTCACGCCAAGAAAGCGCAAGCGCGAGATTCTAACCGATTGCCCGGCGCTTGTCTGCACCCTGAAAACCAGGCGCGGCGATGCTTTGGCCGGGCTGCCGGCAAGCCCACCCGGGCCGGCCGAAAGTCGCCCCGATGCTAGAATCGCGGCTCTGCTGTCGTAGCGGCCTCCGGCCGGCACGCGAACGGCATCGCCACATACCCTCCGAACGCCGTGAACTTCGACGACTACTGCCAGGAAAAGGCGGCTCCTCCCGGATCGAGCACTTACTATGCGCTGCGCGAGGCCCGCGCCGCGCGCCAACCCCTTCTCACGGCCCTCTTCGCGTTGCGCCGCGAGTTCGAGGAATCCGCGAAGGAAACGAGCGATCCCACGGTCGGCCGAACGAAGCTCGCCTGGTGGCAAAAGGAACTGGCCGCGCTCGCCGCGGGCAATCCCTCACACCCGGTCACGCAGGCGCTCGCGCAGCATCTCGACGACACGAGCGCCGTTTATCCCGATCTGCAGGGGCTGCTCGCGGGCTTTGAAATGGATTTCGAGCAGGCACGCTATCTCGACCTGCCGAACCTGCGTCGCTATATGGATGGCGTGGGCGGTACGTTCGCCTCGATCGTCGCGCAACTAAGCGCTCGCACCGACGAGGACCGCCGCGACGCCGCGCGCTGGGCCGCGCCGCTCGGCAATGCGCTGATGCTCGCGCAGTTCGTGCCTGAAATCGGCAACGATGCGCGGCACGGTCGCATCTACGTCCCCATCGACGAACTGCAGCGATACAACGTCACCGCCGCCGATCTGATCAACCGACGCTACAGCGCGGAATTCACGGAGCTGATGCAGTTCCAGACCTCGCGCGCGCGCGAATCGGTGCAAGCCGCGCTCGACGCGATTCCCGCCGCCGCGCGCCGCGACCAGCGCACCTTGCGCTCGCTCGCGGCGCTCGCACTCGCGCTGCTCGACGAAGTCGAGCGCGAGGGCTTCCAGGTGCTGCATCAGCAAATCGTGCTCACACCCATCCGCAAACTCTGGATCGCCTGGCGCGCCGCCCGGCGCGGCTGATTCCGACGATGAGGCAGACGCCACCGTGGCTTGAAACGCCTGTGGGGTCCGATATCCCGTCACGCCCGCAACAGCGGCAACGGATCGAAGCGCTGCTGCAGCACGGCCTGCGCGTCGAGCCCCCACCAGGGCCCAAGCACTGTCGCGTAGATCTGCCTGAAGTCGACGCCCACTGGCAAGTTGCCGTTGCCGTCGAGACGCGCAAGCTGCGGAGCCTGCCCGTAAAGCCCACCCGCCACTCGCCCACCCGCGACGAAATGCGCCGACGCCGTGCCATGATCCGTACCGCGGCTCTGGTTCTCGCGTACGCGCCGGCCAAATTCCGCATACGTCACGATGAGCGTGCGGTCCCAGCGCCCCAGTTCGACGAGCGCAGAGCGCATCGACACCATGCCGGCCGCGAACTGGCGCAGCAGGTCGGCGTGACGCTGCGGCTGGTTCTGGTGCGTGTCGAAACCGTTTAGCGTCAGACGAATCGCGGCGACGCCGCGCCCCGGCATCGGCGCGCCTTGCGGCGTGTCGGCCGAGGCGAGCGCCTGCATGGCCGTCTTGATCGAGGCGCCGAACGCGCCCGGCGCGAACGCGGTCTTCAGCGCGTAGTCGCCCGTACGCGGCCGCAATTGATCGGCGGCGTGCACGATGTCGTTCTCGACGTCGAGAATATGCGCGAGCGCCGGGTTGCGCTCCTTGAGCGAGACCGGCGTGACCAGCCGCGAAGCGCGCGCGAACTGCGCGGGATTCACGAGCGCAATGGCGCGCGCGCCATTCGAAAGCGGCCCCATCTCGGCACTGCCCAGCACGAGCGCATCGGCGGCGAAACCGCCCGGCACCGGCTCGTGCGCGAACGCTCGCGTGAGCCAGCCTTCGCGCAAATATTGATCGGAGCGCGAAGCCGTGTCCCAGATCTCGATCGAGCGAAAGTGCGAGAGATTCGGCTGCGCGTAGCTCACGCCCTGAACGATCGCCAGTTCGTGCGCGCGCCACATCGGCATGAGCGGCGCGAGCGCCGGGTGCAGCGCCGTGCGCTCGTCGAGTTGCACCGCGTCACCGCGCGGCACGCCGATGGTCTGTCGATAGCTGTAGTAGAGCGGATCCGCGAAGGGCACGACGGTATTCAGGCCGTCGTTGCCTCCTTTGAGCTCGACGAGAATCAGCAGATTCTCGTAGCCGTTCGCACCGCCCGCGTGCGTGAGCGCCGCACCTTGCGCGCGCGCCACGCGCGGCAACCAGAGCGCCGAGCCGGCCATCGTGGCCGCGGCCGCAGCCGTTGCGCCGGCGGCAAGAAATTCGCGTCGCTTCATGTCTTGCCTCGCTCGTCTGTGCGGCGGCGAACGTTGCCGCCTCGAATTCGGCTGTTCATTTCAACGCTTCACTTCAACTGATACACAGGATCCGTCAGCAGTGCCTGGAGATACGAACCCGCACTGCTGCCCGCCGCGATCGCATCGACGGGAGCGAGCGGCAACAGTGCATGCTGCATCTGCAACTGTGCCGAGAGCCCCGGCGTGGCGTCGGCGGTGAGGCCGAAGTGCGAAAGCCAGGCATCCAGATCGAAGTGCAAACCGCCCTGCGATGCGTCGCGCCGCGGCGCGTTCTGCGTGTCTTGCGCGTCTTGCTGCATCGCCGCCGCGATCTTCGTCATGGTGCCTCGCGCGTGCGAAGGTCCCGCTTGCGTCGCGCGAAACAACTGCTCCACGAACTGCTTGCGCGAGAGCAGCGACGAGCTGTTGATCCATGCGGCCCCGCCCGGCCAGCCCTTCACGTTCGGCGGATTGAACAGGTTCTCGCCCAATGCGGCCGATCGGCGCGCGAGCGGCAGCGTGTCGCCATAAGCCAAGTCGAAGCGTCGTATCGTACCGGCGATGAACTCCACTGGCGAACTCACGAGCACGCCGCGATTACGCTCGTCCCAGAACGCGGGCGTCATGAGCAACGCGCCGAGCGCCGCCTTGTTGTCGTAGCCGCTCGCGCGAAAACGCTCGGCGACGACTGCGAGCTGCGCGTCGTCGGGCGTGTCGGAGACGAACTCGCGCCAAAGCTTCGCCGCCACGTAACGCGCAGTTTGCGGCTGCTCGAGCAGGATGTCGAGCACCTGGTCGCCACCGAATGCGCCGCTGCGCCCCAGCACGGTCTTTTCGCCGTCATCGTGCAGGTCGGGACGCCAGACGAAACCCAGCGTATCGGGATCCAGGCTCCAGCCCGTGTACGCGCGCGCGGCTTCGGCAACGTCGCGCTGCGTGTACTGCCCTTCGCCGAGCGTGAACAGCTCCATGACTTCACGTGCGAAATTCTCGTTCGGCCTGCCCTTGCGATTGCTCGCCCCATCGAGGTAAAGCAGCATCGCCGGATTCTTCGCGACGGCATGCAGCAGCGTCGCGAAACTGCCCAGCGCGTCACGGCGCAAGAGCACGTTCTGCGCGGCCATCAACTGCGGCTCGTAGACCTTGTCCTGCCCCGAAGCGAAGTGGTTGTGCCAGAAGAGCGTCATGCGCTCGGTGAGCGGCGCAGGCGTGTCGAGCATTTCGCGCATCCACCACGCGCGCAGCTCGTCGTAGCGCGCGCCGCGCTGGCGCTGCGCCTCGCGGCGCTCGTCGGGTGTCCACGCGCGGCGCTGGGCGCGGCTCGGCGGCACTTCGGCGGTCCATGCGGGCAGCGGCGTGAGTGCCTCATTGCGTGCCGTGCCGATGAGACGCGCGACGGCCTGCGCGCGCGTCAGTCCCACATAAGGCGAGACTTCGCTCGCGCGCGGCGCGAAGCCCGTGCGGATGATGAGATGGCGGGCGTCGTCGGCATCGAGTAGCGCGGCATCGCCGTCGCTGTCAGCATCGCCGGATGCCGATGCCGATGCCGATGCAGATGCCGATGCCGCGGCGCGAGACATCGCGTTCGGTCTGGACCGTCTGGAGTCGCTCATGATGAATGGGCGCACGACGAAACCGCCGGCGCATCAAACGAATGTACCGGCTTAACGGCCGCCCGAGAACGCATGTTGACCGCGCAATTGCTACGATATTTTTCAGCGCGATTCGAAACCCGGCCGATATCAGCGCTTATACAGTTCGCGCACGGCGTCTTCGATATGCTGACGCAAAAGGCGACGCTCTTCGGGCGTCATATGGCCGTCGCGGCGACGCTGATCGAGATCGGGGGGAACGGCAGGACGTGGGTTGATGTCAGAGGCGGGACGCGGAGGGGAATCGCTGCGAAAGCGCCGTGCCGGGTATTTACCGTTTGGCCCGCGAGCGGGAGGCTGCGCGTCCTCGTACCGGTCTGAGGAGGGCTGGGCCCGGACCGGCGCCGACTCCAATGCGGCTACCACGCCACCGGCAAGCGCCAGTGCAAGCATGGTGTGGCGCATTGTCGGCCTGACCCCTCCCATCGTTTTGTTCCCTTCTTGACGCGGCAAACGGCTACCTCGAATACATGTGCGAACCCAACTGTGCGTGGGCCTGGAATATAAAGTCGATTGAAGTATCTACCGAACAGCCGCTTTACGCAAAATAGTCTATCTGTCAGTGGTTGATGCCGTGGCACAGCACGGGTAAATTTTGTAACTGACTGTAACCCGATAATTGGTGCAAACTCGCATCACTATCCAATCGCGCTAAGATGCCAGGCATGGAAACCAAAAACCCGTCCAAAATTCTCGTTGTCGATGATGATCCCCGGCTTCGGGACCTGCTGCGCCGCTACCTCGGCGAACAGGGCTTCAACGTGTACGTAGCCGAAAACGCGCCCGCCATGAACAAGCTGTGGGTGCGCGAACGTTTCGACCTGCTGGTGCTCGACCTGATGCTGCCCGGCGAAGACGGCCTGTCCATCTGCCGGCGCCTGCGCGGCAGCAACGACCGCACGCCCATCATCATGCTCACTGCCAAGGGCGAGGACGTGGATCGCATCGTCGGCCTCGAAATGGGCGCCGATGATTACCTGCCCAAGCCCTTCAATCCTCGCGAGCTGGTCGCGCGTATTCACGCCGTGCTGCGCCGCCAGGCGCCGTCTGAATTGCCGGGTGCGCCCTCGGAAACCACCGAGGTATTCGAGTTCGGCGAGTTCGCGCTGAATCTCGCCACGCGCACGCTCACCAAGGCCGGTCAGGAAATTCCGCTCACCACGGGCGAATTCTCGGTCCTCAAGGTGTTCGCGCGTCATCCACGCCAGCCGCTCTCGCGCGAAAAGCTCATGGAGCTCGCACGCGGGCGCGAATACGAGGTGTTCGACCGCAGCCTCGACGTGCAGATCTCGCGCCTGCGCAAGCTGATCGAGCCCGATCCGGGCAGCCCGCGCTTCATCCAGACGGTCTGGGGCCTCGGCTACGTATTCATTCCCGACGGCGCCGCCTGACCCCTGGATGGATGGCGTAGCGTTGCCTGCACTACCTCTGTTGACGGGAAGGGCCCATGCGGATTGACCGGCGTTTGCTCACGCTCGCGTTCGGCGACCTGTTCTGGCGCACCTTCCTGCTGATCGCACTGCTCATCGCGGTCAGTCTCGCGGCATGGTTCCAGAGCTTTCGCGTGATCGAGCGCGAGCCGCGCGCGCAGCGCGTGGCGTTGCAGCTCGTCGCGGTCGTCAAGCTCACGCGCACCGCGCTCCTCTACTCCGATCCCGATCTGCGCCGCGCGCTCTTGCAGGATCTCGAGAGCAACGAGGGCGTGCGCGTGTACCCGCGCGAAACCACGGACAAGTACAAGCTGCAGCCCGACGAGTCGCTCAATCGCCTGATCGAGCATGACATTCGCGGGCGCCTTGGCGACGACACCGTGATCGCGCAATCCGTCAACGACATTCCTGGCGTGTGGATCAGCTTCAAGATCGACGACGACGACTACTGGGTCGCGCTCGACCGCGACCAGCTCGACAACGTCACGGGTCTGCAGTGGGTCGGCTGGGGTATTTCGGCGCTCGCGCTCTCGCTGTTCGGCGCGGCCTTCATCACGAGTCTCGTGAACCGGCCGTTCGCGCGGCTCGCCATGTCGGCGCGCATGCTGGGCTCCGGCCAGTCGCCCGCGCCGCTGCCCGAAAGCGGCATGGGCGTGGCGGCCGAAACCAATCGCTCGTTCAACCAGATGGTGCGCGACCTCGAGCAGCTGGAAGCCGACCGCGCGCTCATGCTCGCGGGCATTTCGCACGACCTGCGCACGCCGCTCGCGCGCCTGCGGCTCGAAACGGAGATGAGTCCGTCCGATCAGGCGACCAAGGACGCCATGATCGACGACATCGAGCAGATGGATTTGATCATCGGCCGCTTCCTCGATTACGCGCGCCCCGTGCAGCGCATGCCCGAGCGCGTCGATCTGTCGGTCATCGCCGGCGAGATGGCCGCGCGCATGGCGAGCGAAGATGGCGTGCGTCTGATCACACGGCTCGCGCCCTCGGCCCTCATCGAGGCCGACGACACCGACATGCGCCGCGTGGTGGGCAACCTGATCGAAAACGCGCGCAAATATGGCGCAAGCGAAACAGATGGCATTCCGCACATCATGCTCGAAACGCGCGTCTCGCATTCGCGTGTCGAGCTTTCGGTAGTCGACGAAGGCCCCGGCATTCCCGAAGATCAGCTCTCGCTCGTCACGCGCCCGTTCTACCGCGTCGATACCGCCCGCACTCAGGCGAACGGCACCGGCCTCGGCATGGCCATCGTGCAGCGGCTCGTGGGCCGCTATCGCGGCGCGCTGCGGCTGCGCAACCGCCTGCCCGGCCCGGGGCTAGAAGTGACGATCGAATTCCCGCTCGCCAAAGGCGCCTGAGCCCAACCCGGATTCAATGCGCCGCCGCCGCGGCGCATGCTCACGGCGCGCACCGGGCGCACCTGCCACAATCGCGTTCATGGGGACGCGCATGCATGCGCCGTCGAAACGGGCCGACCGGCCCGCCTCTCGCCTGAGGAACTGCGCCATGAAAACCGTCGGCGACAAGCTCGAAGCCTTCACCGTCACAGCCGCGAAGCCTGGCTTCAACCATCCCGAAGAAAACGGCGAAACCGCATTCGTCGAAATCACCGAGCAATCCTTCCCGGGCAAGTGGAAGGTTCTCTATTTCTACCCGAAGGATTTCACGCTCGTCTGCCCGACCGAGATCATTGCTTTCGCCCGCCTGATCAAGGAATTCGACGATCGGGAAACGGTCGTGCTGGGTGGCAGTTGCGACAACGAGTACGTGAAGCTCGCCTGGCGGCGCGAAGACAAGGAACTCGACCGCCTCAACCATCTTTCGTTCGGCGACGTGAAGGGCGAGCTCATCGACCAGCTCGGCATACGCGACCAGGAGGCCGGCGTCGCGTTGCGCGCGACGTTCATCGTCGATCCCGACAACACGATCCAGCATGTCACGGTGAACAATCTGAACGTCGGGCGCAGCGCCGAGGAAGTGCTACGCGTGCTCGATGGCCTGCAGACCGGGGAGTTGTGCCCGAGCGGCCGCGAGATTGGCGGCGCGACGCTTTAGGGCGTTGCCAGAGGGCGACGCTTGTCGCGACGCTGCGTCGTGCGTCACGTCTGGCTTGCCGCCGCGCGTGCGGGCAGGCGGTTGCGGATCGCCGTTTCGAGCGGCCGCTTCCATTCGAGCACGCGCTTTTCCAGCACCTGCCACGACAGATGGGCAAGCAGCACGGCCAATGCGAACTGCAGCGCGAGCGCGAGGACAGGCTGCGCGGCATCGGGCACTTGCAGCCGCGCATAGAGCCCAGGCGCCACGCCGAGGCGCGACGGCACGAGGTTGTGGAACAGATAGAAGCCATAGCTGATGGTGCCGAGATGCGCGAGCGGACGCACTTCGAGCGCCGCAACGAACGCGCTGTCCTGGCGACGCACGAGCCACAGGAACAGCGCGCCGAGCGAGAGCGCGAGTCCGATGTCGAAAAAGCCGGGCAACACCGCGCTCGCTTGCACCGCGCCCGGCAGGCTGCACGTGCAATCGGCATGCGCCAGCGCGAAGCCGGCGATGGCCGCCCAGGCCCCGGCGAACCATACGAGGCCCGCCGCCCCTGCCGGCAACGGCACGCGCTCGCCGCCGATCGCCAGCGCGCCGCCCAACGCGAGCATGGCGAAATTCCAGGGCGAAAACGCATAGATGAGCGGCGCGCTCGCTCCTTCCCGATAAAGCGCGAGATGGGCGAGCGCGGCAGCCGCGATCACCACCGCGCATAACGTGAGATGGCGCGAGGCGCACGTGAACAGCAGTGCGAACGGCGCGACCAGATAGAACTGCTGTTCGACCGCGAGGCTCCAGAAGTGCGAGACAGTGCCGGGCCAGCCGTCGTGCACCACGCCGATCCAGTAATTGGAGAGGAATGCGAAATGCCAGGCGAGGCCAAGCTCGACATCGCGCTGATAGAAGCTCGCGTGCGCGATGGTGAGCGCGACGAGCAGGAGGTAATACACGGGCAAGATGCGCAACGCGCGCTTCATGAAGAAGACGTACAGTAGCGCAGCCGTGCGCGCGCCGTGCTGCTCGAAGCGCAGCCGGCTACGATGCAAATCGCCGACGATGAGATAGCCGCTGATCAGAAAGAACAGCCAGACGCCAATCTTGCCCGCATCGACCATGTCGACGTGGGCCTTGTGCGAGAGGAACACTAGCACCACCGCGAGCGAGCGCATGCCGTCCAGGCCTTTCACGCGTCTTTCAACTGCCGCCATTGCCCTCCCCACTTCCGTTACCGGCTCAGTATGGGACGAAAAAAACGGAAATTAATCGGCAAGAAAAGCCGCGGCGACGATTGCAAGTGCAACCATCGCCGCGATGCCGCGAGTGGGCACGCGCCCTGCTCCCGCTGGCCAGCCCCGGAAATGCGAGGCTCGGAAGCCCGTCAAGCGCGCATGATCAGCACGGCGGCCTGCGCTTCGATGCCCTCGCCGCGGCCGAGATAGCCGAGCTTCTCGTTCGTTTTCGCCTTCACGTTGACGCGATCGATCGGCAGGTTCAGGTCTTCGGCGATCGTCTTGCGCATCGCCTCGATGTGGGGCGCGAGCTTGGGCGCCTGCGCGATCACCGTGGTATCGACGTTGATGAGCGTGAAGCCCGCCTCCTGCACGCGGCGCAGGCATTCGCGCAGCAGCACGCGGCTGTCGGCGCCATAGAACTGCTTGTCGGTGTCGGGGAAATGGCGGCCGATGTCGCCTAGCGCAGCGGCGCCGAACAGCGCGTCGGTGATGGCGTGCAGCAGCACGTCCGCGTCCGAGTGGCCGAGCAGGCCGCGATCGTAGGGCACCGTCACGCCGCCGATCACGAGCGGGCGTCCGGGCACGAGCGCGTGCACGTCGTAGCCTTGTCCGATTCTGATGTCCATGTGTGGGGTTCCGGGTTGAGGGGTTGCGGGACGCGTCATCTGCCAGGCGTGCCCGGAGCGCTTATTCAGCGGGCCGGCTGAGGATCGCCTCGGCGAGCGCGAAGTCCTCGGGGTACGTCACCTTGAAGTTGCGCAGGCTCCCCTGCACGAGACGCGGCGCGTGGCCGAGCCACTCGATCGCGCTGGCTTCGTCGGTGAGGTCGTGGCCGTCCTGTTGCGCGCGTTCGATGGCGCTGCGCAGCATGCCGATGCGGAACATCTGCGGCGTCTGCGCCTGCCAGAGACCGTCGCGCGCCTCGGTGCGAGCGATGCGCGCGACGGGTGCGGCGTCGTCTTTTGGCGCGACGCGCTTGAGCGTGTCCGCCACGGGCAGTGCCATGATCCCGCCCACGGGGTCGTCCCTGAGCGCCTCGACGAGCGTGCGGATCAGCGCGGGCGTAATGCCGGGGCGTGCCGCGTCGTGCACGAGCACCCAGTCGTCGTCGCGCGCACCGAATTCCGCGAGCGCGGCGAGGCCGTTGTAGACCGAGGCCTGGCGCGAAGCGCCGCCGCAGCGACGCACCGCGAAGCGCAGGCCGCCGAAGCGGCGCGCGTCGAAGTGGTTATCGTCGGGGGAAATCACCACGAGCGTCTGCGCGAACTCGTTGCAGGCGTCGAAAGCGGCGAGCGTATAGTGCAGGAGGTCACGACCGGCTACGATTCGATATTGTTTCGGCATGGCCGACCCTGAACGGCTGCCGGTGCCGGCGCACGGAATCAGGGCAAAAAGGCGTGAAGTCACGATGTCGCAAGCCGCATGAGTCAAAGTAAAGGACGGATTTTATAATAGGTCCCTTATCCGCACGCCGGACGCCCGCAAAACGCGCCGCATTCGCAAGAGTTCGAGCCGCGGCGCGCGCCCGCGCCGGTCGCCCGAATGGCGCCTGCCCGCCCGCCTCACGCGGCTGCGTGGCGCTTTTCGAATGACCGCCCAGGCCCGGCCAGTGCGGCCACGCGCATGGTTTTGCATTTGAAGGCCCGAACCCGGCCCCCAAATTCTGGCGTTGAGCCTGGCCTGAATCTGCCAGCCGGAGACTGCCAGCATTCACGGCCACCCTACCGACACAAGCGTCGGCCACCCTGTTGCCTATGTCCGATATCGCCGCTTCCCCGCAGTCACCGTTCCGGTCTCCGTCTCCCGTCACCGTCGTCAAGGCGGGGCAGCGCTACGCGTTCGACGGTACGCACGGCTCGTCCGATGCGCTCCTGATCGCCCGCTACCGCGAGGCGGCGCGCGCCAGTGCCGCTGCTGCGCCGCTTCTCGCCGTGATCTGCGCGAGCGCCGTGGACGCGCAGCGGCTCGCCCAGGAAATCCCGTTCTTCGCGCCCGAGGCGCGTGTGCGCCTGCTGCCCGACTGGGAAACGCTGCCGTACGACACGTTCTCGCCGCACCAGGATCTCGTCTCCGAGCGGCTCGCCACGCTGCACGACCTGGGCGAAGGCCGCTGCGACGTCCTCATCGTGCCGGCCACCACGGCGCTCTACCGCATGCCGCCAGCCTCGTTCCTCGCGGCCTATACGTTCTCGTTCTCGCAGGGCGAGCGCCTCGACGAGGCGAAGCTCAAATCCCAGCTCACGCTGGCGGGCTACGAGCACGTGAGCCAGGTGGTGCGCCCGGGCGAATACTGCGTGCGCGGCTCGCTGATCGACCTCTTCCCGATGGGTTCGCCGCTGCCCTACCGCATCGATCTCTTCGACGATCAGGTCGATTCGATCCGCGCGTTCGATCCGGACAGCCAGCGCAGTCTCTACCCGGTGAAGGACGTGCGCCTCTTGCCGGGCCGCGAGTTCCCGTTCGACGAAGCGTCGCGCACGGCATTTCGCAGCCGCTGGCGCGAAGTGTTCGAAGGCGACCCGAGCCGCGCGACGATCTACAAGGACATCGGCAATGGCGTGCCCTCGGCGGGCATCGAATACTATCTGCCGCTCTTTTTCGTGGAAACGGCAACGCTGTTCCACTATCTGCCCGACAACGCCCAGCTGGTGTTCTCGGGCGACCTCGACGCTTCGATCCGCCGCTTCACCAACGACACGAAGCAGCGCCACAGCTTCCTCTCGCACGACCGCGAGCGGCCGATCCTCGAGCCGCAGCACCTCTTCCTGACCGACGAGGACTTCTTCACGCTCGCCAAGCCGTTCGCGCGCCTCGTGCTGCCAGCCGCGAGCGCGGGCGGCTGGGCCACGGCGCTGCCGAACCTCGCGATCGACCGCCACGCCGACGACCCGCTCGCTTCGCTGCGCACCTACCTGGACTCGACGAAGAACCGCGTGCTGTTCGCGGTGGAGTCGGCGGGCCGGCGCGAGACCATCGCGCAACTGCTCGCCGACAACCATCTGCGCCCCGCCTCCGCCGACAGCTACGAAGACTGGCTCACCGGCGACGAGCGTTTTGTGCTGGGCGTCGCGCCCCTCTCCACGGGCTTCGCGCTGCCAGGCGAGGAGCTCGCGGTCATCACCGAAACCGAGCTCTACGGGCCGCTCGCGCGCCGCGCCGGACGCCGCCGCCAGGAGCAGGCGAGCAACGTCGATTCGATGGTGCGCGACCTCTCCGAGCTCAAGGTGGGCGACCCGGTGGTGCATGCGCAACACGGCATCGGCCGCTACCACGGGCTCGTGACGATGGATCTCGGCGAAGGCGACACCGAGTTCCTGCACCTCGAATACGCGAATGGCAGCAAGCTCTACGTGCCGGTTTCGCAACTGCACGTGATCTCGCGCTACAGCGGCGCCGACCCCGATAGCGCGCCGCTGCACGCGCTCGGCTCGGGCCAGTGGGAAAAGGCGCGCCGCAAGGCCGCGCAGCAGATCCGCGACACGGCCGCCGAGCTGCTGAATCTCTACGCACGGCGCGCCGCGCGCGAGGGCCATGCGTTCAAGCTCGATCCGCGCGACTACGTGAAGTTCGCGGAGAGCTTCGGTTTCGAGGAGACGCCCGACCAGGCGGCGGCGATCGCCGCCGTGATCGGCGACATGACAAGCGGCAAGCCGATGGACCGCCTCGTGTGCGGCGACGTGGGCTTCGGCAAGACCGAGGTGGCGCTGCGCGCGGCCTTCATCGCCGTGATGGGCGGCAAGCAGGTGGCGATCCTCTCGCCCACCACGCTACTCGCCGAGCAGCACACGCAAACTTTCACGGACCGCTTCGCCGACTGGCCCGTGCGCATCGCCGAGCTCTCGCGCTTCAAGTCCGCGAAGGAAGTGAGCGGCGCGATCCAGCAGATCAACGACGGCAGCGTCGACATCGTGATCGGCACGCACAAGCTGCTCTCCTCCGACGTGCAGTTCAAGCGCCTCGGCCTCGTGATCATCGACGAGGAGCACCGCTTCGGCGTGCGCCAGAAAGAAGCGCTCAAGGCGCTGCGCGCCGAGGTCGACGTGCTCACGCTCACGGCCACGCCGATCCCGCGCACGCTCGGCATGGCGCTCGAAGGCCTGCGCGACTTCTCGGTCATCGCCACGGCGCCGCAAAAGCGCCTCGCGATCAAGACCTTCGTTCGCCGCGAAGAAGACAGCGTGATTCGCGAGGCGATGCTGCGCGAGCTCAAGCGCGGCGGCCAGGTCTATTTCCTGCACAACGAAGTAGAGACGATCGAGAACCGCCGCGCGATGCTCGAAGCCCTCGTGCCCGAGGCGCGCATCGTCGTGGCGCACGGCCAGATGCACGAGCGCGAGCTCGAGACCGTGATGCGCGACTTCGTGGCGCAGCGCGCGAACGTGCTGCTCTGTACCACGATCATCGAGACCGGCATCGACGTGCCGAGCGCCAACACGATCCTCATCCACCGCTCCGACAAGTTCGGCCTCGCGCAGCTGCACCAGTTGCGCGGGCGCGTGGGCCGCTCGCACCACCAGGCGTACGCATATCTGCTCGTGCACGATCCGCAAGGCCTCACGAAACAGGCGCAGCGCCGTCTCGAAGCGATCCAGCAGATGGAGGAACTGGGCTCGGGCTTTTATCTGGCGATGCACGACCTCGAGATTCGCGGCACGGGCGAAGTGCTCGGCGACAAGCAGTCGGGCGAGATCCAGGAGATCGGCTTCCAGCTCTACACCGACATGCTCAATGACGCCGTGAAGGCGCTCAAGGACGGCCGCGAGCCCGACCTCAACGCGCCGCTCGCCGCGACCACGGAGATCAATCTGCACGCGCCCGCGATCCTGCCCGCCGACTACTGCGGCGACGTGCAGGAGCGCCTGTCGCTCTACAAGCGGCTCGCGAACTGCGAGCACGACGATTCGATCGACGGCATCCAGGAGGAGCTGATCGACCGCTTCGGCAAGATGCCGCCGCAAGCGCATGCGCTGATCGAAACACATCGTCTGCGCCTGGCCGCCAAGCCGCTCGGCATCACGAAGATCGACGCGGGCGACGCCGTGATCGGTTTGCAGTTCGTGCCGAACCCGCCCGTGGACGCCATGCGCATCATCGAGATGGTGCAGAAGCACAAGCACATCAAGCTCGCGGGCCAGGACAAGCTGCGCATCGAAACGCGCAGCCCCGACCTCGCCGTGCGCGTGGCCACCGTGAAGGAGACGCTGCGCGCGCTTGGCGCGCCGACGCGCGCGGGCGCTACGCGCTGAGCCGCTACAGGCCTTCGGAGCCCGCGCGCAACGGCAGACGCGCGGGCGATGTTGCGGCGCGTCATCGCCCGCGAACGCAATGCAGCATGGTGTGCGCCGGCGCGTTGGGCATTGGGCTTTGGCTTGCGTGATTCTTTTTGGGTAAGATGAAGAACACAAGCAAGCTGGAGTCCAACATGTCGCATGCCGCTGCATCAGCGCAGTCGTCCCCGCAGTCCGCTTCCCTTCCCGCCTCGCTCCCCTGGGTCACCCGCCTCGTCTCGATGGATACGGTCAGCCGTCATCCGAATCTCGGCCTGATCGAGATCGTGCGCGACGACCTTCGCGCGCGCGGCATCGAATCGACGCTCACCTATGGCCGCGACGGCAAGTGGGCCAACCTGTTCGCCACGCTGCCCGCGCACGACGGCTCGACGAACGGCGGCATCGTGCTCTCGGGCCACACCGACGTGGTGCCCGTGGACGGCCAGAAGTGGGACAGCGACCCGTTCAAGCCCGAGATCCGCGAGGGCCTGCTCTATGGCCGCGGCACCTGCGACATGAAAGGCTTCATCGGCGCGGCGCTTGCGCTCGTGCCCGAGTTCCAGCAGATGAAGCTCGCAAAGCCGCTGCACCTGGCGCTCTCCTTCGACGAGGAAGTGGGCTGCGTAGGCGCGCCGCTCATGCTCGAAGAACTCGTGAAGCGCGGCGTGAAACCCGAAGGCTGCATCGTGGGCGAGCCCACGAGCATGCGCCCCATCGTGGCGCACAAGGGGCTCAACGCGTATCAGTGCTGCGTGCGCGGCCACGCCGCGCATTCGTCGCTCACGCCGCGCGGCCTGAACGCGATCGAGTACGCGGCGCGTCTCATCTGCTACATCCGCGATATGGCCGACGAGTTCCGCGCGAACGGCCCGTTCGACGAGTTCTACGACGTGCCGTTCACGACCGCGCAAACCAGCACGATCGAAGGCGGCAACGCCATCAACACGGTGCCGGCCGAATGCCGCTTCGCGTTCGAGTTCCGCAATCTGCCGACGCTCGACCCCGACGTGATCTTCGCGCGCATCGAGCAGTACGCGCGCGAGACGCTCGTGCCGAAGATGCAGCGCGAACATCAGTCGGGCGCGATCGAGTTCACGAAGATCGCGGGG
Source organism: Paraburkholderia sp. (assembly GCF_035501035.1). GTDB lineage: Bacteria > Pseudomonadota > Gammaproteobacteria > Burkholderiales > Burkholderiaceae > Paraburkholderia. The sequence goes on from NZ_DATJWR010000288.1 coordinate 22,546, forward strand.
GCGCCGGGCCTCGACGCCACGGAGCAAGCCGCGATCACGCAACTCGTGCGCGCGCTCACCGCCGACCAGGCGCAACGCAAGGTGGCCTACGGCACCGAGGCAGGCCTCTTCGCGCGCGCGGGTATTCCGAGCGTGGTGTGCGGGCCCGGCGACATCCAGCAGGCGCACAAGCCCAACGAATATGTGTCGCTCGAACAGCTCGCGGCCTGCGAAGGTTTTCTGCGCAAGCTCGTGCACGGCATGTCCGTCGAAGCCCTGGCAAAGTGACGAAACCGGACGCGCATCATCATGTCCACCGCCGCGCCACTGCCCACCGACCACACGATCGACGGTGAGGCGATCCCCACCCTCGACGACATCGCCTCGCAGCATTTCGCGCTGGCGCCGTGGGTGCTGCGCACGCCGGTGTTCGACCGCCATGATCTGTCCACGCTCGAAGACACGCTCGTGAACTTCAAGTTCGAGCTGCTGCAATCGAGCGGCAGCTTCAAGGTGCGCGGCGCATTCACGCATCTGCTCGCGCTCGACGCCGCGCAGCGCGGTGCGGGCGTCACCTGCGTCTCGGGGGGCAATCACGCAATCGCGGTCGCGTATGCGGCCATGCGCCTGGGCATCAGCGCGAAGGTCGTGCTCTTTCGCACCGCGAGCGAGGCGCGCATCGAGCAATGCCGACGCTTCGGCGCGGAGATCGTCGTGGCCGACAACAGCACCGAGGCCTTCGACATCGTGCGACGCATCGAGACCGACGAGGGCCGCTACTTCGTGCATCCGTTCAACGGCTATCGCACGGTGCTGGGCACGGCGACGCTCGGCTACGAATGGGCCACCCAGGCGCCCGACCTCGACGCGGTGATCGTGCCGGTTGGCGGCGGCGGGCTTGCGGCGGGCGTCTCCACGGCGCTGCGCCTCGCCAATCCGCGCGTACGCGTGTACGGCGTCGAACCCGAAGGTTCGGACGTGATGAACCGCAGCTTCGCCGCGAACCACACGGTGCGCATGACCCATATGCACTCGATCGCCGACTCGCTGATGTCTCCGCACACGGAGCAATACAGCTATACGCTGTGCCGCCGCCATATGGAGCGCATCGTCACCGTTTCCGATGACGCCTTGCGCAGCGCGATGCGTGTGCTCTTCTCGCAACTCAAGCTCGCTGTCGAACCGGCCTGCGCCGCGGCCACGGCGGGACTCCTCGGGCCGCTGCGCGACACGCTGCAAGGCAAGCGTGTGGGCGTGCTCCTGTGCGGCACCAACACCGACCCCGCGACCTTCCACGAGCAGATCTCACTCGCGCGCTGAGGACGAGGCACGCGCGACGGGCACGCAGCATGCGCATGCCGGGACTTCGTCGAGCGCCCGTGGAAACATCAGGCAATGTCAAACTGCTACCGCGATACGGGTGCCTTCGTTATCATTGCGCGAATACGTCGTTTTGACCCCCAGGCTTGTACCGCGCCAATCATGGAGAGCCCGCTCATGAGCATGATCAAGGAGTTCAAGGAATTCGCCGTCAAAGGCAATGTGATGGATCTCGCGGTCGGTGTGATTATTGGCGGTGCGTTTTCGAGCATCGTCAACTCGGTCGTGAAGGACCTCATCATGCCGGTCATCGGCGTGGTCACAGGCGGCCTCGACTTCTCGAACTTGTTCGTCCGGCTCGGGCACATTCCCGGCACCTATAAAGGCAACCCCGATTCGTACAAGGATCTGCAGACAGCGGGCGTGGCCGTATTCGGCTATGGCTCGTTCATCACGGCAGTGATCAACTTCGTCATCCTCGCGTTCATCATCTTTCTGATGGTGAAGTTCATCAACAAGCTGCGCACGCCGGCTGAAGCCGCGCCCGCCGCGCCGCCGCCCACGCCCGAAGATGTGCTGCTGCTGCGTGAGATCCGCGATTCGCTGAAGGAAAGTCCGCGCTGAACATTGCGCCCCCGGCATCAGCCCGCGCCGCTGCATGAACTGCACCCCGTAAGTTGGACACCGATCCAACTTTTGGGGTGCAGCTCACGAGGCCGCGCGGGCTTTTTTGCGCCGGGGTGTGACAGGCCGGCGCTCAGCGCGCGGGCCGGGCCGATTCAGGACTGGCAGGCGTCGCGTGTGCGGCCGCGGCTTCTTCGATCAGCCGTTCGAGATGCTCGTAGTTGACCGGCTTCGTGAGATGCGCGGTGAAACCCGCTTCGACACTGCGGCGCACGTCATCGTCGGTGCCGAAGCCGGTGAGCGCGATGGCGGGCGCCGATGAATGCGTACGGAACGCGCGGATGAAGTCGATGCCCGATCCGTCCGGCAGGCCAATGTCGCTCACCACGAGGTCGAAGCGCGCACTTGCCGTCAGCGCGAGCGCACCGGCGACGCTGCCCGCCACCGCCACCTCATGGCCGCCCGCGCGCATCAGTTGCGACATCACCTCGGCCGTGTCCTCGTGATCCTCGATCAAAAGAATATTCAACGCGCCGGCGCGCTGCGGCCCGCGCAACTCGGCAATCGCCGTGGCGCCCTCGCCCGGCGCCGCGGTCGGCAGGACGATCGTAAAGGTGGCGCCGCAATGGGCGCCCGGGCTCTTCGCGCTCACGCGCCCGCCATGCGCCTCGGTCAGCGCACGGGTCACGGCAAGCCCGAGGCCGAGCCCGCCGAACTGGCGAGTGAGGTTGTGGCTGCCCTGCTCGAATGCATGAAACAGCTTGCCGATCTGCTCGGGCGCAATGCCAATGCCGGTGTCCTCCACCTCGATCTCCACGTGCATGCGCTCGTCGCGCGTACGCACGTAGATATGGCCGCCGTCGGGCGTGAACTTCGCGGCGTTGCGCACGAGATTCCACAGCATCTGCTGCAGGCGCGCTCGGTCGCCGCGCACGTAGTGCTGCTGTGCACGCAGATCGACGTGCACGTCCTGCTGCTTGATCTGGATTTCGCTGTGAAAAAGCTCGAGTACTGCCTCGATCACCTCGTGCACGTCGACCGTTTCGAGTGCGAGGCTCAGCTTGCCGTTGGCCACGCGCGTGAGATCGAGCAGGTCATCGATGAGACGCGCTTCGAGCTCGATGTTGCGGCGGATCATCAGCACGCCCGCGCGAGCCGCCTCGGGCAGCCCGGGGATCTGTTCGAGTAGCCGCGTGCCCGCGAGCACCGGCGTGAGCGGCGTGCGCAACTCGTGCGAAAGCATGGCGAGGAAGCGGTCTTTTGCGCGGTTGGCCTCTTCGGCGATTTGCCGCGCAGCCTGTTCGGAGGCGAGCAAGCGTTCGCGCTCCTCGGTCGCTTCGCGTTGCGAGTCGATGTCGGTGCAACTGCCGAACCATTGGTTCACGCCGCCGCGCGGGTCGCGCATCGCAACGATTCGGACATCGAACCATCGGTAGACGCCGTCGTGGCGGCGAATGCGCAGTTCGTGGCGATAGTCGGTCGCGCCGCTGCCCACGGCCTTGAGCCACGTGTGGCGAACTTCTTCGCGATCGTCTGGGTGCACGGCGTCGAGCCACGCGAGGCCATGCGAATGGCGCGCGTCGAGCCCCGTGTAGTCGAGCCACTGCTTCGAGAGAAAGTCGCAATTGCCGTCCGCGCCGCAGGTGAGCACGAGATGCGGCAAGGCCTCGGAGAGCGTGCGGTAATGCTCCTCGCGATCGCGCAGCAGCAGCGCTTCGTCGGAGGCGCGCTGGAGCGCGACCTGCGAAAGCACGCGCGCAACCGCCTCCGGCAGGTAGTCGAGATAATCGCCCGACTTCGGCACGACATCCGAGACGCCCGCGCGCAACGCGGCGATCACGCGCGACTCGTCGGTGAAGCCGGTTACGAGAATGGCGGGCACGCGTACGTCGTCTGCACGCAGCCGGCGGAAGAAGTCGAGGCCCGTTTCCGCGCCGTCGAGTTGATAGTCGAGCACGAGCACATCGGGCGCCTGCACGGCCAGCAGCGCGCGCGCTTCCCCGACCCCGGTGCAGGTGTCCACGCGCGCACCGGCGCGCAGCAGCGACTTGCGGGCGAGGCGCAGGATGCCTTCGTCGTCGTCGACGACGAGCACGCGTGCGCCAGCCAGCATCGTGGATTCCTCAGTCATGCGCAAAGCGTCCCTTGGGGCACGGGCCTGGCTTGCGGCCGTTTGCCAATGCGTGATGATTCCATGCGTGATGCGCGAGCCGGTTCCAGCGGATCAAGGCTGGATGAAGCGCTGCCCCGGCGGCAACTTGACGACCTGGAGGAAAAAGCCGAGACGCCGCACGGCCTCGATAAACGCGTCATATTCGACCGGTTTCGTGATGTAGACGTTGCAGCCGAGCTCGTAGCAACGCTCGATCTCGCGCGGGTCGTCGGTCGTCGTGAGCACGATCACCGGCACCGAAGCCGTGGTGGGCTCCGCCTTCAACCGCCGCAGCACTTCGAAGCCATCCACGCGCGGCATGCGCAGGTCGAGCAGCACGACGAAATTCGCGAGTTGGTTGCGCGACGGATAGATCGCCTCTGTGGCCGGATCCGCGCCCGGTGCGCCGAAAAAGTAATCGAGCGCCTCCTGGCCGTCGCGAAAACGCAGGAAGCCGTTCGAAATGCCCGAGCGCCGCAGATTGCGCTCGACGAGCGTGGCGTGCCCGTCGTCGTCTTCGATCAGTACGATGCTGACCTGTTCCCCGTTAGTCATCTCGACTCTCCCACACCCTGCTTTGTCTATTGGTGCTCGTTGAAAGATTGCCGCCATGCCCGCTAGGTGGAACGCAGCGGCTGATCCGGCAGCGCGACGAAGAACGTCGAGCCTGCGCCCTCGGTCGATTCGACCCAGATGCGCCCGCCGTGCCGCTCCGCGATGCGCTTCGCAAGCGCGAGGCCCGTGCCCTGCCCGGCCGATTCACCGCCGTGCAGCCGCTGGAAGGCACGGAAGAGCTTCGGCAGGTACGCCTGCGCGATTCCTACACCATTGTCGCGCACATAGTAAGTGCGTGTATGCCCGGCTGCCTCGCTGTCCGCTTCCTTGCCAACTTCCCTGGCAGAATCACCGACGATTTGATCGCCCACGTCGCTGTCCGCCTTGAGCGCGCCGATTTCGATGTGGCCCGGCCGCCGCGGATCGAGATGCCGCAGCGCATTGTCGATAAGGTTGCCGAATATCTGCTCGAGCGCGGCCGGATCGCCCCACGCGGGCGGCAGGTCGCGCACGTCGATGCGCGCGGCATGCGCGAGTTCGCCGGCGAGGCCGCCCAGCACGCGCTCGACCACCCGCGCGACGCTCACGCGCTGCCAGCGGTACTCGAGCCGCCCCGCCCGTGAAATGCGCAGCAACGCGTCGATGATGGCCGCCGCGCGCGAGACCGCGAGGCGCAGGAATTGCAGCGATTCGTCGACTTCGCCGTCGAGCAGTTCGGCCATCGCGCGGTGCTCGTGCTCAGGCAAGCCCGCCGCGTTTATCCGCGCGCGCAGGTCGCCGCAGGATACCTCCAGTTCCTTCGAAAAACCCTGGAGATTCACGAGCGGCGAGCGTAGATCGTGCGAGACGCTGTAGATGAACATCTCGTTGTCCTGAGTCTCCTGGCGCAGATGCTCGTTGGCGCCCGCGAGATCCGCGGCGCGCGCCTGCAGCTGCGCCTTGAGTGCAGCCTGTTCGCGATCGGCGTCGAGTAGCCGTGCGCTCGTCTGGTGCAGCACGGCATCGAGCGCGGCGATTTCGTCGTTGCCCGAAAGCGACGGCGCGAGCGCCGCTCCCTCGCCCAGACGCTCGGCGTTCGCGCTGAGCGCGGCAAGACGCACGCCCACATTGCGTGCGAACGCCACCGCCGTGAACGCCCAGATCAGCATCGAGCCCACGACCGCGAAAATGAGCGCGTACTGCTGGCGCTCGCGCGAAATGCGCAGCATGGCAGCGCGGGCCTCGTCGAGCCGGGTTTCCTCCGCGATGAAATCGCCCAGCACCTCGCGCACCGTCTCGATCTCGGCCGGCAAGCCGCCACCGGCCGCACGCGCGAACGGCGTGCCGTGGCCCATGCGCAGCGCATCGGCGATATCGCTCGCCTGCTTGCGCCATGCGTAAGCGGCGGCGCGCATGTGCTCCACGCGCGCGAGTTGCGCTGGATTGTCGGCGACCATGCGCGCGAGCAGCGTGATGCGATCGGAAAACTCGGTCCAGACAGCGTGGCGGTCGATGAAGGAAGGGTCTTCGAGCACGATGCCGGTGCGCACGCGCGCAGCCTCGCGCAACAGCGGATCGGCGACGCTCGAAGCTTGCCAGAGGATCTGCTGGCTGTTCTCGGCGCGCCTTGCCGCGAGCGCGGCCTCTCCCTGGGTATCGAACACGACGCCGAGCAGCGCCAGTTCGACGGCGCTCGGAATCGCGATCAGCAGGAGCCCCTTGGCGAAGAGTTTCATGTCGCTCTGGTTCAGTGGCGGGTCTAGGCAGCGCGTCGTGCCTTGTGCCGTGTCTCGCGCCGCGTCCGCCCGCGCGACGCGTGTCGGCCGCAGGCACCAGGACCGCAACATTATCGGCGTGAAATTTCAGGATGACAATGTATGTGACATCACGCACGCTGCCTCGTGGAAAACCCGCTTTTTTGCGGCAATTCGCCACACTGCGCGCACACTCAGGTCTATTATTGAGACCGGAGACAAGCGAGAGAGCGCCGGGAGATCTACATGAGCGCGACGTGCGATCCGGCATGGCGTTTGCTGACGCAGTGAGGGTTTGGACAGGGGCATTATGGGCGGATCGCACAAGTCGACCCGCACGCCGTCTCGGCGGACCGTCCCCATCTCTATCCTCGTGAACCCTGCAAATCCGTGTGCTATAAAGGATCGACGTGCGGCGCACCAGTCCGGGAGTGGTCGCATGGGAACGCTGCGTGTTTTGCAATCCACCTTTTTCAGGCGAATTTTTATGTCCTTCCCGAAAAAGCGCAAACGCATCAAGGCCGACGGCGACGAGTCGTTTCTCGCCGTGCTGAGCCACTTCAAACCGTTCGGCCAACTCGATACCAAGATCGCGCGGGCGCGCGCGCAGGACGAACCTGTCCTCTATGCGCATATCCTGCCTGGGCTCGATGTGCTCCTGTGCAGCGTGCGCGGTGCACAGCCGCCTTATCCGGGCACGAGCGAGTTGCGCAAGCGCTGCATCGAATCGATCGCTCACGCGCTCGAGCAGCCGATCGAAGGCCTCGAAAACGGCGGGTACTGGTATGAGGCGGACGGCTTCGGCTTTCTCGTCTTCGCGAGCCGCGCGCGCGGGCGGATCCTGCCCGAGTTCGGGGCGACGCGTCCGGCCATGACCTCCTCGCGGCGCGTCACGCGTCGCCAGGATGCGGCCGGCGACACCGCACCACGTTCGCTGCGCTAGCCGAGCTACGCCATCTTCAGTCGGTGCGCCGGGTGCAGGTCACCCGACGCATTTCTCGTCAGCTTCCCCGGTAGAGATTCGACGGCCCCGTTTGCGGCGCTTTCGGCGTGGGCGCCGAAGGTTGCGCGCGCGTGGCCGGGGTGCCTGTGGCGGGCTTCGGGAGCGCCGCCGCATGCATTTTCTGTCCCGGGGGCGGCGCTACGGGGTGCTGGCGCATCTGCGCGAACAACGCATCGCACGGCAGCGGCTGATTGTTGCTCGGCGCGATCAGCGGAATGAGCGCGGCAAACGGATTCAGCAACCCGAGCCCGACCATCGCGCCGCCACGCAGCGCGAGCGCCGTCGCATCGACGCCCACGCGCGGGTTCTTGAAGGTGCCCTTCACGTAAAGCGGCGAGCGCAGCGTGAACACGCGAAAGCCCTTGGTATGCGGGTGGACCTTCATATCGAGCGATTCGTCGTGCAGGTTGATCGGACCGTCGATGTTGATCACGGCGTCGTCGGTGTCGAGCGCGAACACGCGCGGGTCGAGCAACCCATTAGTGGCGACGAAATCCGCCGCCGCGCAGTTGATCTTCACGTCGTGACTGCCGAACAGCTTCTCGTACACCACGTTCGCCACGTTCAGGCCCGCCGCCTCCATGAGCAGACGGCTGATCGTGCCCTGCGTGACGAGCAGCTTCACCTCGCCGTTCGAAGTCGATGCGAGCGCCGCCGGCGAATTGCCGGTGGCCGAGAGCGAAGCGTCGCCGTTGATCTCGCCGAGCGCCGACTGCATCGTCTTGAAGTTCGGGAACAGCTGCTTGAGCTTCAGGTGGCGCGCCTCGGCCGTGCCGCGCGCCTTGAGCGGCGTGCCGCTGCCATCGAGCGTGACGCGCGTGGCGAGCGTGCCGCCCGCCACGCCGAACTGTAGCGGATCGAGCACGAGCACACCGTCCGTCATCGTCACGTGCGTGTAGAGGTCCTGAATAGGCAAACTGCCTTGCTTGACGATGCGCCGGCCGGTGAATTTGACGTCGGCGTCGATGGCGTTCCAGCGGTCGGTGTGAAACGGCTCGACCGGAATCACGCGGTCGGCGGGCTGCGTGGCCGTGTCGCCGCGTTTGTGCTTGCTCGCGTTGCTGTCCGCACCGATGATCGGTGCGAGATCCGAAAATTGCAGCAGGTTCGAGACCAGCTCGCCCGACAGCAGCGGGCGAGTTGTGCGCTGCTCATAGACGAGCGTGCCGTGCAGGTCGCTGCCGCCCACGCGCCCCGTGAAGTTCTCATAGCGGAACACGCTCGCGCCGCGATGGAACTGACCGACGAAGCGGCCTTCGGTGGCATAGGGCGGCGTTTCGGGCAGCGTCACTCCCGTCAGGTTATAGAGGTGCGCCATGCTTTGGCCCTGCAGCCAGAGGCGCAGGTCGACGGCAGCCAGATGTGCGGGGTCGGTCAGCGTGCCGACCAGCGCAATGTGCATGTCGCCAGCGCGCACGTCGGCCTGGACCGGGAAGGGGCGCTTCGCGTCCTGCAGCGCGAGTACGCCGCCAAGCTTGCCTTCGCCCGAAAGCGGCGTCTTGTTGTACGTGCCCTTGATCGTCCAGCCGATCGCATAGAACGGCTCCTTGACGGGGGGCTCTGTGGTCGTGGCGCTCGATGCGCCGCCCGTGCCGCTTGAGGTGAGCGCCTGCGAGCCGGTTGCAGGCGCGCTTGCTGTGATCGCTGTACTGGCCGTGGCCGTCACCCCGACCGCAGACGCAACATTCGACGCGCTGGCCGCGCTGGCCCCACTCGCCGCGGCCGCCTCCGACGCCTCCTGCTCGCGCGCCTGCTGCGCGAGCCGGCTCGCCCCTGCGCGACCGATCACCTGCGCCGAGCCTTCGCGCGAAGTCGCTTCCTGCTGCTCCATCACCTTGCCGATCGGGATGCCGCGCCCAAGCAAGCTCACCGCGATCTTCACATCGGTTTTCGTCTGCTGGTCGCTCACGCCGATATTGCCGCTCGAAAACCTGATGTCATGCAGATCGAGCCGCCATGTGGACGGCCCGCTCGAGGCGGGAAGCTTGAAGGTCCAGTTGTTGCGGCCGTCGGCGAGGCGCTCGATGTCGACGGACGGGTTCACGAGGTTGATTGCCGGAATCACGATGTCGTGCGCAAGGAGCGGCAGTACGGCCACCTCGAAGTCGATCTCGTCGAGCGTGGCGAAATGCGGGACCTGGGTCCACGCGGGATTGGCAAGTTCGATCTGTGTGGCGGAAAACCGCGGCCAGGGCACCCAGGCGCGCCAGCCCGTCTCCCCGGGGGGCCTGCGCCAACCCACCCTGAGATCGCCAACGATGGCGAACGGGCGCCCGATTGCCTCGCTCACCTTCTCGTTCACATAGGGCTTCGCGTGATTCCAGTCGAACGTGAAGATGAAGGCGACCAGCACGCCGATCAACACGACGACAAGCACGACGAGCCATGCGATGATCCTGGCGAGCGTGCGGCCAAGGCTGAAGTCGCGGGCTTTCGTTTGCGGTGGCGTCATGCGCACTCCCGTGTTATGCGTTGTTGTTTCGTCTGGTGTGTTGCAACACCGCGAGAGCAGTCAGCGTGCCCGATTGCATTCGCCGGACTGCGAATGACTGCGATGCGGCCCGAATGCATGTCTCGTTTGCAATCTTTCGATGCTCAAGCACAATATTTCCGCCCCTCCCCACGCCGAAAGCGCGCCGCTCGTCGAAGCGCGCCAGATCGCCCGGCGCGACGCGCAACGCGACCAGTGGCTGCTACAGCCTGCCGATTTTGCCCTGCGCGCGGGCGAGCGCGCCGTGCTGACCGGGCCGTCCGGTTCGGGAAAGAGCGTGTTCCTGCGCGCGCTCGCCTTGCTCGACCCGCTCGAAGGCGGCGAAGTGCGCTGGAACGGCGAGCGCGTCACGCGCGCGCGCATCGTACGCTATCGCCGGCACATTGCGTATTTGCGGCAGCGGCCCGCGTTGCTCGACGGCACCGTGGAGGACAACCTTCGCTACCCCTACACGCTAGCGGTGTATCGCGACGTGCAATTCGACGCGGCGCGCGCCCGCGCGCTCCTTGGGGCCGCCGGGCGCGCGAGCGACTTCCTTGCACGGCCCACCTCCGAACTCTCGGGTGGCGAAGCGCAGATCGTTGCGCTCGTGCGCGTGCTCCAGCTCGCCCCCGAGGCACTGCTGCTCGACGAGCCGACCGCTTCGCTCGACCCTGAATCGGCGCGCGCGGTCGAGGCGCTCGTCGCCAGCTGGTTCGAGCGCGCGAGCATGCTGCGCGCGACCGTCTGGATCTCGCACGATCCCGCCCAGGCGCAACGCGTAGGCGAGCGGCATCTGACCATGCGCGCCGGCCTGCTCGAAGAACCTGCTACCCGCACGACGTCTACCCAGGGGGCGGCGCGATGAGCCCGGGCGTACTGCAGAATCTCGGCATCGGCGACGTCGCCATTGCGGCGCTGCTCGTCTTCGTCAACGGCGCGGTTTCAGTGCTGCTCAAGCTCGACCTCGAGCGCAAGCTGGCCTGGGCCGCCGTGCGCACCGTCGTGCAGTTGCTCGCGATCGGCTATGTGCTGGGCTGGGTGTTCGCCTTCGACCGCTGGTACGTCGTGCTGCCCCTGATGGTGCTCATGACGCTGATCGCCGGCTTCGCCGGAGCGCAGCGCGGCGCGCGGACCTATGGCGGCCAGCGCGCGGACAGCATCGTCTCGATCTGGGTGAGCGCGTGGCTCGTGGCGGCAGTTGGGCTCTTCGTGGTGATCCGCATCCGGCCGTGGTACGAGCCGCAATATGCGATTCCGATCCTCGGCATGATTCTCGGCAATACGCTCACGGGCGTGTCGCTCGGCGTGGAGCGCATGATGCAGGAGCTGACCGCGCGGCGCGACCGCGTGGAGAGCGCGCTGGCGCTCGGCGCGACGCGCTGGGAGGCGGCGCAGGCGAGCGCGCGCGAGGCGGTGCGCGCCGGCATGATCCCGACGCTCAACCAGATGGCCGTGGTAGGCGTGGTGAGCCTGCCCGGCATGATGACGGGCCAGGTGCTCGCGGGGCAGTCGCCGCTTCAGGCCGTGCGCTATCAGATCGTGATCATGTTCCTGATTGCGGCTTCGTCGGCGCTCGGCACGGTGGGCGCGGTGCTGCTCGCGTACCGGCGGCTCTTTTCGCACGATCACCGCTTTCTCGCCGCGCGGCTCATCGAGCGCAAGGCACGCGTATAGACACCTGCCGCGCGCGCGGCAGGCACGGCCGTGCCGTGCCGTGCACGCGCATGCATGCCGCACAAGCGGCATATGCGAAGCTAGCGGCGCGAACGGCTCGGGCGGATCAGCCCGCGGCGCCGCTAGCGCTGAGCCGAGATCGTGATCTGTGTGCCGTCGCTGAGCGTGAGCGTCTTCGCGGTGCCATTGGTCGGCATCGTGAGGTGGGCGACCTCGCTATGCGCGACCACTGCAGGGCACGTCAACGAAGCGCCGTTGCTCGACACCGACTGCGTGCCGTGCGGAGCCTGGGCGCGGAAGCTCACCTGCACGGTGGCCATGCCGTTGCTCGCAACGATCGGCGCGAGACGCACCTGGGTCTGCCGGACCATCGCGCCGTTCGCGTCGAGCGGCAGCGAGGCGTAGTCCGGACAGCCTTGCGGTGTCGCGACCGCGCCGCCAGGCGGCGTGGTGCGCCAGGTGAAGTCGTCCGTGTCGCCCGAGCGCAGTGTGCGGGTTTCCTGGGCGTTGCCGAACTGTTTGGACGCGACCCGCACGGTATAGCGGATCGGCCCGTCGGTTGCGCCCTTCGAGGTGACCGTGATCGGCGTGGCCGCAATTGCGGGCAGCGCGATCGCGCAGGAAACTGCTACGGCGAACTGAACGAGCGCCGCGTGGGTGCGGCGAGTGTGGCGGGAGCTGCGGCAAGGCATGCGTCACCTCCTCTCATGAACGGCCGCGCCCGGTAGCATTGGCGGCGTACGCAACCAACGCGGCAAACCGCGATGGCGGGGACGACGCAGCGCTCTTGTCAGGCGGATGGCCTGTTACCAGTCTAGCGCGCCGCGCGACGCCTTGCGCCGAGGGCTCGCATCGAATGGACCAGGTTTTATCCTGCTTGCCATCGCGCTCGATTTCCTTGCCGTACGATGACGCGCGCCCGCACGCGCACTTGCGCCCGTTTTGCAGGCAGGCTGCCGGCGGCTCGCGCCGCCCGGCTACTTGCCCCCCGCTTCGAGGCCGATCGTCAGCTCCGCCGTGACCTTCTGGCGTACCAGCCCGTAGGCCGCCCAGGGATCGGCGTGCGAAAGCGTTGCGAGGCGTGCTTCGATGTTCGCGAGCGTCCATTGCGCGCCGCCCGTCGTCGAATCCAGCTCGTCCCAGCCGATCGGCACGGATACGCCCATGCCCGGCCGAGCCCGCACGCCATACGCGACCGCCGTGCTCGCGCCGCGCGCGTTGCGCAGGTAATCCACGAAGATCTTCTTCCTGCGATGCTCCGGCCCCATCGTGGCCGTGATCTGCGTAGGCCAGACCGAGGCCAGATGCTGCGCGAGTGCTCGCGCAAAGGCCTTCAAGTCGTCCCAGCCAGCCTCCGGGACGACAGGCACGACGACGTGCAGCCCCTTGCCGCCGCTCGTCTTGCAAAACGATTCGAGACCGAGTTCCGCGAGCAACGCACGCGTGCGCTGCGCCGCCTCGATCACGCGGTCCCAGCCGAGCGCCGGATCCGGGTCGAGGTCGAACACGACCCGATCGGGCCGCTCGATGTCGCCGACCCGGGCGTTCCATGTGTGCAGCTCGATCACGTCCATTTGTGCGGCGCTCACCAGCGCCTTGGGCGTATCGATGGTGAGCAACGCGGGGTGCCCCGGATCGAGCCCCTCGTGCTCCGTGAGTTCGGGCAGCGGCGCGCGCGCCCTATGGCGCTGAAAGAATAGCTCGCCGCCGAGTCCGCGCGGGGCGCGCACCAGCGATACTGGGCGCTCGCGCAGATGCGGCAGAATCCAGTGCGCGGCGCGCTCGTAGTAGCGCACGAGCTCGAGCTTGTGCGTGCCGCTGTCCGCATCGACGATACGCCGCGCGCTCGTGATGCGTATGCCGGCGATTTCGCTTTCGGCGCTGTCGTCGTGGCGGCGCCTGGTGGCGCGAGGCGAGTGGTGCGCGGACTGCGCAGGCGCGGCCGGCGCGGCGGTGTCCGACGGGAGAGCCCGCTCGCCGCGCGGCGTTCGGGCAGGTATCGTGGTTGGGGCCTTGCGAGCGTCCTGCATACCGGTTCCCCTGGCGCGCCTTCGCGCACATGACGCATCGCGCGACGCGAGTCGCGACACGTTCGGTTGACGGCACGCGGCGGCCGCCCCCGTCGGACCGCCGCACGAGCTTTCATTGTGCATCGAACGGGCGCTTTCGTCGCTGTAAGGTGTACGTGACGCAAGCGCAGGAAAAACGGGAAGGTATCGGCATGGGCCGTAGCGCGGCGGCTCTTCCGGGTGCCCCGGTTGTCCCGAACGAGACGCCGAGAAGTTACAATGATGGGCTTTGTCGCACGCAGGCGCCTCTTTCGGGCACGACACAGCACGACGTAGCATGACATCCGCCCTTTTCATCCGATCGCCCCATCGACGCCGCGCAGGGGTTTTGCCCGTTCAGCCATGAATCTCGTCATCCAGAGTCCCGCTCCGCTCGACACCGTCCATCACAAGCCGCTCCTCGCGCTCGCGCGCGGCAGCCGCCTCACGCCGATCGACGCACACGCGATCCGCATCGAGAACGCCGAGCCGGGCCAGCGCGCCGATCTCGACGTCTACTGCGGCACGCACCTGCTCGACTACGCATTCGTCGAAGCGGACCGCGCACTGGCCGATTTCGGCCTCGTGGCGATGGACATGGACTCGACGCTGATCACGATCGAATGCATCGATGAAATCGCCGACTTCTGCGGCCTGAAGGCCGAGGTCGCGGCCATTACCGAAGCCGCGATGCGCGGCGAGATCAAGGACTTCAACGAAAGCCTCACGCGCCGCGTGGCGCTGCTCAAGGGGCTCGACGCAAGCGCTCTGGAACGCGTCTACGAGGAGCGCCTGAAGCTCTCGCCGGGCGCCGAGCAGATGCTTGCGGGCGCGAAGGCCGCGGGCCTGAAGACACTGCTCGTCTCCGGCGGCTTCACGTTCTTCACCGAACGCCTGAAGGCGCGGCTCGGGCTCGACTACACGCGCGCGAACACGCTCGAAATCGTCGACGGCAAGCTTACGGGCCGTGTGACCGGCGAAATCGTCAACGCCGATGTCAAGGCGCGCACGCTCGCCGAAACCTGCGCGCAGATCGGTATCGAGCCGAGCCGCGCAATCGCGATGGGCGACGGCTCGAACGACCTCAAGATGATGGGCGCCGCGGGTCTCTCGGTTGCATTCCGCGCAAAGCCCGTGGTACGGGAAGCGGCGAGCGTGGCGTTCAATTTCGTCGGGCTCGACGCGCTGCTGCGCCTCTTTTGATAGGGCGTCAGCCGCAGCCAGAAACGACAACGGCCGCTCGCGTCCCCATGGACGCGAGCGGCCGTTGTCGTTTTACTTGGGCCTGGCTCGGACGTTACTCGGCCTGCGCAGGCGCGCTGGCCTGCGGCGCGAGTGTCGCGAGCGCGCGCTCCATGTCGGCGCGCAAGTCAGCTTCATCTTCGAGACCGATGTAGAAGCGCACCAGCGTGCCGCGATGCGGCCAGCGCGCGGCCGTGCGCATCGATGCGACGTCGTACGGCATCACGAGGCTGTGCGCCCCACCCCAGCTCCACCCCAGCGCGAAGAGTTCGAGCGACTCGCAGAACCTGTCGATCTGCGCCGCGCTGTAGCGCTCGTCGAACACCACGGAAAAGAGGCCGCCCGCGCCCGTGAAATCGCGCTCGTAGAACTCGTGGCCCGGGCAGTCTTCGAACGCCGGGTGCAGCATCGCCGCGATCTCCGGACGCGTCTTGAGCCAGCCGGCCAGCGCGAGCGCGCTGCGGTCGTGCGCTTCGAAACGCGCCTTCATGCTCGGCAGTGCGCGCAGCACGAGCGAGCAGTCGTCCACGGACACGCCGATGCCCAGCCGCATGCGCGCCGCCTTGAGCTTCAGATACAGGTCGCGATCGGTGGTGATGGTCGCGCCCATCAGCACGTCGCTGCCGCCCGATTGGTACTTCGTGAGCGCCTGCACCGAAATGTCGATGCCGTGCTCGAACGGCTTGAACGCGAGGCCCGCCGACCACGTATTGTCGATCGCCGTGACAACGTTGCGTGCACGCGCCGCCGCCGTGATCGCGCGCACGTCGGGGACTTCCATCGTCACCGAGCCGGGCGCTTCGAGCCAGATCAGCTTCGTGTTCGGCTGGATCATCTCGGCGATCCCCGCACCGATCATCGGATCGTAATAGCGCACCGTAAGGCCGAAGTCGCGCGCGAGCCAGTCGCCGTGGTCGCGGTTCGGCGAGTAGACGTTATCGGGAATCAGCACGTCGTCGCCGGACTTCAGCAGTCCGAAGTAGACGTTCGAGATCGCCGAAAGACCCGAAGGCTGCAACAGCGCGTGCTCGCCGCCCTCGAGCTCGGCGAGCCGCTTCATGAGCATGGCCGAGGTAGGCGTGGCGTGCAGGCCATAACGCCATTGCGCGTCGTTGCGCCAGTCGAGCGCGCGAACCGTCGCGAGGTCGGGGAACACCACAGTCGAAGCCCGCGTGACAGGTGCGGCGAACGATTCGAAGCCGGGCGTGAGGTCGTCTTGCGGGTGGATGATGCGCGTCTGCAACGCGCGGCTGGAGTCGGTTTTCTTCATGTCGGTGCGAGTACGGTTGAGGCGCCATGACGTTGCGGCGCACCTCTGGCTGGATGGCGCGCGCAACGCCGCATACCGAAGATTAACACCCGCGGCTTCCGGCGCCGTCCACGCGCGTGTAACGCGTGTGT
Source organism: Paraburkholderia sp. (assembly GCF_035501035.1). Taxonomy (GTDB): domain Bacteria; phylum Pseudomonadota; class Gammaproteobacteria; order Burkholderiales; family Burkholderiaceae; genus Paraburkholderia. Next base: position 38,750 of record NZ_DATJWR010000288.1, read on the forward strand.
CGCAGCACCGCCGCGGCAGCGCTTATTGCCCGATGACGAGATTGCTCACGCCGTTTACGGCCTGCACCCCCTTGGCCACCGGTGCGGGCGACGCAAGCGCAGCCGTACCGCTCGACATCGCCGGAGCCGCTGCGCCCGGCGCGAGCGGCTTCAGATCGAACGGCACCGGGTTCGAATCGTCGGGCTCCATGCGCTCGCCCGAGAGGGAGCCGTCCTCGTCGAACGTGCCCACCCAGTTGCCCGTGATGTGCGTGCCGTCGTTCGAATCCTCGGCTTCGAGCGTGGTGCCGTCGCGGTCGCCCGCGATCAGGATCACCTCGCCGGTATCCGTGAACTGATATTCGCCATGCACGCCGCTCGGGTCGTCGTCCCCGGTTTTGGGTCCGAGACGCATCACGATCTGGCGCTTTCCGAGCGTGCCGACGTACTTCGGCAGCCCCGCGAACTCGGGGTTCGGCTTGAGCGTCGACGTGAGCGCCGGCGGCGTGGCCGTGTCCTGCGCGCGCGCCGCGAGCGGCAGCGCGAGCGCCACCGCTGCCGCTACGGCAATCGCGATCCGGCCGCGCGCCCTCATCGCGCTGCCCCGTCGGGCGGCCGCGCTCGGCGGCCGCTGTGCTTGCACCGCAACTTCCATCTGGGTGATTCCTTTACTTGCAAGGCGGACGGGGCACGCCGGGCGTCAGATACGCTCGAAGATGGCCGCAATGCCCTGGCCGCCGCCGATGCACATCGTCACGAGCGCATAGCGCCCGCCAATGCGCTGCAGTTCATAAAGCGCCTTCACCGTGATGAGCGCGCCTGTCGCGCCGATCGGGTGGCCAAGCGAAATACCCGATCCGTTCGGGTTGACCTTCGCGGGGTCGAGCCCGAGTTCCTGCGAAACCGCACAGGCCTGCGCCGCGAACGCTTCGTTGGCCTCGATCACGTCGAGGTCGCCGACCTTGAGGCCGGCCCGCTCCAGCGCCTTCTGCGTGGCCGGCACCGGGCCGATACCCATATACGCCGGATCGACCCCCGCATGGGCGTACGAGACGAGGCGCGCGAGCGGCTTCAGGCCTCGCGCGCTGGCGGCATCGGCGCTCATCAGCAGCACGGCGGCAGCCGCGTCGTTGATACCCGATGCATTGCCCGCCGTCACCGTGCCGTTTTCCTTCGCGAAGACGGGCTTGAGCTTGCTGAAGTCTTCGAGCGTGGCGTTCTGGCGCACGTGCTCGTCGGCGTCGAACACCACTTCGCCCTTTTTCGACTTGATCGAGATGGGGAGGATCTGCTCCTTGAAGCGGCCTTCGGCATGTGCGCGCTCGGCGCGACGGTGCGATTCGAGTGCCAGCGCGTCCTGCGCCTCGCGCGTGATGCCGAACTTCTTCGCGACGTTCTCCGCCGTGACGCCCATGTGTATCGTCTGGAACGGGTCGTGCAGCGCGCCGATCATCATGTCGACGAGCTGCGTGTCGCCCATGCGCTGGCCGAAGCGCGCGGCTGGCATCGAGTAAGGCGCGCGGCTCATGTTTTCCGCACCGCCGCCGATGGCAATGTCGGCGTCGCCGAGCAGAATGGTCTGCGCCGCCGAGACGATCGCCTGCAGGCCCGAGCCGCACAGGCGGTTCACGGTCAGCGCCGGCGTGTGCTGCGCCACGCCGCCGTTGATCGCCGCCACGCGCGCGAGGTACATGTCCTTCGGCTCCGTGTGCACGACGTTGCCAAACACCACGTGACCCACCGCGTCGCCTTCCACGTTCGCGCGGGAGAGCACTTCGCGGACCACGCGCGCGCCGAGATCGGTCGGCGAAAAGTCCTTCAGGCTGCCGCCGAAGTCGCCAATTGCCGTGCGCACACCGCTTACCACCACTACTTCGCGTTCCATCGTCTTCCTCCTTGCCTACCTGATTAAATGAATCTTCTTCGTGGCGCCAGATCGTCTCGCGTGCTCAGCCAGTTGACTGTGCGGCCAGTATGCGCTCGACGTCCTCGCGGTGCGGGATTGGCGCGACCGCGCCATAGCCCTGGGTCGAAAGCGCGGCGGCCGCGTTCGCATAGCGCGCGGCCGCAAAGGGATCGTCGCCCGCCGCGAGGCGCGCGATGAACGCGCCGCCGAAGCAGTCGCCCGCACCCGTTGCGTCCACGGCTGCCGCGACATGGCCCGCCACAATGCGGCGCTCCTCGGGCGTCGCAACGTAAGCGCCGTCTTTACCGAGCTTGAGCGCCACCACGCGCGCGCCGCGTTCGAGCAGATAGTCGACGATCGCGTCGCGCTCGTCGAGGCCCGTGAGCACCGCGACGTCGTCCCAGCTCGGCAGACAGATGTCGGTTAAGCGCAGCACCTCGTTCATCACGGCGCGGGCGCGCGCGAGCGGCCAGAGCTTCAGGCGCAGATTGGTGTCGAAGCTCACGCGCACGCCGCTGGCGCGCGCGTGCTCGATGGCGGCGAACGCCGCATCGCAGGCGCTGTCGCTGATCGCCACGCTGATGCCCGAAAGATGCAGCACGCGCGCAGCCGCAATCGCAGCGAGCGGCAGGTCGCGCGGCGTGTAGCGGCTCGCGGCCGAACCCTTGCGCAGATAATCGAAGGCATGGCCACCCGGGCCGTGCGAAACGAAATAGACGCCGGTGGGCGCCGTGGCGTCGACGCGCACCGTCGACGTATCGACGCCCTCGCGGATCCAAAGGTCGATCAGCAGGCGGCCGAAATGATCGTCGCCGACAGCCGAAACGAAACCCGTGCGCGCGCCCTGGCGCGCCGCCGCGATCGCAAAGTTCGACGTGTCGCCGCCGAAGCCCTGCAGATACTCGGGCCGGTCCTTTGATGCCTGGTTGAACTCGATCATTGCCTCGCCATACGCGAGGACTTGCGCGGCGGCGCTCGTCATACCGTTCAGACCTCGCCCCAGAGGTCGTGGCCGTCGGCACCCGTGATCTTCACCGAGACGAAATCGCCGACCTTGTAGCGCTTCGACGCCTTGGTCGCGGGCGCGACGTAGACCACGCCGTCGATCTCGGGGGCGTCCGCCGCGGTGCGGCCGATGCCGCCGTCGGCGTTGATCTCGTCGATCACCACCTTGAGCGTCTTGCCGACCTTGCGCTGGATGCGCTTGGCCGACACCTGCTCCGCCACCTCCATGAAGCGCGCGCGGCGCTCCTCGCGCACCTCGTCGGGCAGCGCGCCGTCGAGCTCGTTCGCGCTCGCGCCCTCTACCGGTGAGTAGGCGAAGCAGCCCACGCGGTCGAGCTCGGCCTCGCGGATGAAGTCGAGCAGCGTTTCGAACTGCTCCTCGGTCTCGCCGGGGAAGCCCGCGATGAAGGTGCTGCGGATCGTCAGATCAGGGCAGATCTCGCGCCAGGCCTTCACGCGCTCCATGACCTTTTCGGCGTTCGCGGGGCGCTTCATGCGCTTGAGCACCTCGGGATGCGCGTGCTGGAACGGCACGTCGAGGTACGGCAGCACGTGGCCCTTGAACGGGCCTTCGGCCATCATCGGAATGACTTCGTCGACGCTCGGATACGGGTAGACGTAGTGTAGGCGCACCCACGCGCCGTACTGCGCGGCCAGCTCGCCGAGCGCGGCGACGAGATCCGTCATGCGCGTCTTGATCGGCTTGCCGTTCCAGAAACCGGTGCGGTACTTCACGTCCACGCCGTAGGCGCTCGTGTCCTGCGAGATCACGAGCAGCTCCTTCACGCCGGCCTTGAAGAGGTTCTCCGCTTCGAGCATGACTTCGGCGACCGGGCGCGACACGAGGTCGCCGCGCATCGACGGAATGATGCAGAACGTGCAGCGGTGATTGCAGCCTTCGGAGATCTTCAGGTACGCGTAGTGGCGCGGCGTGAGCTTGATGCCCGCGGCCGGCACGAGGTCGACGAACGGATCGTGAGGCTTGGGCAGGTGGCTGTGCACGGCCTGCATCACCTCGCCCACCGCGTGCGGGCCAGTGACGGCGAGCACCTTCGGATGCACTTCCTCGATCAGGTTCGAGCCGCTCGCGCTCGCCTTCGCCCCGAGACAGCCGGTCACGATCACCTTGCCGTTTTCGGAGAGCGCTTCGCCGATGGCGTCGAGACTCTCCTGCACGGCCTCGTCGATGAAGCCGCAGGTGTTGACGACCACGAGATCCGCACCGTCGTAGGAACCCGAGATTTCATAACCCTCGGCGCGCAGCTGGGTGATGATCTGCTCGGAGTCGACGAGCGCCTTCGGGCAGCCGAGGGAAACCATCCCGACGCGTGGAGCGGGATTGCGGGTGGTCGTTGATTCAACAGGGTTTTTCACGTGAACGTCCGGATGTAGGGCGCACGGCGAATAAAGCGCGGCGCGAGATCAAGCCAATCGACTATTTTACCCGGATGTCGTATCGTGCGGCGCAGCATAAGTGGCCAGCGCCGCGAGGCGCAAGGGTCGGATTGAATATCGACTGGATCAAGCTTCGCTCACCTTTTCGCCTCCCGACCACAGCGCAACCGCATAATTTTCGCCACCTGCGGCCTGTAAGCCATCAACGGCATTCCTCAACCGGCTGCGCGGAGAGAAATAGCGTGAGCAAGAAAATGGAGCCTTTTCAGGCCGACCTGTTGAAGTCGGCGCGCGACGTGAAAGCCAGTGGAGGTGGCTCTGGCGGGACCGCCCGCGCCCGCGTGGCGCGCCCTGGCTCCACAAGCGACAAAACTACCGTTGCAGCGCTCGCGCGGGCCCAGGCCGGGCTCTCGCAAAGCGCGTTCGCCGCCTTGCTGGGCGTTTCGAGGCGCACGCTGCAGGATTGGGAACAAGGCCGACGTCAGCCTACGGGCGCCGCGCAGACGCTGCTGCGGGTGGCCGTGGCACACCCAGAAGCCTTGCGCGACTTGCAACGCGCCTGAGGAAGGGTCACGCGGGTTTCGCTCCAATTGCGCCAATTGCGCCGAACACGCCACGGGGCGGTCATGGGGCGCGTCTCGCTCGCCACGAAATGCGCAGCGCGCGAAGCCACGGTGCGCCGCAAGGCGGCGCCCGCTGCACGCGTCTCGCCCCTTACTTCTTTTCTTCCTCGCCGCCCTCGGGTGTGCCCTGCGCGGGCGTCGCTGCCGCACCCGGCGTCACGGGCTTGAACGGGAAGCTGCTGAACATGTTCTTCGCCTGGTTCTGCATCTGCTCCTGCATCTGCACGAACATGTTCTTCGACTGCTCGATGTAGCTCGTCATCATGCCCTGCATCATCGGCGCCTGCATGTTCATGAACTGCGACCAGACCTCGGGGTTCATCGCGTTGCCTTCGTAAAGGCTCTTCGACTGGTCCGCGAGCTTGTTCTGGATGTCGATGAACGCCTGGATGTTCTTTTCCAGGTAGGTGCCCATCATGCCCTGCATCGCATGACCATAGAAACGGATGATCTGCGACAGCATCGACGACGAGAACATCGGCAGACCGCCGCTTTCCTCTTCGAGGATGATTTGCAGCAGGATGCTGCGCGTCAGATCCTCGTTGGTCTTCGCGTCGATGACCTTGAACTCCTCCTGATCCAGCACGAGTTGCTTCACGTCGGTCAACGTGATGTAGGTGCTCGTCTCCGTGTCGTACAGCCGACGGTTCGGATACTTCTTGATGAGTCGTTCGGCGGTTTTCTTTGTAGTCGTCATGTGTCGCCCTTGTTAGCGCCAACGCGCGGCGGCCACTGCCGTCGCGCGTTGGTCTGGTCCGCAAGCGTGGCTTGCCCCGGTATGCAAACAAGCCAGCTGCCGTCCTCGATCCCTGCATCGCGCGCCCCTCCCTGCAGGGCGCGCGGCGCGGGGATCAGCCCATGTGCAACCCGCCATTCAGCGAGAAGTCAGCACCGGTTGCGAAGCCTGACTCGTCGGAGGCGAGCCACGCCACGATCGACGCGATTTCCTCGGGCGCGCCGAGGCGGCGCACGGGAATCGTCGCGACGATCTTTTCCAGCACGTCGGGACGGATCGACTTCACCATATCCGTGCCGATATAGCCCGGCGAGACGGTGTTGACCGTCACGCCCTTGGTCGCCACTTCCTGGGCCAGCGCCATCGTGAACCCGTGAATGCCGGCCTTGGCCGTGGAATAGTTGGTCTGCCCGAACTGGCCCTTCTGGCCGTTCACCGACGAGATGTTGATGATGCGGCCCCAGCCGCGCTCGACCATGCCGTCGATCACCTGCTTGGTCACGTTGAAGAGGCTCGTGAGGTTGGTGTCGATCACGGCGGTCCAGTCTTCGCGCGTCATTTTGCGGAACACCACGTCGCGCGTGATGCCGGCGTTGTTCACGAGCACGTCGACCTCGCCGACCTCGGCCTTCACCTTGTCGAACGCCTGACGCGTCGAATCCCAGTCGCCCACGTTGCCCTCGGAGGCGACGAAATCAAAGCCGAGCGCCTTCTGGTCTTCCAGCCACTTCGTGCGACGCGGCGAATTCGGGCCGCAGCCGGCAACCACCTTGAATCCCTGCTTGGCGAGACGCTGGCAGATGCCCGTTCCGATGCCGCCCATACCGCCCGTTACATACGCAATACGCTCTGACATAAACCACACTCCATTTTCGTTTTCCGGGAGCGTCGTTCGACGGCTCCCGCGTCGCTCCTTCCTGCTGTCTCCGCCCGCCTGCCTGCGAACGTCGCACGGCCGAGGCGCGCCGCGTGGTGCCCGGTGCCCGCCTCAGCCGTCATAGATCAATAGCTCAGGGACGCTCGAGCGCGAGCGCCACGCCCATGCCACCGCCGATGCACAGCGAGGCGAGGCCGCGCTTCGCGTCGCGGCGCTGCATCTCGTACAGCAGCGTCACGAGAATCCGGCAGCCCGACGCGCCGATCGGGTGACCGATCGCA
>NZ_DATJWR010000289.1:0-43838 GCF_035501035.1 Paraburkholderia sp.
CCACGCCGTGGCAAGGCGCCGACAAAGACACGAGGCTATCGCAGGCGAGCCCGGCAGCCGCATCGGGCGATCGTCGTCTGGGCAGTAAATCGTAAGGGGCCGCACATGCCACGTTTTTTCATTGACCGGCCCGTCTTTGCCTGGGTCGTCCCGATTCTCATCTGCCTGTTCGGCGCGATCTCGCTGCAGCACCTCGGGGTGGATTCCTACCCGGACATCGCCCCGCCCCAGGTCACGGTGACCGCGACCTATCCGGGAGCCAGCTCCTCGACGATGGAATCGACGGTCACGCAGGTGATCGAGCAGCAGTTGACCGGCATCGACAACCTGCTCTACTTCAGCTCGACCTCCAATGCGAACGGCACCGCGATCATCACGCTGACCTTCGCACCCGGCACCAACGCGGACATCGCGCAAGTACAGGTCCAGAACAAGGTGGCGCTCGCGCAGCCGCTGCTGCCGCCCGAGGTGACGCAGGAAGGCGTCGTCGTGGCGAAATCGAGCCCGGACATTCTCATGTTCGTCGGCTTGAATTCCAGCAACCCCACCGTCGATGCGGGGCGCCTGAGCGACATCATCGCCTCGCAGATCCAACCCGTCGTTGGCCGAATCAACGGTGTGGGCAATACGTTCATGCTGGGCTCCGAATACGCTTTGCGGATCTGGCTCAATCCCGACAAGCTGCAGGGCTACGGTCTTTCGACTTCGCAGGTGATGAGCGCGGTGCAGGCTCAAAACGCCGAGTTCGCAACGGGGTCGCTAGGTGCGGACCCGGCCGTGAACGGCCAGGTGTTCAAGGCGACGGTGTCGGGCGACAAGCTGTTTTCTTCGCTCAAGCAGTTTCGCGACATCATTTTGCGCACGAACACCGATGGCAGCGTGGTTCGCCTGAGCGATGTCGCGCGTGTCAGTTTCGGGGCGCAAAGCTACGGCACCTCCGCCGCCTACAACGGCAAAGCCGCGGGCGGCCTCGGCGTCTATCTGCTGCCGGGTGCAAATGCGCTCGAGGTGGCCAAAGCCATCAAGGCCGAAATGGCCACACTGGCTCGCGACTTCCCCGACGGCGTGACGTGGACCGTGCCCTACGATACGACGCCGTTCATCACGGCCTCGATCATCGACGTCGTGCATACGCTCGTCGAGGCGGTCATCGTCGTGTTCTTCGTGATGCTGCTGTTTCTGCAGAACGTGCGGGCCACCATCATCCCGACGCTCGTCATTCCGGTCGCGCTGCTCGGCACGTTCATCGGCCTGTCGCTCATGCACTTCTCCCTGAACCAGCTCAACCTGTTCGGGATGGTGCTCGCCATCGGCATTGTCGTGGACGATGCCATTGTCGTGATCGAGAACGTCGAGCGTCTCATGCGCGAGGAAGGTCTGAGTCCCAAGGCCGCTACGCGCAAGGCAATGAGCCAGATCTCCGGGGCGATCGTCGCGATCACGCTCGTGTTGGCTGCCGTGTTCGTGCCGTCCGCGATGCAGCCGGGGGCCACCGGCATCATCTATTCGCAGTTCGCGCTGACGATCGCCGTATCGATGCTGTTCTCGGCGTTCCTTGCGTTGTCCTTCACGCCCTCGCTTTGCGCGTCGATCCTCAAGCCTTCGCATCATGCGAGCCAGAACATCGCCTTTCAGTGGTTCAACCGCGGGTTCGACCGGTTCGGCAACTGGTACGTGGGCGGCGTCGCGCGCATGGTCCGGCGCACGCCGCGCTGGATGATCCTGTTCGTCACGCTCTGCGCACTCGCCGGCGTGCTTTACACACACCTGCCGACGGCATTCGTCCCCGACGAGGACCAGGGCGTCATCCTGGCGATCGTCAACCTGCCCTCCGGCGCGACGCTCACGCGCACGCAGCAGGTCATGGACGAAGTCGGCGACAAGCTCAAGAAGAGCCCGATCGGCAAAGACATCGACAGCGTCTTCGCGGTAGAAGGGTTCAGCTTCGTCGGTCAGAGCGAAAACGTCGCGATGGCGTTCATCAAGCTCACCGACTGGAGCAAACGCTCGCAAAGCGCGATGCAGTTGATCCCGCAGGCCAACAAGATCCTGCACGGCGTTGACAGCGCACGGATCTTCGTGACCAACCTGCCGACGATTCGAGGACTGAGCCAGTTCGCCGGCGTCGACATGTATCTGCAGGCACGCAATGGCCAATCGCGCGCCGAGCTCACGCAGGCGGAAAACAAGTTGCTTCAGGAGGCAAACCACAACCCGAAGCTATTCGGCATTCGCCCGAACTCGCTGCCGGAAGCCCCCCAGCTCGAACTGGCCGTGGACCGCGTTCAGGCGCAATCGATGGGCTTGTCGCTGCCCGATGTCTATAACAGTATCCAGATGGATCTCGCGCCCGTCTACGTGAACGAATTCACCTACGGCGGGCGTGTGAAGCGCGTGTTCCTCCAGGCCGATGGGCCGTTCCGCATGGGCCTCGACGCCCTGGGGCACATCTACACCCCGAGCGGCACGGGTAGCACGGGTGCCACGGCAAGCTCGACAGGCGGCGCGCTGAGCCCCGTCAATCCGTCGGCGAGCAATGGCGCCATCAGCCCGTACAACATGGTGCCGCTCTCGAGTGTCGTGAAGGCGAAGTGGGATGTCGGCCCGCAGGCGCTGCCGCGCTACAACGGCTATTCGGCCGTCGAGATCGTGGGCACGCCGGCGCCCGGATACTCCACCGGCCAGGCCATGCAGATCCTCGACAACATCGTCGGCAAGTCACTGCCCGCCGGCTTTGCGTCCGACTGGACCGGCCAGTCCTACCAGGAAATCCTCGCGGGGAATTCGGCGATGGCGTTGATGGCGTTGTCGATCGTGGTGGTGTTCCTCTGCCTGGCGGCGCTTTACGAGAGCTGGTCGATCCCTGTTGCGGTGCTGTTGACCGTACCGCTGGGTCTGCTGGGCATGTCGGCGTTCTGCCATCTGTTCAAGGTGCCCAACGACATCTACTTCAAGATCGGCATGGTCACGGTGATCGGGCTCGCGGCCAAGAACGCGATTCTGATCGTCGAGTTCGCCGTGGACGGGCAGGCCAAGGGCATGACGCTTTACGAGGCGGTCATGAGTGCGGCGAAGCAGCGATTCAGGCCCATTCTGATGACGTCGCTGGCGTTCATCATCGGCGTGGTGCCGCTCGTGATCTCCAGCGGGGCAGGTGCCGCGTCGCGCCATGAGATCGGCACGGGCGTGATCGGCGGCATGCTGTTTGCCACGTTCTTCGGCCTCCTGCTGATTCCGGTGTTCTATGTGACGGTGCGTCGCCTGCTTGGTGACAAGCTCGATGAAGTCACGCGCAAGCTGCGTCACGCCGTCACGGCTGATACCACCGATACAGCCGATAAAACCGATACAGCGGATACGCCGGTTGAGGCTTGACGACCGCCGGCATGCGACGCGTGCCGGCACCTGTCGACACAAGGCGCCGGGCAAAGGCCGAAAAGAATCGCAACCGTGAACTCCCCGATTCGTTTCGATCACCTCTGCCCGGACTTCGCACATGCGCTCAAGCCACGTTGGCGGGACGCTGTGCGAGCCACGCGGTCAATGCGGCGACCGCCGCAACGGGCACGCTCGCCCCAATCACGGTCGTCGCGCTCGCGCCGCCGGCGAGCAGTTGCCCGGCCACGAGCGGCCCCACGATCGAGCCGATGCGCCCCACCGCCACGGCGGCGCCCACACCGGTGCCGCGCATACGCGTTGGATAGCTCGTTGCCGCGAGCGCATACAGCATGGATTGCGCACCGACCACGCCCATGCCTGCAAGCAGGACCGCAATGGAGATCCACTTGAGCTCACGTACTCCCGCAAGCATGAAGAGCGCAATCACGATAGCGGCATAGATCGCGGCCACCACGCGCCGCGGCTTCCAGCGGTCCGTGAGCGTGCCCACGGCGAGCACGCCGACAACGCTGCCCACGTTGAACACGATCTGCGTGATGCCCGCCTGCGTACGCGTGAGGCCGCGGCTCACGATCAGCGAAGGCAACCAGTTGAGCAGGAAATACAGCACGATCAGTGTGCAGAAAAAGCTCAACCAGATTTGCAATGTTCGCGCGCCGCGGCCTTCGCCAAAGAGGACAGCTAGCGTGGGCGGAGGCCCGTCCTCGGCGTTCGCACGCGTGGCTTGCGCGGCATAAGCCGCCGATTCGGGCAGCCACGCGAGGACGAGCGGCGCGACCAGCAGCGGTGCGATTCCGCCCACGTAGAAGATGTGCCGCCACGCGGCGTCGCCCGTGCTGAGCACGCCGATCATCGCGGCCAGCGCGCCGCCGAGCGGCATGCCGCAATACATGACACTGACCGCCGTGTTGCGCAGCCGCGGCGCGACCGCTTCGGCCGAGAGCGCAATGAGGTTGGGCATCGCGCCGCCCAGGCCGAGTCCCGTGCACAACCGGGCGACCAGCAGCATGGCGAACGAAGAGACGTGCGCGGTAAGCAATGAGAAAGCGCCGAACGCGACCATCGAAAGCAACAGCACGCGCTTGCGGCCCATGCGGTCCGCGAGCCGCCCACCGATCATCGCGCCCGGCAGGAGCCCGAACATGCCTGCGCTGAAGGCCAGGCCCATCTGGCTCATGGAAAGCCCGAATTCGCGCGCCATGCGCGGTGCAGCCACGCCTGTCGATTGAAGATCGACGCCCTCCAGCATGGCGACGGCAAAACACAAACCCAGCACCCACGCCGCGCCAGTCACGCGGTGCGCGGCCAGCGGCGTTGTCGATGTCTCCATCGTTGTCTCCTTGTTTTCTTCGTAGTCTTAATTGTCGTAGTGGTCGTTGTCGCCGCTCGGGCTGCGCCGGCGCTAATGCACGAAGTCCACTTCCGCCAGATGCGGCAATGGCGCCGCGCAGCCCGCTTCGACCAGCGCGAGGCGATGGCCGAAAGCCGCCAGCGGATAGTCGAAGAAAAAACGCGCGGTTTCGCGTTTTTGTGCGTAGAAGCCATCGCCCTCCCGCTCGGGCGCCCACGCGAGACGCGACGCACGCGCCCACGCGAACGCCAGCAGCAGCCAGCCGATCAGTGCGAGGTAGTCGTCGGCGACGCGATACGCCGTTTCGGGGTCGGCGGCGTGGCGTTGCACGATGGCGCGCGTCACGCGCTCGACGTCCTGCGCGAGCGCCAGAAGGCGCACACCGGCCGCCTGCACCGCGCCCTCGCCCGCTGCGCAACACCGCGCCTCCGCCAACACATGCTCGAGCAACATGCCGAGTGCGGCGCCTTCGTCGGCGAGCACCTTGCGGATCAGCAGGTCGATCGCCTGGATCTCGTTGGTGCCTTCATAGAGCATCGAAACGCGGCTATCCCTCAGCGTCTGCTCCACGCCGTACTCGTGAATGTAGCCGTAGCCGCCGAACACCTGCAGCGCGCTCGAAGCTGCCGCAAAGCCATTCGCCGTGAAGAACGCCTTCGCGACCGGCGTGAGCAGCGAAGCGATACGATGTGCCTGCGCGCGTGCCTGGGAGTCCGTATGATGCGAGGCGATATCGAGCCAGTGCGCGATCCAGTAGCCTATCGCGCGCTCGCCCTCCACGATCGCGCGCAACTCCATGAGAATCCGCCGCATCGCCGGATGGAACGCGATGGGCGCCGCACCGCCCGGTGCGCTGCCCGCATGCGCGGGCGCGCTCACGGCGCGCATCTGCACGCGCTCGCGCGCATAGGCGTGCGCGCGCTGCCACGCGCTGTGCGCGTGCCCGACGCCCTGCATCGCCACTTGCAGGCGCGCGGCATTCATCATCACGAACAGGCACGCCAGGCCCCGATGCGGCTCGCCAACCAGCCAGCCGCGCGCCTCATCGAAACGCATCGTGCAGGTCGGGCTCGCCTTCAGGCCCATTTTCTTTTCGATGCCTTCGCAATGCACGCCATTGTGCGAGCGGCCCTGCCTGCCATCATCGAGCCACGCCGGCACGACGAACAGAGAGAGGCCTTTCGTGCCGGCCGGTGCGTCGGGCAAACGAGCGAGCACGAGATGGACGATGTTCTCCGTGAGATCGTGCGCGCCGCCCGTAATGAAAAGCTTGCTACCGTCGATGCGGTAGCTCTCGCCATCTGCATCCGGCAAGGCACGCGCGCGCAACAGTGCGAGATCGCTGCCTGCCTGCGGCTCGGTGAGGCACATGGTCGTGAGCCATTCGCCGCTCGCGACCTTCGGCAGCCATTCGCGCTTCGTCCGTGCGCAGCCGTGCGCTTCGAGGCACACGGTGGCACCGTGCGTGAGCCCCGGCGACATCAGCCACGCATGATTGGCGCCCGCGAGCATTTCCTGCAACGCCACATCGAGCAACTGCGGCAAGCCCTGGCCGCCGCTCGCCGTGCCGAGCGCGAGTGTCGGCCAGCCTGCCGCGACGTAGTCTGCATAGGCTTCACGAAAGCCCGAGGGCGTGCGCACTTCGCCCTGCTCGAAGCGGCAGCCTTCGAGATCGCCGCTTGCGTTCAGCGGCGCGATGCGCTCCGCGACGAAACGCGCCGCCTCTTCGAGAACCTGCTGCGCCATCTGCGCGTCGAGATCGGCCCATTCGGGCACTTCGCGCCACCACGATGCGGCGTCGAGCCAGTCTTCCATCACGAAGCGCATGTCGCGCAATGGCGCTTGCCAGTTCGCACTCATCGCGTGGTCTCCTTGCGGCGATCGCGCGCTGGCGCGTAGATCACCTCGGGGTCTTCACCGGCTGGCGCGTGCATGACCTCCACCAGCGCCGCGCGATGTTGCAACACCGCGCGCTGGTTGATCGAGCCTTTATCGGTGATCTCACCACGGTCCAGCGATGGCGGCTGAACCAGCAGGCGCGCGCGCGCAATAAAGGTCGCGCTGCCCGTTGCATGCGCGTTCAGGCGCGCAAGCAGTCCGGCGAAAAACGCGCGCACAGGCGGCGCGCTCAACACCTGCTGTGCAGTGGCGCTGTCACCCACGCCCGCGAGTTCGCGGCATGCGTCGAGCCGGGGAAAGATCATCGCACCAACGTCGTCGCGATTCATGCCCGTGATCACCGCATCCTGCACATACGGCGCGCCTTCGCTGACGATGCGCGCACGCATCGGCCCGACGCTCACGAACGTGCCCGAGCCGAGCTTGAAGTCCTCGGCGATGCGGCCGTCGAACGCCAGCCCGATTTCCGGGCGCGCCGGATCGACGAAACGCACGGCGTCGCCCGTGCGGTAGTAGCCCTCGTCGTCGAAGACGTCGCGCGCCTGCTCCGGCGACGCACGCCAGTAACCGCGCATCACGTTCGGGCCGCGAAAACGCACTTCGAGCTTGCCGTCCACCGGGACGACCTTCGTCTGGCAGCCGGGCGCAGGCAAGCCGATGTAGCCCGCGCCGGAAACGGGGCCGGTCGTGAACAGACACGACGGCGCCGTTTCCGTCATGCCAAGACCCGCCATGATGCGAATGCGCTCACCGCAATGATCGAGCGTCACGCGTTCGAGCCGCTCCCACGCGGCCTTCGAAAGCCCCGCGCCCGCAAAGAAGTACATCTTCACGCGGGAAAAGAAGCGCTCACGAAGCGTCGGGTCGGTTTCCAGCGCGATCGTCAGCTCTTCCCAGCCCTTGGGCACGTTGAAGTAGATCGTCGGCGCGATTTCGCGCAGATTGCGCAACGTTTCGTCGAATTTGCCCTCTACGGGCTTGCCGTCGTCGATATACAGCGTGCCGCCGTTGTAGAGCGCGATGCCGACATTGTGGCTGCCGCCGAACGTGTGATTCCATGGCAGCCAGTCGACCAGCACCGGCGGCTCGATGCCGAATTGCGGAAACGTTTCGAGCAGCATCTGCTGGTTGGCGCAGAGCATGCGGTGGGTGGTGGGGACCGCTTTCGGCAAACGCGTGGAGCCGGAGGTGAAAAGGAACTTGGCGATGGTGTCGCCGCTCACCTTCGCATGCACGGCATCGATGTCGCGCGGCGGCGTATCAAGCAGCGACGCAAAACTCGTCACGCTGCGCGTGACGGAAGGCGTTGCGCTCACGCATTCGATATCGGCGGGAAGAACCGCATTGAGCGCGTTGCCGTAGGCATCGATGTCATCGGCGAAAACGAGGCCCGGCGTAAGCAGGTCGAGCGCGTGACGCAATTTGCCGTAATCGCCCGACATCAGCGAATATGCGGGCGAAATCGGCGCATACGGTATGCCCGCCCACATCGCGCCGAGCGCCATCTGCATGTGTTCGAGCCCGTTGCCCGAAAGAATGACGAGCGGCCTTTCTTCGCTGAGGCCGCGCTGCAACAGCGCCTCGCCGATCGCGCGCGCGCGTTCGGCCATCTGCGCGTAGCTAATGCCCTGCCATGCGCCCGAGGCATGGCGCCGTGCGACCAGCAGCCGCTCGGGGTGTTCGCGCTCGCCGCTAGCGAGGCGATCCGTGAAACGCTCCGGGTAGGCGCCGAGTGGTTCCCGTGCTTCGATATACCAGCACTCGCCGCGCTGCTCGATGCGCGGCGTGACGGAACCAATGGCCACGCGCCGGTATCCGGGCGCGCCGCCAAATGCGTGGCTTTGGTCCGATTCCAAAACCTGTCTCCTGGTTGAGCCGCCTCACGTGTATGCACGCGGGCGGCATGACTTGCTTCGTGCGCGGCACAGCCCGGCTGGCCGCGTGGATAGACCGCCCGAAACCTAGATCGGATAGTGACGCGGGCCGGTCTGCACGGTGATCCAGCGCAGATCGGTGAACTCGGCAATCGATGCCTTGCTGCCGAAGCGCCCGTAGCCGCTCGCCTTTACGCCGCCGAACGGCATCTGCGCCTCGTCGTGCACCGTGGGCCCGTTGATATGGCAGATACCCGATTCGATGCGCTTCGCCACGTTCATCGCCCGCGCGATATCGCGGCTGAACACCGCCGCCGAAAGACCGTATTCGCTGTCGTTCGCCACGCGCAGCGCTTCTTCGTCGCCATCCACGCGCTGCACCGTCACTACCGGGCCGAACGATTCGTCGGCATAGAGCTTCATCTCGCGCGTGACGTTATCGACGATCACAGGCTGCATGACGGCGCCGTTCACCTCGCAGCCCAGCGGCAGGCCCGCGCCCTTCTCGCGCGCGTCATCCACGAGTGCGCGTATGCGCCGAGCCGATGCTTCGCTCTCCAAAGTACCGAGCACCGAGCCGGGCTGCGTAGGGTCGCCTGCCTTGAGCGTGCGCGCCTTGGCAACCAGCTTTTCGACGAATGCATCGGCGATCTTCCGGTCGACGATCACGCGCTCCGTCGACATGCAGATCTGCCCTTGATTGAAGAATGCGCCGAACGCGATGCCTTCCACGGCTGCGTCGAGATCGGCGTCGTCGAGCACGAGCACGGGCGCCTTGCCGCCCAGTTCGAGCAGCGCGGGCTTCAGATGCCGCGCCGCATGCTCCGCGACGATGCGGCCCACGCGCGTCGAGCCGGTGAAGTTCACGCGCTTGACGGCCGGATTCGCAATCAGGCGTTCGACGATGGCGGGTGCGTCCTCGGGTGCGTGCGTGAGCACGTTGACCACGCCCTCGCCGAGACCCGCCTCGTTCAGCACCTCGCCGATCAGCGCATGGACGCCGGGACATCCCTCCGATGCCTTCAGCACCACCGTGTTGCCGCACGCGAGCGGCATGGCGAGCGCACGCGTGGCGAGGATCACCGGCGCGTTCCAGGGCGCCATGCCGAGCACGACACCGCACGGCTGGCGCACGGCCATCGCGAGGCTGCCGGGCACGTCCGACGGAATCACAGCCCCGTCGATTTGCGTCGTCATCGCCGCGGCCTCGCGCAGCATGTTCGCGGCCAGCATCACGTTGAAGCCGTACCAGTTCGCCATCGCGCCCGTTTCCGCCGCGCCAATGGCGATGAATTCCGGCGTGCGGGCATCCATGCGCTCGGCGGCGGCGAGCAGACGCTTGCGGCGCTCCGTGGGCGTGAGCGCGGCCCACGCGGGAAACGCGCGCGCCGCGGCGGCGACCGCCGCATCGGCGTCTTCCATCGTGGCGGCGGCGGCGCGCGTGGCCACCTTGCCCGTTGCCGGATTGATGCGGTCGAACGTCTTGCCATTCGATGCGGGCCGCGCGGCGCCGCCGATCAAGAGGCCGGTTTCATGCATGTCTTCGTCTCCTCCGTTCGTTCTGTTCGATGCAGCCGCTCAGCGCTTGTAGGCCTGCAGACCCGGCTTGATGCTCTTTTCGTCGAGGAACTGCTTGAGGCCCTTTTCGCGGCCGCCTTCGGGATCGCGATGGTTGGCCTGGTCGAGCTTCGCGTAGAGATAGTCCTCGTTCTGCTCCCACGTGAGTTCGCGCGAGCGCTTGAAACCATGCTTCGCATTGCGCAGCACGACCGGATTCTTGTTGAGCAGCTTCGCGGCCAGCGCCACGGTTTCGTCGCGCAGCTGCGCGAGCGGCACGCTCTTGTTGACGAGGCCCATCTTCGCGGCCTGCTGGCCCGTGAACGTGTCGCCCGTCATGATGTAGTACAGCGCCTCGCGATGGCCGACCGTATCGGCCATCGCCTTGCTCACGAGGTTGCCCGGCGGAATGCCCCAGTTGATCTCGGAGAGGCCGAACACGGCTTCGTCAGCGGCAATGGCGAGATCGCACGCCACGAGCGGCGAGAAGCCGCCGCCGAAGCACCAGCCGTTGACCATCGCGATGGTCGGCTTCGAATACATGCGCAGCAGCTGCCATTGCCAACGGCTCGCGTCACGGCGAATGCGCTCTTGCAGCACATCGGGCCCCGCATCGACTTCGCGGAAGTATTCCTTCAGGTCCATGCCGGCCGTCCAGGCCGAGCCTTCGCCCGTCAGCACGAGCACCTGCGCCTCGGGATCGAGCTCGACGGTTTCGAGCACGTCGATCATCTCCTTGTTGAGCGTGGGGCTCATGGCGTTGCGCTTGTCGGGGCGATTGAGCGCCACCCAGGCGATACCGCCTTCCACCGTGACCTTGACCGTTTTCCAGCGACCTTCGTAACTCATCGTCTATCTCCGTGGACACTGCCGCACTCGCGGCTTGAAATCAATTTACTATCAGGCTACCTGATATGTAAAGTAGAATATGATCTCGTCGGTACAAACCCGTAAACCCCCGTAACCCCCCGTAAGCAGCCCTTGAACGCGATGACACCAAAGACTCCCGCCGCGGCGCCGCGCGCCCGAGCCACGCGGCAGCCCGCCGAAGGCAACCTGCATGCCGTGCCGCCCATGCGCCTGAGCTACCTGATCGGCCAGCTCGACCGCATCGTTTCGCGCCGGCTTTCCGAGGTGCTCGCGCGCCACGGCCTCACGCTGCCCCAATACACTGCGCTTTCGGTGCTGCGCGCGCGCGGCCGTTCGTCGAACGCGCAAATCGCCGAGCGCTCGTTCATCACGCCGCAGGCGGCCAACGAAGTCGTGAAGACGATGGAAGCGAACGGCTGGGTCATGCGCGAGCCCGACGCAATGAACCGTCGCGTGGTGCTGCTCTCGCTCACCGAGGCCGGCAATGCACTGCTGGGCGAATGCGACGCCGCGGCCGACCACGTGGAAGGCGCGATGCTCGACGATATGGACACCGAAACGGCTCAGCAACTGCACGCGCTGCTGCATGCGTGCGTACGCAACCTGCGCGCGGCATAGCGAACGCGCGCCAGCGATTAAAAATACCAGGAGACACGCATGAACATCGACCAGCTCGTTGCCATCGACACGCATGTCCACGCGGAGGTGTCGTGTTGCCAGCCGCCCGACCTCTTCGCGAAGGAGTTCGACGAAGCCGCCGACAAGTACTTCGGCACCGTGCTCAAACAGGGCCGCCGCCCGACGATTCCGGAAACGATCGAGCATTATCGCGAGCGCGGGATCGGCTTCGTGATGTTCACGGTCGATTGCGAGGCGAACATCGGGCGCCGGCGCATCGCCAACGAGGAAATCGCGGACTTCGCGCAACAGAACGCCGACATCATGATCGCGTTCGCCAGCATCGATCCGCACAAGGGCAAGCTGGGCGCGCGCGAGGCGCGACGGCTGATCGAGGATCACGGCGTGCGCGGCTTCAAGTTTCACCCTACGATGCAGGGCTTTTTCGCGAACGACCGGCTCGCGTGGCCGCTCTACGAAGTCATCGCCGAGTATGGCTTGCCGGCCGTGTTTCATAGCGGTCACTCGGGCATGGGCTCGGGCATGCGCGGCGGTGGCGGGTTGCGTCTGAAGTACTCCGAACCGATCTATCTCGACGATGTGGCCGCCGACTTTCCCGACATGAAGATCGTGATCGCGCATCCGTCGTGGCCGTGGCAGGAACAGGCGCTCTCCATCGCGCTGCACAAGCCCAATGTCTATATCGATCTTTCCGGCTGGTCGCCCAAATATTTTTCGCCGGAGCTCGTGAAGTACGCGAACACGCTGCTGCGCGAACGCGTGCTGTTCGCTTCGGATTTTCCGCTGATCCGGCCAGACCGCTGGCTTGCGGATTTCGACACGCTCGACATCAAGCCCGAGGTGCGGCCGCTGATTCTCAAGGAGAACGCGGTGCGGCTGCTCAATCTCGGCGCCGCTGAATGAGCGCTGCGGCGTCGCGGCCAATCCGGTCGATGAAGGTCTGGGCCTCGTCTAGAAGCGCAGCCGTCGGCATAACAACCGCATCGGCTAGATCACGCTTCTCGCCGACCACTAGCGGGCGCCCCTGCGCCTCCGAGAGCGTGCGTGTGTAGACACGCGTAAGCGGCCCGTCGATGGCGAACGCGATCACCGGCATCTCGACCATATACGACGGAAAGTGCCATGAATGCATGATCGCGGTCGCGGGGACGTCGGGCAAATCGGCGCGCAGCCGGTCGTCGCCCGGCGCCGGCTTGCCAGTGCGCAGCACGGCGAGCAGCCGCTCGACTTGCTGGTATAGCTCGGCAAGTCCCGTTGTTCCGTCGAGGGGCAGGCGGTAGCGCTCTCCGAACTCCACGGCCGCGCTAGCGCCCGCGGCCGCCAGCGAGTAGACCGCGCCGTCGGGGTCGGCAACCGGAGTCGCGGGCGCTGACGGCCCCTGGTAGGCCAGTCGAAGGTTCATGGGCTGAATCCCGGGAAAATGTCGAAGATCTCGAATCCCTTGTCCGTCTTGGTGAACAACGCTCTCACGTGCGTGGCGGGGACTTCGGCGACGTCCGGCAGGGCTGTGAGGGGCGTTTCGTTGAGCGGCGTGACGCCCGCAGGCATTTTAGACTTGGCGATGAATACACGGCCAGTGTTCGGCGTTGCCGGAATGTCGATGAGTGTCTTCGCGCCGCTCTCGATACCCTTGCCGGCCGCGACCTCGGCCTGTGCTGCCGTGAGGCTGCGCAACATCGCCTCGTCGGTGGCGAAAATGCTCGACATGCCCGCGCCGCCGGGCTTGGCAGCGTTCTGGAGCGCCTCGTTGGCGATCGCGAGCACGTCGCGTCCAGCGCCGTGCCCCGCGTACGCGTGCGATAGCCCGAGTTGCTTGAAAACTTCGGCGTGCCTGGCGCCTTCTGACGAGAGCTGCTCGCCCTCGAGCAGCAATTCACCCCCGGTCCGAACGTCGCCTCTTTACTGCCGGACGCGAACGGAACTTCGACCGCGAAGGGAGGCACGGCCGACTCGAAGTTCTTGACGCCAGTGTTGAACGCCGCCTCGAGTTGCTCGAGTTCGGCAGCAGTCAGATTGTCGAAGTTGATGGCCTTGGCGAACTTTTGCTGCTTGAGCTTTGCGAGGAAGACCTGGAAGTCACGAATTTTCTCCTCGGCCGCGTAGTACGCCGCTTTTCTCACCTTGTCCAGGTAGATGGGGTCGAGGCCCGAGTACAGCTTCACGCGCACGTAGTTGCTGAGGTCTTCCGCCGCCCTGGTAAACGCCTCCTCAGCCTTCGCCTGCTTGTTGAGCGCGTTGCGCACGCCCTCGGAAAGCTCAGTGGCCTTCGCTAGCGTCTCCTCGAACTTTGCCGCGCTGCCGGTTTCGCTGAATACCTTGGCCGCCGGCGCCGCGACTTTCAATGCCTTCACGAGCGCCGCACCGTCCAGCCCGATCGCGACCAGCGAAACGGCTAGCCAGAGGCCAGAAGCGCCGGTCCGCCTCCTCATCGATCGTCGAGCGCTGATCGGGCGGCAACGCAGCGAACTCTTGCGCACGCGCCTCGACATCGGCTTTCGCGGCTTCGCTCAATTTCGGCAATGGGTAGTTCAGCGTGAGTCGTTTGCCAACCGCACACGGCCGTTGGGCAGTACCTCATCGCGCACGAAGGGGCTCGAGCTTGCCCTGGTCCTGCGCGCGGAATTCGGCCGACCCAGTATCGACGATTGCGTGGGCGTAGTCGCAGTCTCGTGGCGTGCCTGCGGCTTCTGAACGAAAGTGCGCATGTTACCCAACCTTGCGTTCAATGATCGAGGGCCGGCCCGAGCTTCATAGGGCTTGGCGGCCGCTATGGACAGCTTACAACCGATAAGCCCATTCGCCTAAGTTCCTGACATCGCCATCGCACTGAAAGGCAGGCATGCGCGGCTCCACGGTTGCGGGGCTGCGAAGACGCTGTGCGCCAGATAGCGCTAAAATCGCGCAACTCAATTCCGTGACAAAAACAGAATCATGAAGCGCGTCATCATCTCGCCTCTTTTCGCCGCCATCGCCCTGGTTCCCACCCTCGCGATAGCCCAGACATCGGCTGGCGATTCGAACGCACAGCGCGAGTGCGCTATCGGCTACGTCACAGGTATTGCGGGCTCAATGCAAAGCGTACGCGAATATCTGGCCACGCCCGAAAGGGACAGGTATCGCTACCTCAGCGAAAACGAAATTCAATGCAAAATTTCCGATGATGGAAACCATGCCTCCAATTGCACGGGAGTGACGCTGCTGAAGGACGAGAAGGTCAGCGTCTACGACGATAGCGACCCCACCACGACTACCGTGGTCGTGCGCGTGGAACTCGATCGCGGAACCTACCCGGTGATTATCGTCGCGCCCAAGAGCGAGGTGACTTGCGATCAGTGAAGAGGTGAACGGCAGCGCCTCGCCCAGAAGCGCTCTTGCGTAGCGCCAGAAGCGCGATTGCGCGTGGGTGCGCCGTGCCCCGCGCCTCGCTCGTTCCTTCCTCTCTGATGAGGCCGCTCGTGCGGCCCCACACTACGCCGCGTCTTCAGGCGGCCACTGCTCGTGCCTGCGCCGCACGCGACCACACGCGATGCTGCCCCGCCGTTTCGATGAACGCCTTGAGTACGCGCTTGAGATCGCCGGCGTCGCCGGTCGCCACGCCCGCTGCCTGTTCGGGAAGCTGCGCGGCGGCCAGCAATAGCCGGCCCGTATCGATCGCGCCGACCGCCTTCAGATGCTTGAATGCTTCGAGCACGAAGTGACGCGCGTCGCCCGATTGCGTGAGTGCCTCCGTCGCCTTTTCGCCGCCTGGCACGAACACCGCATCGAACATGACCGAAGGCATGCCCGCGATGGTGGCATCAGGTGCAATCTCGCCAATCGGTTCAAGCGTAGGCGCGATGACGAGCGCTGTGGCGCCCTCTTTCGCGAAGGCGTCGCGCAGTTGTTTGAGCAGATCGGCGTCTGCGCCGGGCGCGGTGAGCAAGGCGATTTTCCGCGTCTTGATGCCGGGCTGCCCACGATTGAGCAGGCTCAGCGCGGGCGAGTTCGCCGGTTCGGGCTTGCCTGGCTTCCTGCCCGGCTTCGGCTTTGGCAGGCCGAGCGCCTGCGCCACGTTCGCGGCGAGGCCGGCGTCGATGTTCGCGAGAATTTCATTGACCGTGCGCTCGCGTATTTCCGGCTTCGTGACCTTGCCCAGCTCGAATGCGTAGGCGGCCTGAATGTGCTCCTTTTCCGGTTCGGACATGCTGCCGTAAAAGAGCTTCGCCTGAGAGAAGTGGTCGGCGAACGATTCGCTGCGCACGCGAATCTTCACGCCGTCCATGCGCTCCTGGTAGCTCTCGAAGCCGCCGTCTTTCGGCGCCGTCTCCTTCGGCCAGCCGCCGCTCACTGAGTTGGGCTCGTACGAAGCCCGGCCCACGTTGATGGTCTGCCTGTGCATGGCGTCGCGCTGGTTGTTGTGGAAAGGGCAAACGGGACGGTTGATCGGAATCTCGTGGAAGTTCGGGCCGCCGAGCCGGCTGATCTGCGTGTCGATATAGGAGAACAAACGCCCCTGGAGCAAGGGGTCGTTCGTGAAGTCGATGCCCGGCACGACATGCCCCGGATGAAACGCTACCTGCTCCGTTTCCGCGAAGAAGTTGTCGGGGTTGCGGTTGAGCGTCATCTTGCCGATGATCTGCACCGGCACGAGTTCTTCTGGTACCAGCTTGGTCGGATCGAGCAGGTCGAAGCCAAACGCATGCTCGTCGCGCTCCTCGATGACCTGCACGCCGAGTTCGAACTCGGGATAGTCGCCGCGCTCGATCGCCTCCCACAGATCGCGCCGGTGGAAATCGGGGTCCTTGCCCGCGATCTTCTGCGCTTCGTCCCAGATGAGCGAGTACGAGCCCAGCACGGGCCGCCAGTGCCACTTGATGAAGCGTGCCTTTCCGCTGGCATTGACGAAGCGGAACGTATGCACGCCGAACCCTTCCATCATGCGCAGGCTGCGCGGAATTGCGCGGTCGGACATGGCCCAGACGACCATGTGCGCGCTTTCCGGCACGAGCGAGACGAAGTCCCAGAACGTGTCGTGCGCCGTGCCGCCGGTGGGCATTTCGTCGGGTGCCTCGGGCTTCACGGCATGCACGAAGTCGGGAAACTTGATCGCGTCCTGGATGAAGAACACCGGCATGTTGTTGCCGACCAGATCGAAATTGCCCTCGTCCGTGTAGAACTTCGTCGCGAAGCCGCGCACGTCGCGCACGGTGTCCGACGAGCCGCGTGGTCCCTGCACCGTGGAAAAGCGTACGTACACGGGCGTTTCCTTCGCGGGGTCCTGCAAAAACGCGGCACGCGTCAGTTCGGACTGCGACTCATACACCCGAAACACGCCGTGCGCGGCCGAGCCGCGCGCATGCACGATACGTTCCGGAATCCGTTCATGATCGAAGTGCGTGATTTTTTCACGCATGATGAAATCTTCCAGCAACGACGGACCGCGCGCGCCCGCGCGCAGGGTGTTCTGGTTGTCGGCGATCTTGACGCCCTGATTGGTGCGCAGCGCTTCGTCCTGCGCATGCGCGCGAAGCGATTCGAGGCTTTGCGACTTTGCGTCGGCACCGGGATGCTTGCCGTTGGTGCGATTGCGGTGTGGCATGGGTTGCTCCTTTGGGGTACGCCTTCGGGTGCTGGGGACGATCTCCCATTGCCGCGCAAGCGATGTGCCGACACGGCGCGGCTTTTTTTGGCGCTTTTCGCTATTCCTCGCGCTTTGCGGCACGCCGTTTGCGCGCCTCCTGTCGGAACGACCGACAGGAGCACGTAATGGCTGCATGGATCAAGGCGATGGAGAGCGCGGCATTGCCGGCAGACGGCATGCGCCGCGTCGAGATCGAAGGCGTGCCGATCCTCATCGTGCATAGCAGTGGGCGCATTCGCGCATTCACCGGCGATTGCCCGCATGCGGGCGCGCCGTTCGATCAGGGCGCGCTATGCGAGGGTCGCATCGTTTGCCCCTGGCACAAGGCGGCTTTCGCCATCGACGATGGCCGCTGGCTCGAACCGCCCGCGCTGGAGGGCCTGCTCTCGTACCCCGTGCGGGTCGAAAATAACGGCGTGTTCGTCGAACTGGAGCCGAAACGTCTGCACAAGCCGCACGTCACCCGCGCGAATGCCGGTTCAGCGCGGCGTCTTGCCATCGTGGGCGGCGGAGCGGCGGGCGCCGCCGCAGCCGCCACGCTGCTCGAAGGCGATTTCGATGGCGAGGTGACGATGTTTGCCGCCGAATCGCAAGCGCCCTACGACCGCACCTGCCTCAGCAAGTTCGTACCCGCGGGCGAGATGGCGCCGAGCGACGTCCCGCCCATCCTGCCCGAAGGCGTGGCACGCGACCCGCGCCTGCGGATCGACCACACCGAAGTCAAGCGCTTCGATGTCCCGACGAAACGGGTGACGCTCGCCGACGGTCGCGAGTTTGCGTTCGACACGGTGCTGATCGCAAGCGGCTCAGTGGCCCGGCGGCCCGATGTGCCCGGCGCAGGCCTCGGTCATGTCTTCACGCTGCGCAGTGTGGACGACGCCGCGGCCATCCTGCATGCGCTCTCGCCCGGCGAGCACGCCGTGATTCTGGGCGACAGTTTCATCGGCCTGGAAACGGCCTCGGCCCTGCGCAAGCGCGGCGTCGAGGTGACGATCGCCGCGCCCGACGGACTCCCGCTGCAGCGCCCACTAGGCGCGCGCGTGGGTGCCCTCTTCCGCGAATGGCACGAGGCGAACGGCGTCGTATTCCGGCACGCGAAGGCTTTGCGTTTCGAAGGGTCGCGCGAAGTCGAAGCCGTCGCCCTCGACGACGGTGCCACGCTCCCCGCGAAGGCCGTGATTGCCGGTATCGGCGTGCGTCCTGCGACTCACTTCGTGAGCGGCATCCCTCTCGACGAGGACGGCGGTGTGACGGTGGACGCCGCGATGCGCGCGGGCCGAGGCGTCTATGCCGTGGGCGACATCGCCCGTTTCCCCCTGAACGGCACGGGAGCCACGCCCCAGAAAATCCGCATCGAACATTGGCGGGTCGCGCAACAGCAGGCTCGCATTGCCGCGCTCAACATGCTGGGCGAGGACACGCGCTACGACGGCGTGCCGTTTTTCTGGACCGAGCATTACGACAAGCGCTGCGACTATCTGGGTCACGTCGAACACTGGGACGACCTGGCCATATCCGGGCGGCCGGGAGACGATCGATTCGTTGTCCTTTACTCCCGTCTCGGCCGCCTGCGCGCCGTACTCGCCTGTGGCTGCGAGCACGAAATGGCGCTGTTGAGCGAGCGCATGCGCGAACCGCTTTCCACCGATTCGGCGCGCGCCATCCTGGGGCTCTGATGGAACAGCAGGAACAACACGCGCCCCTTTGCGTACGCACGCTGACCCGCGGCGCGGAGCGCGGCGCGCCCGATTTTCCGGCGCTGCTCCGGGGTTTCGCGCTGCCGCTCGATGCGCAGACGCTAGGCGACGCGGCACGCCAGCTCGTCGCGGACTGTCCGTCGCTGCCGCAACCCGGGAGCGGCCGCACGCTCGCGCGCTGGCAGTTTCTCTCAGGGCTGGCAGGCCATGACCTCTCGCTCGCGAAGATCTACGAGGCGCATGCCGACGCACTCGCGATTCATGCCGAACTCGACACGCCGCGCGCGTCGGCTGCCGGATGCGCGCAGCCCGAAATCTGGGGCGTATGGGCAGCGCGTCCCCCCCGAAGCGAGCTGTGCTTCGCCTCGCGGCACGGGGATCAGGTATCGCTTTCGGGCGTCAAGCCGTGGTGCTCGGGCGCGGCATTCGTCACGCATGCGCTCGTGACCTGTGTCGACGGCGATGGGCACGACTGGCTGGCAGCGCTTGCCATCGACCAGCCCGGCGTGACCGTGACGGCGCGCGGCTGGGAAGCCGTCGGCATGGCGGCCACGCAGAGCGTGGAGGTCGACGTGCTCGATGCGCGTGCGACGCTCATCGGCCAAAGCGGCGCTTACCTGCGCCGGCGCGGCTTCTGGCATGGCGGCGCGGGCATTGCCGCGTGCTGGTATGGCGCCGCGGCCGCGCTCGCGGTGCGATTACGCCAAGCGGCGCAGCGGCGCGACGACCCGCATCTGGAAGCCCACCTCGGCGCGGCGGACACCGCGCTCTGCGCTGCGCGCGCGTTGCTGCGCGAAACGGCGCACACGCTGGACGCCTCACCGCTGGCCGACGCGATGCCGCTCGCGCTACGCGTGCGCGCCGCCACGGAAAGCGCGGTGGAGGTCACGTTGCGCGCGTGCGCACGCTCGCTTGGCGCGGGGCCGTTGTGCCGCGACCGCTGGTTCGCGCGCATGGCGGCCGATCTACCCGTATTCGTGCGCCAAAGCCACGCCGAGCACGATCTCGCGGCGCTCGCGAAGCAGATCGCTGCTGCCGCCGAAGACTGGTCGCTCTGATCTGCGTTGACGCCATGGAAAGCACGCCCTCGTCCTTCGCCGGCTACTTCGACGCCCAATTCGCACGAGACGCCGACCCGTGGCGCTACCGCACGAGCTGGTACGAGGCGCGCAAGCGCGCGCTGACGCTCGCTGCGCTGCCGCGCGACCGTTACCGACGTGCCTTCGAACCGGGCTGCGCGACGGGCGAGCTCTCCGCCGCGCTCGCGCCTCGCTGCGAGGCATTGCTGTGCGCCGACTTCGCGCCGCGCGCCGTGCAGATCGCGCGCCTGCGGCTCGCGGCGTTCGAGCATGTGCGTGTGGAGCGTCTTGCCATACCCGACGAGTGGCCCATTGGGCGCTTCGACCTGATTGTGGTGAGCGAGATCGCCTATTACGTGGGCGAGGCGGGTTGCCCGGCGCTTGCGGCGCTCGCCACATCGACGCTGGAAGCGGATGGCACCCTCGTGTGCTGCCACTGGCGGCACGGCGGCGAAGCGTGGATGCTCGATAGCGGCGACGTGCACGACATCTTTGCATCACAGGCACAGCGTGCCGCGCTGCATCGCGTCGTGCACACGGAAGATGCCGACTTTCTGCTCGATGTCTGGAGCGCCGATCCACTGAGCGTCGCGCGGCGCGAACGCGGGCGCTGAGCTCGCAGCCCCGCGATTGCCCCTTCCGATTTGCCGAGTCCGCCTACCCGGCGAGCAGCATCCGTTCGGCTTCAAACGCGAGAATGCGCTTCAGCAAGCATTCCCGGCGGTGCGCTGAGTGGACTTCGAGCCGGAACCGTACGAGCACGGCAAGCATTCTGGGTGATGCCCCGCACTATGCGCGCGCCACGCGCCAATAGCGCTCGGCTCTGGCCAGATCGGCGGGAAAGTCCGCGCCGAATGCGCGCAACTGGCTCCCGTAGGCGCGAATGCCGTGGCGCCGCAGCGCCTGAGCGCGCGCACCGAACCGCGCTGCGCGCCAGTTCTCGCCAAGTGGTGTCACAGGCAACCCGGCCGCATCGAGTTCAGCCAGCCGCTTCGCCACCGCGCCGCGCGCCGTTCTATGGATCGCATCCTCATAAACAATGCAGGACGCCATGCCGCCCGCGCGCAGTAGCGCAACCCATGCGTCGCCCACGCGCACATGGTCGGGATGATGCACACCGAGTGGCACGACGAGCGTCGCGCCACGCACCCGTGCGAATTGCGCGGCGAGCGCTTCGGTGAGCGCGGCGACGTCGGGCAGCGGGCCGTATTGCCCGTCGAGAAAATCGAGCCGCAGCGGCTGGGCACCGCACCATTCGAGGGCTCGATCGTCTTCGCGCCAGCGGCCGCGCATGGCCTGCGTCGAGTCGCCGTAGCCGGCCGCGCGATCCCATGACGTACTCCGCGCATTGGCAGGCGTACCCGCAAATACGGTGCACACAAGCGCGCCGGGATACGCGGCGAGCAGCGCGGCGCAACTGAATACCGCGTCGTCGAGATGGGGAGAGATCACGAAGAGCGGCGACACGGTACTGCGCCTTGGGGCGCTTTCAGTTTCGATGCGCATCGCGGGCTTGGCCTCTTGATGTAGTGCTTTCGTGCGGACGCGGCGGACGCGGCCTTCGCGCCGTGCGAGCAAGCCGACGCGGCAGTGGCGCGCGCCGTTCTGACGTCGCGCAAGCGACGTTCCGCATCGCGCGCGCTCGCTCGCGACTCGCCATGGCAGGCAAGATCATTGCGCACTACCGCGCTGAACGCCGCGAAACGCGAGCGCCGCGAGGGGCCGCCCGTAACGCACGCGTCGTTCCCGATTCATCGATCCTTGCCACGCAATGAGGCCGCCATGCACACAGTCACTCGCACCCGCGCGACGCAAGACCGGCGCGCGCGCCATCGAACCCCGTTCATCTCCCGAAGCCGTGTCGGTCGAACTCACGATCAACGGTGCGCGCCACGCGCTGCGCATCGAGCCGTGGACCAGCCTGCTCGACCTGCTGCGCGAACAGCTCCTGCTCACCGGCACCAGGAAAGGCTGTGATCACGGCCAGTGCGGCGCATGCACGGTGCGGGTGAACGGTACGCGCATCAATGCGTGCCTCGCGCTGGCCGTGGCATACGACGGCGCGCAAATCACGACCATCGAAGGCCTTGCTGACCAGACACCAGCCGAAGCACTGCACGCGCTGCAGCAAGCCTTCATCGATCACGACGCGTTTCAGTGCGGCTATTACACGCCAGGCCAGATCTGTTCGGCGGCGTGGCTGCTCGCGGAGGGCCACGCGCATTGCCGCGACGACGTCCGCGAACAGATGAGCGGCAATCTGTGCCGCTGCGGCGCCTACGTCAACATCGCGAATGCCGTGGACGCCGTGCGCTGCGCGCAAAAGGCGGATCAGGGAGAAGGAGACGAACCATGAACCGCTTCTCCTATGCGCGCGCGCAAAGCGTAGCCGACGCCGTGCGTCTGCACCATGCCACGCCCGACGCCGAATTCCTCGCCAGCGGCACGAATCTCGTCGATCTGATGCGCGAGAACGTCATGCGTCCCACCGCGATCATCGACATCACGCGCTTGCCGCTGCGCGACATCGAGGCCACGCCCGAGGGCGGCCTGCGCATCGGCGCGCTCGTGACCAATAGCGCGCTCGCCTGGGACGCGCGCGTGAGCGAGCGCTATCCGTTGCTCGCCGAGGCAATCCTCGCCGGCGCGTCCGCGCAGATCCGCAATGCCGCCACCGTGGGCGGCAATCTGCTGCAGCGCACGCGCTGTCTGTACTTCTGCGACACCGCCACGTGCTGCAACAAACGCGCGCCCGGCAGCGGCTGCGGCGCGCTCGACGGCGTGAACCGCATGCATGCGATTCTCGGCGCGAGCGCGCGTTGCATCGCCACGCATCCGTCCGATATGTGCGTGGCGCTCGAAGCGCTCGACGCCACGCTGCATGTGGCGGGCCGGCGCGGCATGCGCGCGCTGCCGTTCGACGCGCTGCACCGCCTGCCGGGCCACACGCCGCACCGCGAGACGACGCTCGCCGACGAGGAGCTCATTACCGCGGTCGAACTGCCGCACGAAGGCTACGCGCGGCATTTCACGTATCTGAAGCTGCGCGATCGCCAGTCGTATGCGTTCGCGTTCGCGCTCGTGCCGGTCGCGCTGGGCTTGCGGATCGAGGATGGCGTGATGCACACCCTGGCGTGCGCGCTGGGCGGAGTCGCTCACAGGCCGTGGCGGGACCGCGAAGCGGAGGCGCTGCTCATCGGCCGCGCCGCCGACGATACGCGCGCCATAGCACGCTACGCCGACGCCATGCTCGCGCAGGCCGACCCGCGCCCCGGCAACGGCTTCAAGGTCGATCTCGCGCGCCACGCGATCGTGCGCGCGTTCGAGCTGGCACGTGCGCACGAATCGCGGCCGTTATCCGCACAAGCCCGCGGGGAGGACTCAGCATGAACACCGCCTTCGACCCTCGCCGCGCCGGCGAGCCCTCATCCGGCGCGCCGCTCGACGCGCGCATGGGCACGCCGCTGTCTCGCGTGGACGGCCGCAGCAAGGTCACCGGCAGCGCGCGTTACGCCGCCGAATTCGACGCCGCCGGGCTCGTGCACGGCGCGCTCGTCAACGCCGCGATCGCACGCGGGGAGATCGTGGCCATCGACGCCAGCGCCGCGCAGGCGTTGCCCGGCGTACTGCTGGTCCTCACGCACGAGAACCGCACCGAGCGTACACCGCCATTTCGCAGATCGCCGCCGACGCGCTGCGCATGCGCATCGAGGACGTGCAGTTCGCGCCTGGCGATACGGCGCTGCCGCCCGCGCCGATCCAGGGCGGTTCGTGGACGGTTTCCTCGGTGGGCAGCGCCGCTTCGCTCGCATGCACGCGGCTGCGCTCGCGGCTCGCGCAATTGCTGGGCGCGCATGGCGGCGTCGCGTTCGCCAATCTGGATGCCTCTGCAATGATTGAATCGCTCTCGGTCGAGGACGGCGAAGTGCGCCTGTGCGGCAACGCCGCGCGCGTGCGCATTGCCGACCTGCTCACGCACGCGGGCATGCAAACGCTGGAAGAGGTGGTCACGCTCAAGCCCGAAGACGCGCAGAAGCGCTATTCGATGGCGACGCATTCGGCCGTGTTCGCGGAGGTCCGCGTGGAGGAGACGCTCGGCCAGGTTCGCGTGGCGCGCGTGGTAAGCACGATTGCGGCGGGCCGCATCGTCAAACCGAAAACGGCGGCGAACCAGATTTCGGGCGGTGTGGTCTGGGGCATCGGCATGGCGCTGCACGAGCACGCGCAATTCGATCACACGCTCGGGCGCATCATGAATCACAACCTCGCCGAGTATCACGTGCCGGTCAATCGCGACGTCGGCGACATCGACGTGCTGTTCGTCGACGAGCATGACGACGTGGTGAATCCGCTCGGTGCCAAGGGCGTGGGCGAGATCGGCGTGGTGGGCGTGGCCGCCGCGATAGCGAATGCGGTGTACCACGCCACCGGCCGGCGCGTGCGCGAGCTGCCCATCACGCTCGACAAGCTGCTCTAGGGCGCGGCGAGCGCATGCGCGGCTTCGTCTCCGGCTTCGCCGCGCGCCCACGCGGAGAGCGTGTCGCCGAAGCCGCCGCGCACGCGCGCGTCCAAACGCGCGCTCGTGAAGACGCGCGGGGCGGCGCTCCATGCGATCACCGCTCCCGTCGCGCCGAGCATTTCGACGAGGGCGACGTCCTCGCCGCAGGCGAGCGGCGCAAAGCCCCCCGCGCGTCGGTACGCCTGCGCGGAAACACCGAGGTTTGCGCCATGCACGTGGCGATGGCCGTCGGCGTCGCGATAGCGCCGCTGCCACGCTTCGCGCGTGCGGGCGGGGTGGTGGCTCCAGTCGTCCACCATCACCGGTCCGCATACGGCATCGACGCCGAGCGCCAGTTGCGCGGCCAGCCAGTCGGGCGCGACCCGGCTATCGGCATCGGAAAACGCAAGCCAGCGCGAGCCCTCGTTGATCATGTGCCGCGCCCCCGTTGCACGCGCGACGCCCACGTTGCAGGCATCGATGGTCAAAGTGTCCACGCCCGCGCGTTGCGCAATGGCCGCCGAGCCGTCCGTGCAGGCGTCGAGCACCACGAGCACGCGCACCGTCTCGCGGCCGAGTGCGGGGTGTCGCGCAGCCTGCACGGCGGCGACGAGGCATGACGCAAGCAGCAATTCTTCGTTGTGCGCGGGAATGACGACACCAATCATGCGAGGTCCTCGATCTGCGTAGAAGGTAATGGGAGGGAATGAGAGGCAATGGCCACCAGGCGGCCGTGTAGAGCCGCATGCGGGCGTAAGCGCAACTCCAGTGCCCGTTAGTCCGAGCACAGGTCAAGCGTGCGATTGCGCGAGCAGCCCGATCAGCCGGGCATCGCCCTCGCGCTTCTTGCACGCCGCTTCGCGCGCGCGGCGCGTCGCGTCCTTCTCGAGAAAAACCGCGAGCGCGGCCTCGTCGGCCTTGAGGCCGCGTCGGCGCGAAACGGGAAGCGCTTGTGCGAGTTCACCGGCTTCGAAGGCCTCGATCACTGCCGGGTGCACATAGCACTTGCGGCAAACCGCCGGCGTGTTGCGCAATAGTTGCGAGACCTCCTTGATCGTCGCGACGACGTGCTTGTGGGCTTGCGTCACCGTCTCCCAGTCGAGCGCTCTCAATGCCGCCAGGGCGAACACGCTGCCCGCCCACGTGCGATAGTCCTTCGCCGTGAAATCGGCGCCGGTGATCTCGCGCAAATACTCGTTGATATCCGACGAGCTGACCGAATGGCATGAGCCGTCGGCATCGAGATACTGGAAAAGATCCTGTCCCGGCAGATCCATGCAGCGCTTGACGATGCGCGCCACGCGTGCATCGCTGACTTCGACATCGTGCGCTATCCCGCTCTTGCCGCGAAACCGCAAGCGCAGCGTGCCCGGCGAAACTTCGAGATGCCGCTTGCGCAGCGTCGTCAAGCCATACGTGCGGTTTTCCCGCGCGTACTCCTCGCCACCGACCCGGATCAGCGTCAGGTCGAGCAAGCGCACCACCGTGGCGAGCACCTTGTTTCGGGGCATGCCGTCGAGCGCGAGATCGCGCGCCACGCGGCCGCGCAGCTTCGGCAGCGCCGCGCCGAAGGCCAGCATGCGCTCGTACTTGTTCGCGTCGCGCGTTTCGCGCCAGCGCGGGTGGTAGCGATACTGCTTGCGCCCGCGTGAGTCGCGGCCCGTCGCCTGCAGATGGCCACGCGGGTCCGGGCAGATCCAGACATCGGTATAGGCGGGCGGAATGGCGAGCGCGTCGATGCGGCGAATCTCGGCTGCCTGCTCGATCCGCTTGCCCTGGCGGTCGAAATAGACGAATGCCCTGCCCGTCCACTTGCGCGTATAGCCGCTATGCGAGTCGTCGACATAGCGCAGGCCGGCAGGGAGGTCTTCCGGACAAAGTCGGGCGTTGGCGCCCTGCACTGCGAGCGCGCTCCCGCCTGTGCCAGTCCCGGCGGCTTTTTCAGTGCTCCGTTGGGTTCTTGCCACGGGGTGCCTCTGCCAGTTGATTGCGATGCCTGCGAAGGCGACAGCAACGCGCGTGCCTCCACCGCCCGGAAGCCGGCAATCAAAGGAGCTTTGAACAGAAACGCCGCAGTTTTACAGGGTGTAGCTGAAACGGAAGAGCCCGCCACCGGGAGGACGCCAAGCGCGGAGCGGGCATGCGGAATACAAATTGCGCTCCACAGGTCTCCACCAAAGACAGGAGTTCAAAATGACTACGCTTCAATCCCAATCCCAATCAGCCGGTACCGGTGTGAATATTGTTGGCGGCGGCGTCGGTGAGGGTCCCGGCCCCGAGATCATGGCTGCGGCGACGCTCGACGGCGACAAGGTCATGTCCTCCGACGGCGAGCACGTCGGCAAGATCTCCGACATCATGCTCGACGTACGCAGCGGCCGGGTCGCCTATGCCGTGCTATCGGAAGGCGGATTCCTCGGCATGGGCACCACGCTGCATGCGATCCCCTGGGGCGCACTCACGCTCGACACCGCGCAAAAGTGCTTCCGCGTCGATGTCTCCGCGCAACGCATCAAGGACGACCCCGGATTCGACAAGGACCACTGGCCTTCGATGGCCGATCAAACGTGGGGCACACAGCTGCACGACTACTACGGGCGCCGACCGTACTGGCTGTCC
The DNA here is from genome assembly GCF_035501035.1 of Paraburkholderia sp. Lineage (GTDB taxonomy): Bacteria > Pseudomonadota > Gammaproteobacteria > Burkholderiales > Burkholderiaceae > Paraburkholderia. The sequence goes on from NZ_DATJWR010000289.1 coordinate 27,103, forward strand.
GCCCCCACGGGCCTGGAAACGACCGGTCTGGAACCGCTAGCGGGCGAGCATGATCGTCCCATCGACGTGTGACCGACGCGCCTCGCGCGAGCGAAGCCCCCCCTCGCGAGCTCAGGATTACCCACAAGTAACGCAATTGTTCTATTCGTTCTGCCTGAATATTCGGTACATCATCGTAATTTCATGCAGAACAAGAAAGCCACGCCAGATGACGGTAGGACCCGGCGGATGATCACGCTTTCGGGCAAGATAGCCACCGAGTCTGGCGATCCACAAAATCACCTGCGCGAGTGAGGGCGGTTCATCGGGCATTTCGGTACTACCGTGCGTACGGCAGTACAGGGCCTGCCACTCAATTGGCTGCAGCAATACTTCGCATGACAGGTTTCCATCAAGCCGTGCAAGCAGCATGGCGTACAGGATTCTCCAGCTTACTACGGCGAACAACGCGGTGGCGCGTACAAATCGTTCGACATTGCCAAATTGGCGGGCTTCAATGCGACAGCCGCTTTTAAGCACACGATGCCACGATTCAATCGTCCGTCGGCGTGCATACCATGCCAGACGCTCGAGTGCCTGTGCTTGCGTATAGGTAGGCACCGAAGTCAGCAGAAGCCATTCTAATGGCTCTGTTCCTTTGTCTACGTTCGTTTCCAACGCATGAATCGCAAATACCTCAATTTCGGGAAGCCTCTCGCGACGACGATTTTGCGGTGGACGAAGGCGTACGGGCATGCATCGCACAACCAGCCGTGCGGTGCGTGCCTGTCGGTTTTCGCGCGCAGGCACCTGCAGTTGCGTTTCTCCAATCACTGGCGAGGCGAGCACGGTTTCCCACAAATATCGATCAGGGTGCGCAACGCGTCGATTCCACGACGCGCGCACCAGCCAGTCGACACCGGCAGGCCGCCGTGCCAGGAACACATCGTAGACATCGCCTTCGCGATCGCTCACGCCGATGACTTGCGTATGCGGACAGTGTGTCTTGAGTATGCCCAGCTGCTCGATACCTTCGAGCCATTTCGCGCTCTCTTTCTCTTGTACGCTTCGTTGCCCGCGCAGATGTTTCTTGCCCAACTCCTCCGGCCTACGTATCCACGTCTTCAGGCCGATCACGCCGAGTGGCAGCCCCTCAGGCGTGAGCGCAAGCAGACTGTGTATCAGGAAACCACGAACGTGTGGATCGGAGCCATATCCCAGACCGTCGGTTGCCCGCAAATGAGACAAATTGAACTCAGTGGTGTCCTGAACCGCAAGTACGATCGGCACCTGCTGCATGCGACAAAGCGTTTGACCAATGTGCGCACCCAGCACGCCATCGACATCCACCTGCGGGTTATCGAAAAACCGAAAAGCCGCCTTCAGCTCAGAAACATTGAACGATTGCGGAAAAGAGCAATGAGGACTCGTCGAAAGCCTGCGCGCCAGCATCACGAGCCGTCTGGTCAGGCGAGCGTCGCCAAGTTCGGCAGCACCAAACTCTTCACTTGCCCAATCATCGAGGTCAGGGGTGTCCGACAACGCCCGGCATCACAGATCATGAACGGCTCCAAAGTTAACATCCGCCGTCTTCGTTTACAAGCCATCCCATCGCAGAATTACGAACAATTTGTGGGTAATCCTGAGCCTCGCGAGGGGGGCTTCGCTCGTTGTGCCTTCGTTGTGCCATCGCGGCGCGAGGCGAGCGCAACGGCCGCCGCGTACCAGAAGAAGAGAGACGGACTGGACATGATGCTACGGATTCCTTATCAACGTTGCTCGCCTTGCAGGGGCACACGCTGGCCGTGGCTTACATCAGCCAGGACGCGATCCAGCGTGCCGAGGCTTTCCTCCCCGACGTGGCGCTGCTCGACATCGGGCTTCCGTGCATAAGCGGCTACGAACTCGCGCAAAAAAATCCGCGCCATCCCGCAGCTTCGCTATGGCGGCTCGTCGCCATAGCGGGCGACTGCCAACCGAAGACTCTCAGCGCACCCGCGCTGCAGGTTTCAACGATCATCTGGTCAAACCGGTGCAGCAATCGGCTCTGTAACGAACTCTGGCGGCAGTGCGGCGCCAGGCCCGCGAGCGAAGCAGTCCGCGGCGTTTTCGATGGTGTGGTTTCCCCGGCGATGTGCCTGGGTAAAGTGGCCATGTAGATTCGAGTATCAGTTTGCGAACGCGATCTTCGAATCACGCTCCGACAATCGGGATCGCGGCCGGCATGGCTCAGGCGGGCATATGACGGAAAATACCCGGCGAACCGCGCGCACCCCTTCCAGCCTGCTAGACTGAACACTCCCCTGCAAACCATGGAGGGAGACATGATGACCGTCTACGTCGTGAAAACCGGCGAGCAGTTCCTCTGCACCGCGGAGGACGGCGACATCGGCATGGCACCGGCGATAGGAGAAGCCACGTCGTTTCTGTCGTTCGAGGAAGCGGAAAAAGTGGCGAACGAGCACGCCGATCCCGGATACGAAATCGTGGCTATCGGCGTTACGAGGCACTGACGCGCAGTCCACTGCTGGGCCCTCAACAAAAGAGGGCACCAGCAATCCAGCCGGCGCCATGCAAGGTGGCGCTCCGGCTTGCCGCCTTGCGTATCGAGATTCGCATGATGCGCTCATGAGGCGCGTTGGATTCATTGCACCCCGCACTTGGCCAACCGCGACAACCAACCGCTACCGGTCCGCCCCCATGCTGGTAACCCCGGCCCCTGATCCGGACGAAGATGTCGATGCGACAACCAGCGGATGTGCCTGCCCCGCCGCAGTTAGCTGCGAAACAGCGGCGCCGCCGGGCATACCGTTGGAATCGATCGCGCCGGCGTTCTGCAGGGCCACGAGATCGCTGTCCACGCCCGCCTGCCCCGTGACAAATGGCGTAGTCAGAAATGCCGGCACTGCCAGTGTCAACGAATAGGCACTTTGCAGATTCGCGACCACCGCGGACTGCGCCGCGAGCACGTCGGACTGGCTCCCCAGCACGCTCTGGAACTGTCCGTTGCCTGCAAAGTTTGCAATCAAGCTGCTTTCGCTCGTGCCCAGCTGTGCCGCCAGATACACGAGCACCAGTTCGGTTTCGGGAGTCGTATTGAAGACGCCGCCAGCAAACGCCACGGAATGCAGCGTCGTGCCTGCCGATGTCGCCGTGACGATACAAGGTGGAGCGCCGTTGAACGAGATGGCGTAGTTTCCGCCGCTGTCGGAAAGCACAGTCCCCGCGCCCTGTGCGCAGTTCAGGCTGACCGTGGCATTGGCGAGCGCCTTGCCGGTGGCGGCCGTGCCCGATATGGACACAGGAGGCGGCCCACTTGCTGTGCCGCATTCGCCCAACCCGATGCAGGAGTTGCCCCCGCACGAGCTGAGTAGCATCAACGATGCCGCATAGAGAACCGCCCGATTCGCCGCGTAGCCATCGCTTGTGCCCATTTCTTCGTCTCCGTTAAGCACGACGAGACAACATCATGAGCGGTTCACGACCGATGTCCTGCACGGACACTTCAGCCCCCCGGCTCTTCAGCCGGCTGGCCATCCGGATCGCCTTCCTGCGCTCGGCCGCCGCTACCAATGAGAACCTTACTCGATTCCCGCAGCGACCAGCGGCTAACCTGAACGAGCGCGCCAGGACCGGCGACGAGGGAGACCGCCAACCGCGGTCCCCCACCGTCACGATGCGGTCATTCGACTGACCGCAATGCGCTGACTGGCTTCACGCTGGATGCCGTACAAGCCTCTTCGTCGGCGAACGCCAACACCCATGGCGGTGCAACTGCCTGCGTCGCCATTGGCGCCGTCATGCGGCCGCGTTTTCGGTGTTCAGCTTCGACACCATGCCCGTCTTCGCATCGTACTGGTAGCCTTGCTGCTCGAGCTGGGCGCTGATCGCTTCGATGACCACTTGCTGCTGGACGTCCTTGCGCAGCAGCTCATGTTCCGGGCTGACCTGGCTCAGCTCGGTGACGAGCCGGCGGCTCAACGAGGCCTCGCCTGCACCACGTGCAAGGGCGACGATCATCTTTTCGTTGGCCTGAGTCAATTGCTGCTTCAGTCCGTTCGCGTATTCGGACCACTTCTTCATGTTCTCGCGCGCTTCGGAAATCGCGGCAGCGTGAGTTTGCGCCTCGTGCGCGAGCTGGGCCTTCAACGCCTCGAGTGCTTGCGGGTCGACACCCGCCGACGATGCCGTTTCCACGCCCTCAGCGTCTTCGCTCGCCGCCGCGCTCTCGGCGAGTTCGGCCGCGCGTTGCTGCGCAATGCTTGCCTGCTCTTGCGCCTCGGACAAGCTTGCCGAAAGCCTCGCGATTTCGGACGCATCCGCATTGCGCTCGTCGGTCAGGCTGGCGAGTTGCGTCTGCGCATTTTGCAGTTCGAGCGCGGCGGCATCTCGTTCAGCCTGCGCGCCGGCAACCTCTTCCCGCCGGGCTGCGTGCGCTTCCTGCTCGGCTTGCAGCGCCGCCCGAATCGCTTCCAGCTCGCTTTCAAGGCGAGCGACAGCTTCCGAATGTGCCGCCTGCAGCGCTGCGCGCTCCGATTCGTCCAGCTCGGTTGCGTCCACCGCATCTGCCGCCGTAGTCGCCGCCTCTTCCTCGTTTGCGACGCCTGCCCCTTCCTGCCCCTGCCCCTGGCTCGAACGCGCTTCACGCTGCGCGGCCAGTTCCGACATCGCGCCTTCCAGCTCCGCCTGAAGGCCCGCAACGCGCTCCGCAAGCTCCTGGGCGCGGCTCTCCGCGGCGTCGGTCCGTTGCACCGCGAGCGCGATGTCCTCCTCCAGACCCGCCACGGCATCGACCTTCGCGTCGTAGGCGCTCGTCATTTGATCGAGCTGACTTTGCAGCGCATCGAGTTCCTGGACGGTGGTTTGCAGTTCCGCGAGCGCGTCGTCGCGCTCGCTGCAGGCGTCCTCGACGCGCTGACGCATTGCGGCGAGACGCCGCGCCACCGCCCGTTCAGCCTCGTCCTGCGCCGACGTCCACAGCCGCTCGAGCGCGTCGTGCATCGTGTCCGTAACGGCTTCCGGCAAAGCCGGACGCTCCACGACCTGCGGCACCCGCGGCGCGCGCGCTTCGCGCCACTTGCGCAATGCCGCAGCCACGGCGACTACCGACCCGGTATGGACTTCGGACCAGATGGCCACAGGTGACACCTTCTGGCCCTCGTCGGCCATCCGGTCCGCAATTTCAGCAATCAGTTCGTCAGTAATCGTAATGCTGCTTGACATATCTGCCTCGACAAGTCGCGAGTGGTGACGAATACCGTTTCGTCGTTCGACCAGTAGGCGCCCTATGCAGCCCACCTCGCGTAGCAACAGATTGTCGGGTACCGGCTCCGCGGTTAATCGGCCGAAATGCAGGGTTTACGGGCGGGTGTTCATGAGATTGCGAGGCATCGGCCCGGCAGTTGCCCCGGCCGGGCGAACGGACGGTCATCAGGCACCTTATGCAGGGCTTCGACGTGCAGCGCGACTGGCCGCGGCCACCGGCGGGGCTCGATATGGAAGGAATATTGTGAAAACGTCATCCCGAGAAACCTTGCCCTGACCGGGGGTTCGCCATTCGCGACGTCCCGACGCTTGACGCTCGACGCTCGACGCAACCAGCTCGACCGTTCAGCGTCGCTCGGGCGAGCCGGGCTTCGTCAAGCGCGCGCGGCCGCGATGTCCCGCACGCGCGGCTACGGCCGGCGGCCTCCTGGCGTACCGCGCGCCAGGCGGCCCTTTCACTCGTGGCGGCAATGGCGCCGGGACGCTCTGGAACCTGGCCGCGCCCTATGCCGCCGGCGTCAGGTAGGGATTGTCGCGGCCCGGTTCATAGGGCCGCGCCTTGATCTCCATGCGCGCGATGCTCTGCAGATGCACCTCGTCCGGACCATCGGCGAACCGCAGCGCACGCCCCCAGGTCCAGCTGTCGGCGAGCGGCGTGTCGGGGCTCAAGCCCATCGCGCCGAACACCTGTATGGCCCGCTCGGTCACGGCGGTATGCACAGCCGGCACGAGCGCCTTGATCATCGCGATTTCCTTGCGCGCCTCCTTCGCGCCCACGTTGTCGATCATCCACGCGGCCTTCAGCACGAAGAGCCTTGCCTGATCGATTTCGATACGCGACTTCGCGATCCACTCCGCAACCGAGCCGTGCTCATAGAGCTTCTTGCCGAACGCGGTGCGCGCCTGGGCTCGTTCGACCATCAGTTCGAGCGCCAGCTCCGCCGCGCCTATCGAGCGCATGCAGTGGTGAATGCGCCCAGGTCCGAGGCGTGCCTGGGCGAGCGCGAAGCCGCTGCCCTCTTCGCCGAGAAGATTCGAGCGCGGCACGCGCACGCCCTTGAACTCGATCTCGCAGTGGCCTTCCGGCGCCGTGTGATTGACCACCGTGATATTGCGGATCACCTTGACGCCCGGCGTATCGCGCGGCACGAGAATCATGCTTTGCTGACGGTGGCTCGACGCGTCAGGATCGGTTTTGCCCATCACGATGAACAGCTGGCAATTCGGGTGCGCCGCGTTCGTGATGAACCACTTGCGCCCATCGACGACGTAGTCGTCGCCGTCACGGCGAATCGACGTGGTGATGTTGGTCGCGTCCGAAGAAGCCACCGCGGGCTCCGTCATCGCGAAGGCCGAGCGGATCCGGCCTTCGAGCAGCGGCTCGAGCCACCGTTCGCGCTGGGCCGGCGTGGCGAACATGTGAAGCAGTTCCATGTTGCCGGTGTCCGGCGCGTTGCAGTTGAACACCTCGGAGGCCCACGCCACGCGCCCCATGATCTCGGCAAGCGGCGCGTACTCGAGATTGGTCAGGCGCGTACCTGGCTCGTTGTCGCGCAGATGCGGCAGGAACAGGTTCCAGAGGCCCTCTGCACGCGCCTTTTCCTTCAGCTCCTCCATGAACGAAACGGGATATTGTCCCGCGCTCACTTCCTCGTGCCATTGGCGCACGCGCGGCACGATATGCGTATCCATGAACGCGCGCACCTGTGCACGCAGCGCTTCGACTCTAGGGCTATAGGCAAAGTCCATCTTGCTCTTCCTTCAAAATTCAGATGAATGTCATGCGATGCGCGCGTGGGTGAAGCGCGTCGCTTCCCACGATCAAATCGTCAGGCCACCGTCAACGACGATGCACTCCCCGTTGGTGTAGCTCGCCGCATTGGAAACCAGATAAAGCACGGTGCCTGCCATTTCGCGAGGCTCCGCGTGGCGGCGCAGCGGAATCTTCGTCATCCAGTTTTCGTAAATCGCCTGGTCTTCGAACAAGGCACCGGCAAAGCGTGTTTTCGTCAGGCCCGGCAGCAGGGCATTCACGCGAATGCCGAGCGGCCCGCACTCTTTTGCGAACGCGCGCGTCATGTTGACGACGGCGGCTTTCGTGATCGAATAGATGCCCTGCTTGTCGCCGGGCTGCAGCGCATTGACCGAGGCCGTATTGACGATCGCGCCGCCGCCGTGCTCGCGCATCAGCTTGCCCGCCTCCACCGACATGAAGAAGTAACCGCGCAGGTTGACTTCCACGGTCTTTTCGAACGACGAAAGATCGGTGTCGAGAATGTGGCCGAAATACGGATTCGTCGCTGCGTTGTTCACGAGAATGTCCAGCCGGCCATGCCGTGTGCGAATGTGCTGGAAGATCCCGTGGATGTCGTCGAGACGCCCGACATGGCAGGCATACGCCTCGGCGCTGCCGCCCGCCTCCCGGATTCCGCGCGCAACCGCCTCGCAGTCTTCGAGCTTGCGGCTCGACACGACCACATGCGCGCCTTGCTGCGCGAGCAGCTTCGCAATTTCCTCGCCAATGCCCCGGCTCGCGCCGGTGACTAATGCAATCTTGGCTTGCAGATCAAATAAATTAGTAGTCACGACTATCCTCGATGTATTCCGGTTCACGCGTTCATCGCCTGCCTTCAGATCAGTTCGACACCCATTTCCGCCAGTACTCCTGCCATTTCGCCAACCTGGCGCGCCTTGTCGTTCGAAGCATTGCCGGCCATGGCCCGCTTCTTCACGCCCTGCGCGATGGCTGCAAGCCGGAAGAAGCTGAATGCGAGGTAAAAATGCCAGTTCTCGATCGTTCCGATACCCCGCAGCCGGCAATACTGCTCGACGATCGCGGCTTCTTCCGGCACGCCGAGCGCGGCCCTGTCCAGCCCCGCGAGCCCGATGATATGGCCTCGAGGAGGCAGCCGAAGGCACATGCAGAAGTACGCGAGATCGGCCAGCGGATTGCCGAGCGTGGAGAGTTCCCAGTCGAGAACGGCGCGCACCTGCGGCGCGCCGCGACGGAAAATCAGGTTGTCGATGCGGAAGTCGCCGTGCACGAGCGAAGCCTTGCCCGTTTCGGCCGGACAGTGCGCCGGCAGCCATGCGATCAGCGTTTCCATGGCATCGAACTCATCGGTCTGCGCCGCGCGATACTGCCTCGTCCAGACGTCGATCTGGCGCGCAAAGTAGCTGCCCGCGCGGCCATAGTCGGCAAGGCCGACGGCATCGACATCCACGTCGTGGAGAGCCGCCATCGTGCCGATCAGCGCATCGTAGAAGGCCCCGCGTTCGCCAACCTGCAATGCGGGTAACGACGGGTCCCAGTAGATTTCGCCCTCTTCGTAGCTCATGACGTAGAACAGGCTGCCGATCACTTCGCGATCCTCACAAAGATGCAGCGCTTGCGCGACGGGCACCGGCGTATTGCTGAGCGCGCTCAGCACGCGGAATTCTCGGTCCACGGCATGTGCGGACTTGAGCAGCTCTCCTGGCGGCTGCCTGCGCAGCACATAGCGGCCGCTTTGCGCCTCGAGCAGGAATGTGGGATTCGATTGCCCGCCAGCGAACTTCTCGACGGACATGGGCCCCCGAAAGCCGGGTACGTGTGCCGCCAGATAGCGCGTGAGCTTTTCGACGTCGAACTGAAGACTTGCATTCATGATGGTGCGGGCAACCGGATTCGAATCAACCGTAAGTGACGAGTTCGCGCCTCTCGGCGTGTTCGAGATGAGGCAACGTATTGAAGGTGACCAGCGACATTGCGCTGTCGTTGTAGACGTACTGGCTCACGCTGCTGTTGCGGATCTGCATGTTGAGCGCGATTGCGGCGGCTGCCGGCGCCTGTAGAACCTGCTGCGCGAAAACGGCAATCGGGCCGCCCGAACTGACCACCAGCACCCGCTTGCCGCCCAAACGCTGAATGGCAAGGCGAGCCCGCTCGACACGCTCCTGAAACTGCCCCCATGTCTCGGGAACGCGACCAGGCAAGCGGTCCTCGGACCAAAGCTGCAACACCTGTCTGAGCCCCTTATAGAAGGGCTTCATCGAGCTTTCGGCCAGCAGGCCCGGCGCAAGCCCGCTCTCGCCGAGCGCTGAAAACAGCGCGTGAAAATCGTACTCGTTCAGATCCGCGTCCTGCACGACCTCGACAGGCTGGCCTCGCATGCCGGTGAGGATGGTGTAAGCGGTTTGCGCGTGCCGCTGCATCGTGCCGGTCACGACACGATCGAACGTCAGGTGCGACTGCGCGAAGTATTCACCCAGCCACAATGACTGGGTGCGCCCGGAGGGTGAAAGCTCGTCATAGTTTTCGGCGCCGAAAGACGCCTGCCCATGCCGTACCAGATAGAGTTCCGCCATGCCATCCTCGTCTGAATATGAGTGGAAGGATAGCGAGCGCGCCGGCATTCAGGAAATTTATTATATTGATACCCGGCTATAACGATTCGTGACACCCTCTATTGCCTGGCTTTGCGCATGAGGCGGCCAATCTGCTCGCGCAGCCAGCGGTGAGCCGGGTCCCCCGCGACGCTGCGGTGCCAGTAGCCATGCGTCTCCAGATCGGGAAGCGCAAACGGCAGCGCCAGAATACGCGCGTCATAACGCTTGAGCAGCATGAGCGGCGCGGTCAGCACGAGATCGGTCCGCATCGCGATCAATGGCGCGACGAGATAGTGTTGAACGCGCGTCTGGATGGTCCGCCTGAGTCCGAGCTTGTTGAGCTCGGTATCGACGAGGCCCGGCCCCTGCCGGCGACTCGAGACGTGGATATGGCCGAGCCGCAGGTAATCGTCGATCGTGAGCTTCTTCTTCGCGAACGGATGATCCTGGCGCACCATGCACGCGTAGCGGTCCCGGCCCAGCGGTTCCTGCTCGAGGTGGGGATCGTCGATTAGCGGAGCGTCGATCGCGAGATTGACCGCACCGCTGGCGAGCGCTTCGGGAACGTCCCGGCGCGTCGTGAAGTAGCTCTCGATGCGAATGCCAGGCGCCTGGCGCTGCAGCACTTCTTCGAGCGCGGGAAGCAGCAACGCCTCGGTCAGGTCGTTCATGCTCAGGCGAAACGTCCGTTGCGACGAAGCCGGATCGAAGCGTTCACCGGCATGGGTGCTCGAATCGAGCAGCTGAAGCGCCTCCCGTACGCGGCCGATGATGTTCTCCGAAACCGGCGTGGGCATCATGCCGGCCGGTGTGCTCACGAAAAGCGGATCGTCGAACGCCTTGCGCATGCGCGCGAGGGCATTGCTCACGGCCGGCTGTGTAATGAACAGCATCTCCGCCGCGCGCGTGAGGTTGCGCGTGCGATAGACGGCTTCGAAAACGGTGAAGAGATTCAGATCGATCTTTGATGGACGCATGTCTTGAGTTTTCCCCGAGGCATTCGGGAATGTCAATTGACTCTGGCGAGTGCCCAACGTGGCCCCGCTGCTGCCGTCCTTATCTCACAAATCCCGTCGCCCTTACTGCCACCGGGCAGACCCATGATCTGGTTATAAAGAAAACCAGATACCGGTTTTCTTGAGAAAACTGCTTGCCATGAAACCACTATTGAAATACATTGGTCTTTCCAAAACCAATCTAGCGAGACCCAACCATGCGGCACCTTCTCACCGCCCTGGCCGCCGTGTCGGCGTTCGGCGCGATCACGGCACACGCGCAGGAAGTCGTCGTCATCGGGCATTCCGCACCTCTTACCGGCCCGCAGGCAGCAAATGGCAAGGACAATGAGAACGGCGCCCGCCTCGCCATCGACGAATTGAACAGGCAGAACATCAAAGTCGCCGGAAAAACCGTGACGTTCAAACTGGATTCGCAGGATGACCAGGCCGACCCGAAAGTGGGTGTTCAGGTCGCCCAGAATCTGACCGACCGGGGCGTTGTCGCTGTCATGGGGCCCTATAACTCCGGCGTCTCGATCCCCGCATCGCGCGTGTACAACAATGCGAACATCCCCATCCTTTCGGTTGCGTCCAATCCCGCGTTGACGCGCCAGGGGTTCAAGAATATTTTCCGCATCGGTGCAAGCGACGAGCAGCTTGGTGGAACGATGGCGGAGTTCGCGGTGAAGACGCTCAAGGTGAAAACCGCAGCCATCATCGACGACAGAACGGCCTACGGTCAGGGCGTTGCCCAGCAATTCGAGCAGGTGGCGAAAGCCAACGGCCTGGAGATCGTCGACCGTCAGTTTACGAATTCGCAGGCAACCGACTTCCTCGGCATCCTGACGGCAATCAAGGGCAAGAATCCCGATGTCATCTTCTTTGGCGGCTATGCAGCCCAGGGCGCGCCAATGGCCAAGCAGATGCGCCAGCGCGGTCTTCGTGCAAAGCTGCTCGGCGGCGATGGCATCTGCTCGCCGGACATGGGCAAGGTCGCCGGCGATGCGGCCTCGATCGTGTATTGCGCCCAAGGCGGCATCGCGCTCGACAAAACCCCGGAAGGCCGCGAGTTTCTGAAGAAGTACCACGACACCTGGCGCACGGACCCGCAGGTCTATGGCGTGAACTATTACGACGGGGTGAAGCTTCTGGCCGATGCCATGGTCAAGGCGGGCACGACGACGGACAAGACGAAGCTGATGGCCCAGCTTTCGAAGGAACAGTACAAGGGCATAGCGGGCACGTACTCGTTCGACGCAAAGGGCGATCTGGTGGGCGCGCCGACCACGGTCTACGTGATTCGCAACGGGTTTCCTGTGCCGTATGCTCAGTAAGTCTCCCACAAGTGTAGCCATTCAACGCACATGAAACCGACCCGCACCATTTCGACCGTCGAAGTTCATACCGGCGGCGAGGCCTTCCGCATCGTCACGAGCGGCCTGCCGCGCCTGCCGGGGAACACTATCGTCCAGCGCCGCGCGTGGCTCAAGGAGCACGCCGACGACATGCGCCGCGCCTTGATGTTCGAGCCGCGCGGGCACGCCGACATGTACGGCGGCTATCTCACCGAGCCGGTTTCCCCGGGCGCGGACTTCGGCGTGATCTTCCTGCACAACGAAGGCTACAGCGACCACTGCGGTCACGGCGTCATCGCGCTGTCCACCGCGGCCGTCGAGCTGGGCTGGGTTCAGCGAACGATTCCCGAGACCCGGGTTGGCATCGACGCGCCTTGCGGCTTCATCGAGGCCTTCGTCAAATGGGACGGCGAGCATGCCGGCACGGTCCGCTTCGTGAATGTGCCGTCGTTCCTCTGGAAGCGCGACGTGACGGTTCAAACGCCCACCTTCGGCGAGGTCACGGGTGATATCGCCTATGGCGGCGCCTTCTACTTTTACGTCGACGGCGAGCCTTTCGATCTGCCGGTTCGCGAGGCGGCCGTCGAGCAGCTGATCCGCTTCGGGGCCGAGGTAAAGGAAGCCGCGAACAAGGCATTTCCGGTACAGCACCCGGAGATCCCCGAGATCAACCACATCTACGGAACGATCATCGCCAACAAGCCGCGGCATCCGGGCTCCACGCAGGCGAACTGCTGCGTTTTCGCGGATCGCGAAGTGGACCGCTCGCCAACCGGGTCGGGAACCGGCGGCCGTGTCGCCCAGCTGTATCAACGTGGCGAATTGAAGGCTGGCGAAACCATCGTCAACGAGTCCATTGTCGGCACCGTCTTCAAAGGCCGGGTTCTGAAGGAGACTTCGGTGAAGGGCATTCCCGCCGTGATACCCGAAGTCGAAGGCGAAGCGTATATCTGCGGCTTCGCGCAATGGATCATCGACGAGCGCGATCCCCTGACATACGGCTTCCTCGTACGCTGAAGCGCTTCTCCCCCTGTACCGGGGTTTCGGGCGCACGACGGGTCATTCCGCGTGCGCCTTTTTTGCGTGGGTCGTGAAAGGTATGGGGTGTATCAGGCAGGCGCGATATCGCGCTGCACGCGATGGATGTGCTGCTCCACGTAGAAAGCGGCCGCGTCGCCGTCGCCCGTCACGATGGCTTCGTAGATGAGCCGGTGCTCGGCGACGTAGAGCCGGATGCGCGCGGGGTCATAGATCCCGTCATCCTTGAGGCGCTTCCACAATGACTGATCCATGGTTTCGGCGATCTCCTGAGCGAGCTTCGCAAGGAGCGCGTCGCCGGTCATGACCGCAAGCTGCCGATGAAACAGGCGGTCACTGTTATTCCACAGCGCGCGCTCCTCCGCATCGGCAACGTCGGTGAGCGTTTCCATTTGCGCGAGATAGTGCTCCGCGAGCGCGTCGCGCTTCCTGTGTGCGGCTGCCCGGCGCGCGATGGCGGGCTCGAGAATCAGCCGAACGTCGAGCGTCGCGGACGGGCTGTAGTCCACCTGAAGGCCCGCGTCGGCAATCGCGGATGGCGTGGCAAGCCGTGCGAGCACTTCGGGTGCATTTTCCGAAACATAGGTGCCCGAGTTTCTGCGCGTGACGACCAGCCCCTCGTTCTGGAGTGCGCCGATCGCTTCGCGCACGGCCGGACGCCCGACACCGAACAGGGTGGCCAGTTCGCGCTCGGAAGGCAGGCGCGACTCCGGGAGATACCTGCCGGCCTGGATTTCCGCCCGGATCTTCTCGGAAACCTGCTCGTAAATCTGGAGGGGCCGGAAATTCGCGGGCAAATCGATTCGTGCGGAAGCCATGTTCGACCTTTCGATACATTGGTTTGCAATATACCACTTCGAGATGCAGGCAAAACCAGACCGATTCCTATGGGGATTGGCTCCACATCTAGCCACATTCCGGTGTGCACGGCAATTCTGGATTGAATTATAGCCACATTTGGTTTAAATTCAATCCACTTCACCGATGACGCTAACGAGGCGAGCGACCGTAGCCATGACCACACTGCACCCCAGAACTTTCGATGCACACGCCACTGCCGCAATGCTGGACTATCCAACGCTAGTCCAGGTGCTGCGCGAGACCACAGTGGAGTACGCCGCCGGGAAGATCGTCAGTCCCGAGCGTCTGGGCGTGCCCTTGCAGAACGGCGGGGTCATGCTGTCGATGCCGTCCAGCGCGAGCGATATCGCGATCCACAAGCTGGTCAACGTGTGTCCGGACAACCGCAAGCGCCAACTCCCCACCATCCACGGCCAGGTGATTGCGTGCGACTCGCTCACGGGCGAGATGCTGTTCGTGCTCGATGGCCCCACGGTGACCGGACGCCGGACCGCCGCGGTCAGCGCGCTTGGCATCATGACCCTCCACTCCACTGCGCCGAAGCAGATTCTCATCATCGGAACAGGGACGCAGGGGGCGAACCACGTGGAAGCGTTCTCGGTCCTGTTTCCGCAAGCGCGCATTTTCGTGAGGGGATCGTCGCAGGAAAGCACGCGAAGCTTCGTCGAGAGCATGGCCGGCGTCATCCCCAATCTCAGCGCGCTCGAAGGCGGTATCTTCGACTCGGTCGATGTCGTGGTCACTGTCACGACGAGCAAAACGCCCGTCTACGCCGTACCGGCTCGAGCCGGGCGCCTTGTCGTCGGTGTCGGCGCGTTCACTCCCGATGCCGCGGAAGTGGGCAAAGCGACGGTCGACAGCAGTTTCATCGTCGTGGACGACCCGGTCGGTGCGAAGTACGAAGCGGGCGATCTGATTCAGGCAGGCTTCGACTGGACAAAAGTGAACTCGCTGGGCGACGCCATCAGCAAAGACCTCGAGCCCGACGCACCCGTCTTCTTCAAGAGCGTTGGCTGCGCCGCATGGGATCTTGCTGCGTGCCGCGTCGTTCGCGCGAAGATCGACTGAAGGGCGCCAATGCGCAATGGGCAGACGCGTGGCCGGGAGCGTCTGCCCGCATGGGCGCCGCAGTCGCGGCAGATGAACTTCTCGGGCTTCCTGGCGTTGCCTTCAGTGTGATGTTGAGCGGCAAAACACAGGGAACGCGGCACCCTGCCCGGCGTCCCTGCCCCGCGTCTTGCCGTCAATCCGTCAGTCGAGCGCCTGATCGTTCGGATGCGCGAACAGCGCCTTGTTTTCTGCCGAAAGCGGATAGTCCACGTTGATTCCCTTGGGCAGAATCGGGAATTGGAACGGGTCAAAGCGTGCGGGCACAACCATCCTGCCGCAAATGAATTGAATTGGGAGGGTATGTATAACCCTAGTCTTACTGTGTCACAAAATCCATTTGCAGCGAAGCGATACCTGGTAGTATTGAATAATACAGACTTCGGGCGATCGCGATGAGCGAAGATGTGGACGAATTTGACGCGTATCTGAATCATCTGGCGCAGGCGTTAGGGCACGCCGATCGCCATGCCGGCCTCAAGGGTTATTGTTCGGGCCTGGTAATGCCGTTGTCACGCAAGAGCGTTGAGCCGATGGCCGCGCACATTGATCCACTGCACGCGAGTGCGAAGCACCAGTCACTCCACCATTTTGTGGCCAAGGCAGAATGGTCTGACCGGGCGGTCCTGGAGCGGGTACGCGAATGGGTGATGCCCGCGTTAGGCCTGCACGCTGCTGAAGAGGCTGGCTATTACTGGATTATCGACGACACGGGCTTTCCGAAGAAGGGCAAGCATTCGGTCGGCGTAGCGCGGCAATATTGTGGGCAACTGGGCAAACAGGATAACTGCCAGATCGCCGTGAGCCTGTCGATCGCGACGCAACGCGGCAGCCTGCCGGTTGCCTGGCAATTGTATGTCCCGAAGGAATGGTATGACGACCGCGACCGTGCACGTCGTGCAGGCATTCCCGACGATCTGGCTTTCGCGACCAAGCCCCAGATTGCGCTGGCACAACTTCGCGAGGCTATGGCATCCGGCGTTGCGCCTGGCATCGTGCTGGCCGATGCCGGGTACGGTGATGAAACCGCTTTCCGGGATGGCGTATCGGAACTGGGTTTGTTGTACGCGATAGGGATCCGGCCTGGTACCTCAGTGTGGGCGCCCGGCACGGCACCACTTCCACCCAAGCCATGGAGCGGGCGCGGCAAGCCGCCAACCTTGTTGCGTCGTGCGCCCGGACACGAACCGATCGCGGTGAAGGAACTGGCCATGCAATTACCCGTGAACGCCTGGCAAACCGTCACCTGGCGGGAAGGCAGCAACGCCGCACTTTCCTCACGCTTTGCCGCCGTACGGGTTCGCCCCGCACATCGCGACACTTGGCGAAGTACCGTTCGCGACGAAGAATGGCTACTCATTGAATGGCCTGATGGCGATACGGAGCCGCTCAAATACTTTCTCACTACCGCTCCCGGGGAGGCGACACTTGAGCAGCTTGTGTTCGTGACCAAGATGCGCTGGCGCATCGAACGCGACTATCAGGACCTGAAGCAGGAATTCGGGCTCGGTCATTATGAAGGACGAGGCTGGCGTGGCTTTCACCATCACGCCACACTGAGTATCGCTGCGTATGGGTTTCTGATGGCTCAGCGACTCAGGATGCGCGCAGATGAGCGCGATAAAAAAAACTTCCCCGAACGCGCGCTGCCTGCCCTTCCCCCGGATTACATCCCCCGGGGCAGTCCAGCGCGCTCAACGCCACGTTCCTGATTCCATTACTACGTTGCGTATCCTGCTCGGGCATAGGCTCATGCAACGATGGC
>NZ_DATJWR010000290.1:0-7558 GCF_035501035.1 Paraburkholderia sp.
CGGTTCAATCGGACCATGAAAGAACAAACGATTCACGGGCGTATCTTCAGGAATGTTGATGAAGTTCGTGACGCTGTCGTTGACTTCAAAGATCGTTACAACCGAGAATGGCGGCTGGAAAAACTGGGCTTCATGTCACCCATCGAAGCCCGTCAGGCACGGATGTTTAAACAGGCCGCCTGAGTCCCAAAACCGTGTCCAAACAATCCGGGCCGATACACGCGCTGCACGCTGAATACGCCGAACGGCTTCCGACGATGCACTCGACCATGCACCTCTATCCAATAGACGGAGCCGCGCACAGGGTGGGCCGCAACGAGACCGCGTTCAGTTATCGGGATGCACGCTGGGCGGCGGTGTTCGCCGGTGTCGACCCCGATGCCGCAAATTCGGATCGAATCAATGCGTGGGCTCGCGACTATCAGACCGCATTGCATCCCTATTCGGCCGGAGGGGCGTATGTGAACTTCATGATGGAGGAGGGCGAGGAGCGAGTGAGGGCCAGCTTCCGCGACAACTACTCGCGTCTGTCTGCCAATCAAGCGCGAGTTCGACCCTGACAACCTCTTCCGCGTGAACCAGAACATTCGGCCGACATAGTGTGCATACGGATTCAGGCGGTTGATGCGTGCCGGCGCGACCCGCGCCGAACTGTCAAAGCTGCTCGAATGCTCCTGTTTTCGCGAGCACGAACGCGTATACGTCTGCGAGTTCAGAGACGATTCTCGTACCAGGCGGGACGCCCTCAAAGGCGTTGGCTGGTCCGATGCAAATCAGCGGCTTGGCAAAGCGCACGGCCAACTGGATTTCATCCAATGTGCCCTGGCTACCTGGCAGGGCGATCACGACATCGCTCGTCAGCACGTTGACGTAGTTTCTGTTCAACGCGTCATCCGGTGCATCCGGGTGTTTGCGTGGCAGCGGTGTGAGGATCGGCAAGTCGATATAGGGATTGGGGTACCCGGGGAGCGGCGCGAAGCCAAGTGTGGGATGTGCTTCGCTTGGCATAATCCCAATGGAGCGGCCTTTGCGCCCATCCGTGGTCGAGAACGCGCGAGCGGTAGAGAGCATCACGCCGAGGCCTGCGCCGGTGAGCAGGTCGAATCCGCGTTCAGCTATCCATCTTCCGAGTGGTACCGAGAGATCCGGCCATTCTGCCTTGCCCGAACCCATGACTCCGATTATTGCCACTTCACTCCTCCGGCTGCGTGACTGACTTGCGTTGACGTCATTCAGGCGACTGGACTGCAATGACCTCGTCAACGCAATGAAAGCGGAATTGTCGCCGATCTTCACGGTGATCAGATAGGGCGGCCTGCGGGGGCTTCATCACAGGCGGTTCAAAACTCAGCTCAGGCGTTACGACGGCTGGCGGCCTCGAAGAGGAACCAGCGATCAATTCACGCCCGTGGCGTAGCGTCGACAATGTTCGAGATAGCCGGCTTCGTGACTGCTCACCAGCTGGACGACGCTGGTCCATAGCCACAGCGGTGCATCGATGGTCTTCGAGCGACCGCGGCGAAGTTCGGCGAGCCAACCGCGTCGGGTCGGCGCATCCATCTGACGCGCGTGTGCTTTACCCACCACTGCCGCCAGATAGAACGCGACCTTGCGCGCCTCCTCCCTGTCGAGTTCGTCGACTTCAAGTTTCAGATCCTGTGGCAACAACTCCCGAATCACCACTGCACGATCGAGCATGCGCGCCGCACGCATGCGCTCACCAAGAAAGGGTGAGAGATGGCGTGCGCCTTCCACCACGCGTTCGGCGTTATCGCGAGGCATCGACGCATTCTCATAGCGCGGGGCGGCCGCTTTCACGCCTTCCTTGATGTCCATGAGACACAGATCGTCGCCTTCGATGACTCCGCCGTCCACATCGAGCAGCACGGCATAACGCAGCCTGCCGAGAGAACTGCAGCCCTTGACCCAGTACGCCGCATCGAGCACCTCGACCTTGCCCGTGTCGTTGCGGCCACGCAGGCCCGTGGGCAAACTCGCAATGACGTCGTCGCGAAAGAGTCCGTCGATAGCCTTTCGCTCGTCGCGGGTGAGTGGCCAGAAACGCTTGCCAAGCGGAATCGTCGGTTCGAGATCCTCGATACGCTCTTCCGCGAGATGCTGCCATGAGCGGCGTACCGCCATTTTCATCGCGAGATGGACCGGCTCGGGCCGATCAGGCGATTTCGCCTTCCTCTGTTTCGGCCTGAACGCTGATTCATATCCTGCTGCGAGCGCCTCCAGCATATGCACGGTCGTGAGGCCGGAAAGCGACGAGCCGCGCGCGGCGGTGGCGAGAGAGAGCCCGAGGCGGATGAGGTCATGCGCCGGATTGCCGATCACGGTCTGATCGAGATCGCGGATATGGACTTCGACCTCGCCATCCTGATTCGCGATGGGTCCGAGATTACCCGTGTGGCAGTCGCCGCAAATCCAGATTGCCGGGCCGTGTGGCAGCGAGTCGCCGTTCGCCTCGACGATCCATTCGTAGAACTGGGCCGTGTTGCCGCGCACGTAGGCGTGTGGTGAGCGCGCCATCTTCAGACGGCGCTGCCCGGTGAGCAACTCCGCACGTTCGGCGGGCTTGGGCAACGCGTTCGTCCTCTTTTCACGCCTGCGACTTTTCTTCTGACTGGACATGTCTGGTCCTTTTTGTGACCTTGATGGCATACGTCAATGCGACGTCATGGCGCGTGTCAGAGCAAATGGCGTGCCGTCCTTGTGCCACGTTGTCGAAGGTGGATAGCGTCCGCCGATGGCATGACCGTGCGCGAACTGGTCGCACTCGGTCGCTACCCGTGGCACGGTGCGCTCGGCCGCTTCTCATGCACCGACACGCGCAAAGTGCTCGAAGCGATGGAGCAGACCGACGTGGTGGGCTTTGCCGATCGCGCCGTCGACAGCCTCTCGGGCGGAGAGCGTCAGCGTGTGTGGCTGGCGATGCTCGTCGCGCAGGACAGCGATTGCCTTTTGCTCGACGAACCGATTTTCGCGCTCGATATCGCGCATCAGATCGAAGTGCTCGCGCTGGTGCGGCGCTTGAGCGAGGAACGAGGCATCGGCGTGGTGGTCGTGCTGCACGACATCAACATGGCGGGCCGCTTCTGCGACGAACTTATCGCGCTCAAGGGCGGCAGCCTGCTCGCGCACGGTCCTTCCGCAGAACTGATGCGCGCCGACACGCTCAGTGCGATCTACGGCATTCCGATGGGCACGGTTGCGCATCCGGACGGCGGCATGCCAATCAGTTTTGCGCATTGAGTACACCCAATGAGTGTTTGATGCCCGATCGGAGCCGACGGCTGTTTGCCGCGGGGAAGGTGAGGGGGATGTCGATGTTGTGCCGTTTGCGAGCGGCGCATATGGGTCGGCCGCCGCTCAAGGGCGACGCAACGATTCCCCCAAAGGAAGGGGCGAATCGATAACGGCGTGCTGACCTCGCGCCCTCTGCACCGAACGTACCCTCAAGGCTGCCGGTGATCTACAACAGTAGAAGGGCTAAAATCAAAGCCCGTCAGGTTCCTCGGGAGGGCGGCCATGTTTGCTCCGAAGATCGCCAGGTCACAGGCGAAAGGAACGGACGTTTCGACCAACCGCACGGCGCGCCAGCAGAAGCCGGCGGAGCTCGAACAACCAGTCCAACCGGCGGTGGAGAACAAGGCGACGCCGCATGGCCCCGCATGGGATTTCGGCACGATCCCCGTATTTCAGCGTGAGGACGATGGAGTCGCCGAACCGTTCGTGCGAGTGCCCGGCGAGCCGCTCGCGCCCGGGGCGCGCCACATGGCCGAACAACGCTTCCGGCACGATTTCGGGAAAGTTCGCGTGCATTGCGGCCCAAAGGCGGAGGCGGCGGCTTTGGCGGTCGGCGCGCCGGCTTTCACCCTGGGCCGGCACATTGTCGCGCGAGACGGCGCGATCGATCCCGCGACGGCTGAGGGACACGCGATCCTTTTTCACGAGTTGACCCACGTTATCCAGCAGGCCGCCTTCGACGACCGCGACCTTGCCGGGGCGCCGGTGCTGGACGCGGCGCATTCCTCCGAGCAGCAGGCGCGCGCGGGCACTGCCACGCCCTCCCCGCTTGCGGCGCCGGCGATCCAGCGGGGACCTCCCAGGATTGTGATATCGAAGCAGCATATCGAGATCGACCTGACGAACTCTGCGTGGCGCAAGGCGTTGGAGTTCGAGGGCGGTCAGACGCAGATCGTTTATGTCTTGCGGGACGCCACGACAGGCGAATTCCTCAAAGTCGGAAAGACAACGGTGGACGACATCGCCGGTCGTTTCGGCGAGTATGTGGCCGCGGGGAACAAATGGAGCCGCAAGCTCGCCGCGGACGTCTGGACGATCCGCGCGCGCAGCAAAACAAACGTCGAGGCCTTCGAGAAGGAGATGCGGGCGGGGCTTGAGAGCGCCGGAGCGCGCCTGCCCTGGGACAATACGCGCGTGCCCGGAAAGGGGCCGCGGCAGGGTCGGCCCGGTCAGGGCATCCCCGATACCAAGCCGCAGACGGAAACGCAGTTCATCGACGAGGCCGAGCAGCTGCGGGTGAAGCACGCCGATCCCAACATTCCCAAGAGACGTGGCATGAGCTCGAAGCAAAAGGCCAAGCTGAAAGCCACGGAGGACAAGGCCGCAGCGGACGCGGCAGAGGCGGCGGCGAAAGTGGAGCAGGACGCAGGCCAGGCCGCCACCAGGGAGACTCCGGGAAAGACAGAGCTCAAACCGGGCGGCGACGCTCCGCCGGCAAAACCTGTGCAAGTGGGCAAAGAGCCGGCCACTCATCCTGCTTCGGACCCAAAAGCCGTTTCGGGCGAGGGTCCGGCGACCCAGCCAAAAGTGGAGACGCCGCCGGTCGGAGAAGGCGGAGGGGACGCGGCGCGTATCGGCATCGAGGCGTCCCGGTTCAGGAGCGCGGGGCGCTTCCTGGCCGAGGAAGCCCCGGGATTGCTGCTGCAGTTCGGGCTCATGTTGCTCTTTCCGCCCGAAGTGCACATTCATAAGGAAAATTATGACGATCTCCGGAAGAAGAAAATCGACCCGGCGCTGCAGGAGGCCCTGACGCAGCAGGAGGCCGCGTTCAACAAACTGGCGGACGATGCTCCCGCGCAATCGATATGGGCGACTGTGACCGTCCAATCGGACTTCTGGGTAGACGCGACTTCGGGTGGCGATCTGGAAGTTACCCTTCAGGATCTCCAGTTCATCGGGATGAAGCTGTCTCGTGAGTACTTGTTGGTCGAAGGCAAGAAATTCGATCTGGGGAAGGGCAGAAACGTTTCCAGGACGGCCATCTACTCAGTTCCCATTTACGGGCCGGCGACACACGGCACCGAAGAGCCGATCCGCAATTACCGCAAGGTCCGGGAGAATCTGACACACGATGCCTACAAGGTGCGCATGTCGGCGATCCTTGCCATGTACAAGATTGCCGACGCCAATCCGTTCCTGAAAAATCAGCTGATCCGTGACTTGCAGGGGATGAGCAACGACGACGATGACCTGGTCAGGGAGCTTGTGGCGCACATGCTCAGCCGCCTCAACCCCGCGCCGTGAGCGCCCGGTCCGCGAGCAGACCGTGGCACATGGAGGACCGGTTTGACCTGTTCCTTCAGCCTGGCCAATTTCCGGCGCAACCCTGAGCGAGCGCTTTGAGGCCCGGTCAACAGGCAGTAGTGGACACCGCAGCGGTGTCTGGGGCTGCAGTCGAACGACTCCTTCCCTCCGCTCGGCGTGGGGGCGGTTGAGCCCGCCGCCCCCCGTCGTATGACAACCTTTGCGTCAGCTTTTCACAGAAGCGTCATCAATCGATTCCTAGAATCCGTGACGGGGTTGCCTGGGCGCCCCCGATCAGGTTGCCGACCAGCGACGCAAGTACTGAATAACCGAGGAATCCCTGACATGGCGGATCAAACGGCGACCGTTGTCGCAGCGTCCCGAGCCGGCGCGAAATCGGTGCAGGAATACATCGACGAATGCCCCGTCTGGCCGGACGGTACCCGGCTGCTGCGCTCGCCGATGACGGCGATGCAATGGCGCATCTGGTCGCTCGCAGCGGCCGGCAAGTTCTTCGAAGGCTTCGTCGTGTTCATGACCGACGTCGCGTTGCCGCTGATCTCGCGCGAGTTCGGCATTGGCGCTGCGCAAAACTGCCTCGTTTCGGCTGCCAGCCTGATCGGCAGGCGCATGCGCAGCAGGTGACGCTGACCGAAACCGGCTCGACACTGCTCGCGCCGCTGTTCGAAACCTGGCGCGACGCTTATTCGAAGGCGCATCCGGACGTGCGGCTCTCCGTCGGCGCAACCGGTTCTCAGGCCGGGATCGATCAGGTGATCGCGGGCAAGGTGAACATCGGCGCATCCGATGCGTTCATGTCGGACGCCGACGCGATGAAGCACCCGCAGATCATCAGCGTGCCGCTCGCGATCGCCGCGCAGACGATCAACTACAACCTGCCGGGGCTTGAGCTTGTTCAGACTTGACGGGCGTTTGCGCGACGCAAGGTGTGCTGTTTTCCCTGCAGGCCTCGTGTGAGACGCGAGAAGGGCGTGCAAGGAGCGGGTCACGCTGCTGCGCATCCTGCCGCAGCGTGCGTCACACACTTACCAGCGCGCCGGTCGCGGCACCGAAAGAGCCGATTGGAGCATAAGCTGCCAGTGCGGTTTGCGTTCCGGCTGAATTCCGATGGTCACGGGCAGCTCGTCGTGAGGCGCTGCGCCGCGCCTTTTTGTACCGTCAGAAACTCCTTTGGGCACTGACTTATTGACGGTACAATAATTGCAATCTATGCGGGGTTGTCAATGCCTGTCGTCTTTCGATACAACGGTATCCGGTTCTTCTTCTATTCGAATGAAGGCGACCCGCGCGAGCCGGTTCACATTCACGCCCAGCTGGGCTCAAGTGTGGCGAAGATCTGGCTCTATCCCGACGTGCGTGTGGCCAGCAGTTCAGGGTTTTCGGCGAAGGAGCAGGCACTGCTGATGGATGCGGTGGAACAGAACCGCGAACTGATCGAAAGGAGGTGGAATGAGCACTTCAGCTAGAGAGCTGCGGTTCGACGATTTCGCGATGTGGGTGGAGCTGGAGGATGGGCGCACGCTCGGCGTTCCGCTTGCCTGGTTTCCGAGACTCTTGCACGCAACGCCCGAGCAGCGGCTGCATTACGAAATCAGCGCAGGGGGGCTGCATTGGGACGAGATCGACGAGGACATCTCTGTTGACGGTCTGCTTGCGGGCCGTGGCGACATGACGCATCGTCACGCCGACGCGGCCTGATGCGATGGGCAATTCGCAAATGGTGCCCCCGAAACGCATCGGGCGGCCACCGCTCGAGAATCCAAAGATCAAGCTGACAATGCGATACGACGCGGACATTGTCGAAGTGTTCAGGGCAACGGGCGAAGGCTGGCAAACACGCATGAACGAAGCACTTCGGACGTTTCTGCAAGAGCATCCACTCGACGCGCGCTGATCCAACACCAAAGGTGCCAGTCATGATCGATCGCCGGCCGCGGATTCGCCCCGTCATGATCAACGGCTATGAAGCCGTGGTGGCGTT
>NZ_DATJWR010000291.1:0-10000 GCF_035501035.1 Paraburkholderia sp.
CCCATCGTGGCGTTGCCCTGCGGGTCGAGGTCGATGAGAAGGACACGTTGTCCCTGCGATGCGAGGCTCGCGGCGAGATTGACCGTTGTCGTCGTCTTGCCGACGCCGCCCTTCTGGTTCGCAACGCAGAAGATTTTTGCCATCTTTCGTGTGTCCCTTTTACTGCCTTGAAAAGTTTGTTTACGTTATGGCGCTCGCATCTGGTGCGCCATTCGGACGATTGGCTATTGCCGGGCCGTTCAGGCCGCGGCGACCGGCTCAACCGATACCTCAATCAGGTGGCGCTCCGCATCGAGCATCGGAACCCTCAGCCGGATCGTGTTCAGCGTCTTCGCTCCGGCGGGCAGGCGCTCGATCTCGCCTTCGGGGCGCACGCCCTTCATCGCCCATATCGCGCCACCGTCAGCGACGAGGTGACGGGCCAGTGTAACGAAATCGGCGAGATCCGCGAATGCCCGCGAGACAATCAGATCAAATTTTTTCGGTACTTCGACACCGGGACGCAACGATTCGACCCGTCCGGTGACGACCGAGAGGTTCGTGAGACCGAGCTGCGCCTTGACCTGCGACTGGAATGCGGACTTCTTCTGCACGATGTCGTTCAACGTGATCTCCCAGTCCGGACGCGCAATCGCGAGCACGATGCCCGGCAGGCCACCGCCAGAGCCGACATCGAGCACCGTCGCCTCAGCGCGCGCCGGCAGATGCGGCAGGATCGAGAGCGAATCGAGAATGTGCTGGATCAGCATCTGGCGCGGGTCGCGGATTGCCGTGAGATTGTAAACCGCGTTCCACTTTGCGAGCAGCGCAACGTAATCGAGCAGTTGCTCGTGCTGGTGCTCGCTCAACTCGACGCCCAGTGCCTCTGCGCCCTCTTTCAGCAGACGAGCGAGTGCGTCGCGGTCTGTGATGCCGGGTTGCCTTGCGCGGCCCGTCATTGCGCCCCCGGCGTCGAGTCGGTGCCCACATCGCCCGCTTCACCCGGGCTCTGGCGACGGCGGCCGAGGCCACGCTTGAGGTGCACCATCAGCAGCGAGATCGCAGCGGGTGTGATGCCCGAAATGCGCGACGCCTGGCCGATGGTCTCGGGGCGGAACTGGTTCAGCTTCTGGCGCGCCTCGAACGAAAGGCCGCGCACTTCCGCGTAATCGATCCCTTCCGGCAAGCGCGTGTTCTCTTGCGCCCCATTGCGCTCGATCTCGTCAGCCTGGCGCTCGATGTAGCCCTGATATTTGATGCCGATTTCGATCTGCTCCTTGATCTGGGCGAGCAGAATTTCATCGTCAGCGAGCGCGGCTTCGGGTGCGCAGGCACCTTCACGCAGGCCGCACACACCGTCGTAACTCACGCCCGGGCGACGCAGCAGATCTGCGAGGTTGTACTCGCGATCGATCGGCTTGCCGAGTAACGCGGTCGCCTCTTCAGCGGAGAGCGTCCTGGGGTTCACCCACGTGGCCTTGAGCCGCTCTGTTTCACGTGAAACAGCGTCACGTTTGCGGCAGAACGCGTCCCAGCGAACGTCATCGATGACGCCGAGCTCGCGGCCGATTTCCGTTAGACGCATATCCGCATTATCTTCGCGCAAGCTCAAACGGTATTCGGCACGGCTCGTGAACATGCGGTACGGCTCGGAAACGCCACGCGTGACCAGATCGTCGACCAGCACGCCGAGATAAGCCTCGTCGCGGCGGGGGCACCAGGCATCCTTGCCTTGCACCTGCAGCCCTGCGTTGATACCGGCGAGCAGGCCTTGCGCCGCCGCTTCTTCGTAGCCAGTCGTACCATTGATCTGGCCCGCAAAAAACAGGCCGTTGATTGCCTTGGTTTCGAGCGAAGCCTTCAGTCCGCGCGGATCGAAGTAGTCGTACTCGATCGCATAGCCGGGGCGCAGGATGTGCGCATGCTCCAGACCGCGCATCGAATGCACGAGCTCAAGCTGCACGTCAAACGGCAGGCTCGTCGAGATCCCATTGGGGTAGAACTCGTTCGTTGTCAGGCCTTCCGGCTCGAGGAAGATCTGATGCGACTCCTTCGAGGCGAAGCGGTGAATCTTGTCCTCGATCGAGGGGCAATAGCGCGGCCCCACCCCTTCGATCACGCCCGTGTACATAGGCGAACGGTCGAGACCGCCGCGGATGATGTCGTGCGTGCGCTCGTTCGTGTGCGTGACCCAGCATGGAATCTGGCGCGGATGCTGCTCGGCACGGCCAAGGAACGAGAAGACCGGCACCGGGTCGAGGTCGCCTGGCTGCTCTTCGAGCACCGAAAAGTCGATCGTCCGGCCGTCGATTCGCGGCGGCGTGCCCGTCTTGAGGCGCCCCTGCGGCAGCTTCAGCTCCTTCAGGCGGGCAGAAAGCGTCACGGCAGCGGGGTCGCCGGCGCGGCCACCCGTGTAATTGTTCAGGCCCACGTGGATCTTGCCGTCCAGGAACGTCCCCGCCGTCAGTACGACCGCGCGGGCACGGAAACGAATTCCTACCTGCGTCACCGCGCCCACGACGCGATCCCCCTCGACCATCAGGTCTTCGACGGCCTGCTGGAACAGCCAGAGATTCGGCTGATTCTCGAGGCGCCGGCGAATGGCGGCCTTATAGAGAATGCGGTCTGCCTGCGCGCGGGTCGCCCGGACCGCCGGACCCTTGGACGAATTGAGGATGCGGAACTGGATTCCGCCCTCGTCCGTCGCGGCGGCCATGGCGCCGCCAAGCGCATCGACTTCCTTGACCAGATGGCCCTTGCCAATGCCGCCAATCGACGGATTGCAGCTCATCTGGCCGAGCGTTTCGATGTTGTGCGTGAGCAGGAGCGTCTTCACGCCCATGCGGGCGGAAGCAAGCGCGGCCTCGGTTCCGGCGTGACCGCCGCCGACAACGATTACGTCAAATTCTGTGGGAAAAAGCATGGCGGGACCTCACGCATGGACGGAAACGACCGCGTGAGCCTTCTCAGAAAAAGTGGTATGCGCGGATTATAACGGTTTCGAGTTTTAAGCCGTTCATACACGAATATTTGTCGGCGGGAGTGAGTGTCTCAATTGTCTGTGCGACGCTCCCACGCCGAGCACACACGAAAAAAACGGCGTGTTTCACGTGAAACACGCCGCCCTCTTCCGGCATTCATCCAACAAACTACCCGGCCATCACACCGGCTTCTTCGCCAATCCGAGATAAGTCTCGATGACGCGTGGATTCTGCGCCAGATCGCTTGCGGGTCCTTCGAGCGCCAGATCGCCGGTTTCCAGCACGTAGCCGTAGTCCGAGATCTGTAGCGCGGCTCGCGCGTTCTGCTCGATGAGCAGCGTCGCGACGCCGGTTTGCCGCAGTGCACTAATGATGTGAAAAATTTCCTTCACGATCAGCGGTGCGAGGCCAAGGCTCGGCTCGTCGAGCATCAGCAGGTCGGGCTTGCCCATCAGCGCGCGGCCGACCGCGAGCATCTGACGTTCGCCGCCCGACAGGGTGCCGGCCGCCTGCGCGCGGCGTTCCTTCAGCCGCGGGAACAGCGCGAACACCGGCTCCAGTTGATCGAGGAAATTGCGCTCGCCCGCGCGTTTGCGCCGATACGCGCCGAGTACGAGGTTGTCCTCCACTGTCATCGAGGCGAACAGCTCGCGCTTTTCCGGCACGAGACACATGCCACGCGCGACGCGACGCTCGATCGGCAACGCGCTGACGTCTTCGCCGAGATACGCAATGCGGCCGCTCGCGTGCCCAGTCACGGGCAGCGCGCCCATGATGGCGTTGAGCAGCGTGGACTTGCCAGCGCCGTTCGGACCGATCACGGAGACGATCTGCCCCGCGCCCACCTTGATTGCCGCCTTGTGCAGCGCCTCGATCTTGCCGTAGCGAACCGCGAGGCCAGAGACTTCCAGTACGGGTGCCGTCATCATTCCACCCCGCCCAGATACGCTTCGAGCACCGCCGGATCCTTCTGCACGTCTTCCGGCAAACCCTCCGCGATACGCGTGCCGAATTCCATCACCACCAACCGGTCGGTGAGATTCATCACGAAATCCATGTCGTGTTCCACCAGCAGCACGCTCATTCCCTCTTCTCTCAGCTTGCGCAGCAATGCGGCCAACTGTTGCTTTTCCTGATAACGGAGGCCGGCCGCCGGCTCGTCGAGCAGCAACAAGGTCGGGTCGCAACTGAGCGCGCGCGCGATCTCCAGAATCCGCTGCTGGCCGAGCGCGAGGCTGCCCGCTTCGTCATACATGTGCTGCTCGAGCCCGACGCGACGAATCTGCCGCGCCGCCTCGCTCATGAGCAGCCCCTCCTCCGTCGCATTGAGCTTGGCGACGCTGCGCAGCACGCCGGCGTGGCCGCGCAGGTGCGCACCGATGGCGACGTTTTCGAGCACCGTCATCGTCGGCAGCAGCTTCACGTGCTGGAACGTGCGGCCGATGCCGCGGGCAACGATTTCACGTGAAGTCAGACGGTCGATGCGCTCGCCGCGGAACGTGATTTCTCCGCTGGTCGGCTGAAGCACGCCGGTGACGAGATTAAAGGTCGTCGACTTGCCCGCGCCGTTGGGCCCGATCAGACCGATGATCTGCCCGGCCTTTACCTCGAAGCTCACGTCGTTCACGGCGACGAGGCCGCCAAACTGCTTGCGCGCCTTGTTCACCGTGAGCAGCAGCTCGCCCGTGGCCGGCTTGCTGCGCTGCGGCAAGGCTTCCGCATGTTCGGGCACATGCGCCTGCGGACCGCGCGGGAAGAAGCGCGCCACGAAGGGCCAGACGCCGCGGCGTGCGTATTGCAGCAGCAGCACCATCAAGATGCCGAACACGATGATCTCGAAGTTGCCGTTCTCGCCGAGCAGCTTGGGCAGCAGCGTCTGCAGCCAGTCCTGCAGCAAGGTCAGGATCGCCGCACCCAGCACCGCGCCCCACACGTGCGCGACGCCGCCCACCACCGCCATGAACAGATACTCGATGCCGTGATTCAGGCCGAACGGCGTCGGGTTCACGGCGCGCTGCAGGTGCGCGTAGAGAAAGCCCGAAACGGCCGCGAGCACGGCCGCATAGACGAAGATCACCACACGCATCCACGCGGTGTTCACGCCCATGGCCTCGGCCATCATGCCGCCGCCGCGCAGCGCACGGATCGCCCGGCCCATGCGGCTATTAAGCAAATTCTGAACAGAGATCACCGAAGCGAGCACCACGACCCAGATCAGGTAATAGATATGGCGGCCCGATTCCAGATCGATGCCCAGCACGTTCAGCACGGGAATGCCGTTGATGCCGTCGTACTTGCCGAGCATGTCGAGGTTGCCGAACAGGAAGAACAGCGCGAGGCCCCAGGCGATCGTCCCGAGCGGCAGGAAGTGGCCCGACAGACGCATCGTGACGAGCCCCAGCACGAGCGCCACGAGCCCCGTGATCACCACGCCGACGATCAACGCGAGCCACGGCGAGACGCCGTATTGCGTCGTCAGGTACGCGGTCGCGTAGGCACCGAGCCCGACGAACGCGGCCTGCCCGAAGCTGGTCATCCCGCCGATGCCGGTGAGCAGCACGAGCCCGATCGCGACGATCGAATAGAGGCCGATGTAGTTGAGCAGCGTGATCCAATACTCGGGCACGTGCACCGGATGCGGCAACACCGGCAGCGCGAACATCACCACGAGGAACAGCCAGAAGAAGCGGTTGTGCATGACGTATCGTTTCATCGCGTCACTCCTCTTCCTCTTCGGCGTGCGGCGTCGAGAGCGAGCGCCACAGCAGCACGGGGATGATCAGCGTAAACACGATCACTTCCTTGTAAGAGCTCGCCCAGAACGACGAGTAGGACTCCAGCAGGCCCACGAACACCGAGCCCGCCGCAGCCAGCGGATAGCTCACCAGGCCGCCGATGATGGCGCCCACGAAGCCCTTGAGACCGATCAGGAAGCCCGAGTCGTAATAGATCGTGGTAAGCGGCGCGACGAGAATGCCGCACAGTGCGCCAAGACCCGCGGCCAGCGTGAACGCGAGCCGTCCGGCCTGCGTGGTGCCGATGCCGACGAGCCGCGCGCCGAGCCGGTTCACCGAAGTCGCGCGCAGCGCCTTGCCCGAAATCGTGCGGTCGAAGTAGAGGTACAGCGCGACGATCAGCACGACAGCCGTGCCGACCACCCAAAGGCTTTGCCCCGAAACCGAGAGACTGCCAACGTTGAAGGTGGCGTCGGTGAAGGCGTTCGTGCGCGAACCTTCCGCGCCGAACATCACGAGCCCGAGGCCCACCATCGCGAAATGCACTGCCACCGCCACGATCAGCAGCAGCAGCGTGGTTGCCTCGGCGATGGGCTGATACGCGAGCCGATAGATGAACGGCCCCATCGGCACCACGATCGCGAGCGTGAGCGCGATCTGTACGAGCATGGGCAACGGTTGACCCGCCACGCCGCGCGTAATCGCATAGAGCGCGACGGGAAAGAGCAGGTACTTGCCCGCGAGCGAGACGAGCGTGCGCGCTGCATGACGGCGGCGTTCGGCGTGACGCGCGAGCGCGGCCACCTCGACGACGAAACAGGCCACACCGAGCGCAACGAGCAGCCAGCACGTGGCCGGAAACTTCTGCGACTGCAGCGCGGCGAGCGTGAGCGCGCCGTACGAGACGAATTCGCCCTGCGGAATGAAGATCACTCGCGTGACGGAGAACACCAGCACCAATGCAAGCGCAAGCAGCGCATAGATCGCACCGGTGGTGATGCCATCCTGCGCGAGGATCGCGGCGATCGATAAATCCATACACCCCTCTTCCTGAAACCCTCTGGAACCCGGAAAAACAGCAGCGTCGAAAAACGAAAATGCGGGAAAGAACCGGCTAAACGCTGGTTTAGCCTTCATGCGTGAACGGTCGGTACGCAGCCGTCAGGCTGCACACCGGCCGAGATTGTCAGTGAGCAAAATGACGCTCTATATGTCGCTGTCTAGCGCTTTGATCAGCGCGAGTGTTTCACGGGGAATCCGCAGCGCACTTGCGGCGCACTGCGGCCCCCGCTGCGCGACGACTTATTCGCTTTGCAGCTTCCACTTGCTGTCGACGACTTCGACGATCACGCGCGCGCGGTCATCGAGGCCGTTGTGGTTGGTCGGCGTCGTGTTCATGATGCCGTGCGAGAGCGGCAGCTCCTTCACGTTCTCGAGCGCGCTGCGCAGCGCGACGCGGAACGCCTCGGTGCCTGGCTTGCCCGACTTCAGCGCAACCGGAATCGCGCGCTCGAGCATCTGGCCGGCATCCCACGCATGACCGCCGAAGGTGGCCACCGTGCCGGCGCCATAGGCCTTCTCGTAGGCCGCCTTATAGGCGAGCGCCGACTTCTTGACCGGGTTCGAATCGGGCAACTGGTCTGCCACGAGAATCGGGCCGGCAGGCAGCAGTTCGCCGTCGCAGTCCTTGCCGCACACGCGCAGGAAGTCGTTGTTGGCGACGCCGTGGGTCTGATAGATCTTGCCCTTGTAGCCACGATCCTTCAGCGTCGTTGCAGGCAGCGCCGCAGGCGTGCCCGAACCGGCGATCAGCACGGCATCGGGGCTCGCCGACATCAGCTTCAGCACCTGGCCGGTCACCGACGAATCGGTGCGGTTATAGCGCTCGTTCGCCACGATCTTGAGGTTGTGCTTCGCGGCGGCGGCGCTGAACTCCTTGAACCAGCTGTCGCCATAGGCGTCGGTGAAACCGATGAAGCCCACCGTCTTCACGCCCTGCTTCTCCATATAGCCGGCGATCGCGTCGGCCATCAGGCTGTCGTTTTGCGGCGTCTTGAAGGCCCACTGGCGCTTCGCATCCATCGGCTCGACAATCGCGGCCGATGCCGCGAGCGAAATCATCGGCGTCTTGCCCTGCGCGACGACGTCGAGCATCGCGAGCGAGTTCGGCGTGACCGACGACCCGATGATGGCGTCCACGTGGTCTTCGTCGATCAGCTTGTGCGTGTTCTGCACCGCCTTGCTCGTGTCGGAAGCGTCGTCGAGCACGATGTATTGCACGCTCTGGCCCGCGATCTCCTTGGGCAGCAGCGCAATCGTGTTTTTCTCCGGAATGCCGAGCGACGCCGCCGGCCCCGTTGCCGACAGCGTCACGCCGATCTTCACCTGTGCGGCGGCGAGGCCCGCCGTACCCATCAGCGCCGCTGCGAGTCCGGCACTAATCGAGCTCAAAACCCACTTCTTCGTTTTCATTGCGCGTCTCCAAACGCTTGGTCTGCGTATTGCGGATTGATCCTGCGCCGATTGCTAAGATCTTCGTAAATCGACGCTGGCCTTCGAGTGTAGTAATCGGGATCGCGCGCGTATTTCATGGTTTTCCCTGCCTGCGGCGCCGCACAAGCCGCCGCGCCGCCGGGCGCACGCTCCGCTTTATCGACTGCTCCCCTTGCCCTGCTCCCTGCCTCCTACGATTTACCATGCGACACCACGCGGTGCCGTTGCGCCGGCAACAAAAAAGGCACCTCGAATGAGCGTGCCTTCCTCGTCTGTCGCGTTCGCCGGGCTGTGTTCCTCGTGGCGTCAACCGGCGCTCAATCGCCGGCGAGCTTCCACTTGCCGCCGACGATCTCCACCATCACGCGGGCACGCTGGTCGAGCCCCGCGTGATCCGTCGCGCTCATGTTGAAGATGCCGTGTGCGCCCGCCACGTCGTGCGAGTTTTCGAGCGCGGCGCGCAGTGCCTCGCGGAACGCCTTCGTACCCGGCTGCCCGGCCTTCAGTGCGACCGGAATGGCGTGCTGGAGCAACAGGCCCGCGTCCCAGGCGTGACCGCCGAAGGTCGAGATCGAGCCCGCGCCATACGCCTTTTCATAGGCGGCCTTGTACGCGAGCGCCGATTGCTTCACGGGATTCGAATCGGGCAACGGGTCGGCGACGAGCAGCGGCCCGGCGGGCAGATACGTGCCCTCGCAGTCCTTGCCGCACACGCGCAGGAAGTCGTTGTTGGCCACGCCGTGCGTCTGGTAGTACTTGCCTGCGTAGCCGCGCTCCTTGAGCGTCTTCTGCGGCAGCGCGGCCGGCGTGCCCGCGCCCGCGATCAGCACCGCGTCGGGGTGCTGCGAGATCATCTTGAGCACCTGGCCCGTGACCGAGGCGTCGTTGCGCGCGAAGCGCTCGTTCGCGACGATCTTGATGCCCTGCTTTGCAGCGGCGGCGCTGAACTCCTTGTACCAACTCTCGCCGTAGGCGTCCGCAAAACCGATGAAGGCCACCGTCTTCACGCCGTGCGCCGCCATGTGCTGCGCGATAGCGCCCGCCATCAGCTGGTCGTTCTGGGGCGTCTTGAAGACCCAGGCGCGCTTGGCGTCCATCGGTTCGACGATCGAGGCCGCGGCGGCCATCGAGATCATCGGCGTGGAGGTTTCCGCGGCGACATCGATCATCGCGAGCGAGTTCGGCACGACGGTCGAGCCGATCAGCGCGTCGACGTGGTCTTCACTCGTGAGCTTGCGCGCGTTCTTCACCGCCTGCGTGGAGTCGGTGGCATCGTCGAGCACGATGTAGTCCACTTTCTGGCCCGCGATTTCCTTCGGCAGCAACGCAACCGTGTTCTTTTCCGGGATACCGAGCGAGGCGGCAGGCCCCGTGGCCGACAGCGTCACCCCGATCTTCACATCTGCATACGCCCCGCCGGCCGTCGCCGCGAGCACCCCGGTCGCGACGCAAGCCGCCCCCATCCAACGCCAAACCAACTGCATCTCCACTCCTTCGATAATCGTTTTCTTTATTGCTACGGATTTTGTGGCGTGCGCTGCTGCTTAACCCGCTCCTTAACCGATATGCGAATCGATAATCGGTTGCGGGATATCAGCGCAAAAATGCTGACCGCATGGTCGGTGAATGGCGAGTGTAGCGGTCTGCGTATTCAGATGGCAAGTGCTTTCCATCAGCTTACAAACTGCATGAATACGCCACCGTATTGCGTAACGCGCAAAGGCTTGACCAGCGGGCGAGTCACACCACACGGCGTGATTTGCGTAATTGAGGGCGGGGATATTGGCACGCGCGAGCGCTTCAAAAGCAAAC
>NZ_DATJWR010000292.1:0-2342 GCF_035501035.1 Paraburkholderia sp.
CGCCGGATGATGCCGCGGGCGCCTTCGTCAATGAGCGTCCGCACAGTGGCGGGCGTTTCCGCGCTGTCGACCAGCACGGCGACAGGCAGGCTGCGGTGCCGCGCGACGAAGTTGTGCAACTCGCCGGCGCGAATACCAGCGTGCCAGTCGATGACGATCAGATTGGGGGTGAAGCGCTGCATTGCGCGCTCAGCGCTGCGCCAGTCCGGCGCGTCGTTAAAGCGTGCGCGTCGTTCGATTTGTCTTAACAGCGCCTTCAGCCCTTCGCGCCGTTCGGCGTCCGGATTGAGTACAACGAACCGCATGGGAATGCCCTCCTCTCGTTGACGATCTTTCGAAATGTTGTGCAACGCGCGCCGCTTCTCAGCGGCGGTGAACCAGACCAACAGCACAATGATGACAAAAAGCTTGCGCGCTGGCGGCCTGTCCGGAAGGCATAGGACATAGGGCAAAAAAAAGTCCCGCACACAGGCGGGACCGCGTAGGAATTTGGGCGTTGCCTCAGTGGAAATGTGGCTGTACGGGCTCAGCATCTTCTGGCATCTCGGCATGAACAATCTCTCCGAGTGGGTCCGCATAGAGCGGCACGCCGCAGTCATCGCAATATTCCGGCTCGAAGCGACCGGCATGACGACGAATGTCGGTGACGCCCGATTCCTTTAGTAGTGCAACGATCTCTTCGAGCGGACCGCTGCCGACGTTTTCCTCGGCCGGCTCCTCGTCGATGTCGGTGTCGCCGTTTTCGCGGCCGTAGAGCGGCCAGACGACGCCATAGAGTACGTCATTGCTGCCACGCTTCGTGAAGCCGATGCGGTACTCGTCGATACGGCGCTCGCCGAAGCCCGCGACCACGGCGCGCAGGTCCTGCGCAACTGCGCCGATCGTGTCGAGCAGGTAGCGCACGGCGGTGCGGATCGTGTGTGGGCGGACGCGTTCGTCGGCGTCGCGGCAAGCGGAGTAATAGGCGTCCGGCAACAGGCACTCGAACTCGCAACCCGGCATGACGACGGCGAGGTTGGCACCGCCTTGGGTGGCCCACTGCTCCAGGCATTGGCCGCGCTCGATTCGCGAGCCGTGTTCCTCTTCCTGCCAGCGAAAGAGCGGGGCGCTGATCGGTGCGGCAACGACGGCGAGCAAGAAACGCGGATCGGCGAGGATAGGTGACGTTTCCGGCAGTTCGCCCACGCTGATCTTCGCGGGGCTGCCGCTCAGCGCCGCCTGTGAGAGCTGCTGGGCGAGGCGCCAGGTCTCGACGTGATGCCGGGGCAACTGGTCGATGCTGTAAAGATAGGGAGCCATGGCCACGCGGGTGCCGCTTGCGAGCACGTGGGCCTGCAGGTGGGTGCGCAGGGCGTCGGCGGCGTCGGCCTTCAGCGGGCCAGACGGGATGACATAGCGCGTCCAGGCCAGCACGGGTGCGGCAACGAGCAGCGCTTCGTATTGCGTGCCTTCATGCTCGACGATGAACGATTCACTGTGCGTTTCCGCCATGTCGGCAAGGGCGCCGTAGGCGTCGGGGTGGTTCTGCTGCAGATGATCGAGCGCGGCGTCGAGCGTAGTCTGATTGCCGTTGCACACGACCTTCGCGAGCAGCGTGTCGAGCTTGGCCTCCCAGAAGCGGTCTTCGGTGCGGCTGCCCGAGGCGAACAGGGCGAGCGACAGGCCGACGAGCTTGTCGGCGTCAGGAGGGAGGCGTTTGGCGATTCGCGAGCGCATAAATCTATGAGGTGGGATGCAGAGAACCCCATATTCTAGTCGGTTCCGGGCGGGCCATCGGTTTGGCCAACAGGGCCGAACGCGGGGGGGCGTCTCGGATACGTGCGGGTGCGATGCCGGAAGTTGCTGGCGTTGGCCTCACAGTCACATCCGGAGGGCCTATGACGACTGCTATATGGACGGCAAGAGCCGCTGCATTCCTGAATTTGCTGGGCGTCAAAAAAACGCTTGCAAGGTGTCACGCGTGTGACTAGAATTCCGGTCTTTCGCGCTTTCGATGAAGGCGCGGGGAGACGGGAAGCCCGGGGGAAATCCTTGTGGCGTCTGGGTCTGCGGGCGATTCGAAGTCAGGCGGCAGGTTGAGCGAAGTAAAAAAACCTGTTGACAGTTCGCCCGGCAGTCTTCATAATCTCGTTTCTCTGCTGCTGACGCAGCAACGCAGAAAGAAGCCGGTAGTTGAGTGGTTTTACCGGCAACTTCGCGAACGATCTTTAAAAATTTACAGCCGATAAGTGTGGGCGCTTGATGCGGTGGCGGCCTGACTGTCCTTCGGGGTGGTCGGGAGCAGCAAAAGTATCAAGAGTCTCACACTAAAGTAAGTCAGGTTTTTGAAGCAATTCAGAACC
>NZ_DATJWR010000293.1:0-26094 GCF_035501035.1 Paraburkholderia sp.
TGGCGGAGAGAGGGGGATTCGAACCCCCGATAGGCTATTAACCTATACACGCTTTCCAGGCGTGCGACTTAAACCGCTCATCCATCTCTCCGGTGGGAGGCGAATTATAGCAGAGTCCGCGCGGCAGGGGAAAGCCGTCTAGCCGTACCCAGCAAGGCTGCGCGTTTTCAAAAGTCCCCCGCATGGCAAAGCAGATTGCGTTCGCCCCAGCCTGGCCGGGCTTTCCTGTCGTTGCCTCACCCGCCTTGCAGCCACCACGCCGGCCTTGCATCGCAGAACTCGTGACACTTGTCGCTGCAATGCAAGGCCGGCGTCGGCAGGCGCTCGATGGCTCGCCGATAATGCTGTCTCGATCCATCGAGGAGAATCCGCTTGAAGGTCAGCGAAGCCGTCACCAGCCGCAAGTCCGTGCGTCAGTTTCTGCCCGATCCCGTCGATTCCGCCGTGATCCGCCGTGTGCTCGATACCGCGGCGCGCGCGCCCTCGGGGGGCAATCTTCAGCCGTGGCATATCCACGTCGTAGGCGGCGAGTCGCTCGCCGCGCTCAAGGCGATCATGGCCGCGCGCATTGCGCAGGCGCCTGAGGGCGAGACGATGGAATACGACATCTATCCGCGCGAGTTGACCTCGCCGTATCGTGACCGCCGCTATCAAGTGGGCGAGGATCTGTACCGCAGCATCGATGTCACGCGAGAAGATCGAGCGGGCCGGTTGAGGCAGTTCGCGCGCAACTACGCGCTATTCGACGCGCCGCTTGCGCTTTTTTGCAGCGTGGATCGCCAGATGGGGCCGCCGCAGTGGGCCGACCTCGGCATGTTCCTGCAAACGGTCATGTTGTTGTTGCGCGAAGCCGGCCTGCATAGCTGCCCGCAGGAATGCTGGGCGCGCTATGCGCAGACTGTCGGCGAGTTTCTTGCGTTGCCGCGCGAGCGCATGCTTTTTTGCGGCATGGCGATCGGTTACGAGGACCCCGGCGCGCCCATCAACCAGTGGCGCTCCGCGCGTGTGCCGCTCGATGAGTTCGTGCAGTTCGATGGCATCTGAGCAGCATCCCAGCGGAATTCAACGTGGCCCGCTTTCCGCAGGGCGGGGTGCCCAATATTACCAAGTGTTTACAGCGCAGCGCGAATGCGCGCGGCCAGCGCTTCGAGTTGCGCCATGTCCGCCATCTCGCGCGCGTGCGGCCGCAGTTCTTCGCCCGCGCGGCGCGGGATCACGTGAAAGTGCACGTGCGGCACGGTCTGCCCCGCGGCGGCGCCGTTGAATTGCGCGATCAGCAGGCCTTCGGGCGCGAGCACTTTGCGTACGGCGGCCGCTACCTTCTGCACCGTCGCCAGCGCGGCGGCGCCCGCCTCCGGTGAAAGATCGTAAATGAGCTCGGCGGATTCCTTCGGCAGCACGAGCACGTGGCCTTCGGATTGCGGCATCACGTCCATGATCGCGAGCGTCGTCTCGTCCTCGTACACCTTGATGCAGGGGGCTTCGCCGCGCAGGATGCGCGCGAAGATGTTCTTGTCGTCGTAGGCCATGGTGAGTGTCTCCGGCCAGGGCGGCGCTGCTCGCGCCCGCTGACCGATGCGAGTTCTGTCGAGTTTGCGATTATGGCCTGGTCACGGGGGCGCTGTGCGGGTGCCTGCACGTTTTTTGAAGCAGGTGCATCATAGAGCCTCTCGCAGCGAGCGCGACGACGACCGTCTTGACAGCAACCTCTTGCATCGGACCGGAGTAAGGCGCTGTGGGACCGGGGTCGGCGCCAAAGTCCTGACTCGGGTCGACAGGCCAACTCCGGTCTACACGGAGCACGTATGGCAACAACCGATCTCGAAGCAGCCCAACCCGCCCGCGAGGCTACCGCTTCAGGGGCCGGGCGTTTCGCAGCCCAGCTACTGGGCCGCGCGGACGTGAAGCTCAACGGCACCCGGCCGTGGGACATGCGCATACATGACCCGCTCGTGCTCGAGCGCGTGCTGGCGCTCGGCAATCTCGGCCTCGGCGAAGCCTACATGGACGGCCAGTGGGACTGCGATCAACTCGATGAATTCTTTGCGCACGTGCTGCGCGCTCACCTCGACGATCAGATCGGTCCCGCCCGGCTCGTTTTCCATGCGCTCAAGGCGCGTCTCATGAATCGACAGACCGTGCGCCGCGCGTGGAAAGTGGGCCAGCAGCATTACGACATCGGCAACGAATTCTACGAGGCGATGCTCGACAAGCGCATGACCTACACATGCGGCTACTGGTCGGGTGGGGCGAAGACGCTGGACGAGGCGCAGGAGGCCAAGCTCGATCTCATCTGCCGCAAGTTGGGGCTCAAGCCTCGCATGCGTCTGCTCGACATCGGCTGCGGCTGGGGCAGCCTCATGAAGTTCGCGGCCGAACGCTATGGCGTGACGTGCGTAGGCGTGACGATCTCTAAGGAGCAGGCCGCACTGGGCGCCGAGCGCTGCAAGGGCCTCCCCGTCGAGTTCCGCCTGCAGGACTATCGCCTGCTCGACGAGAAATTCGACCGCATCGCGAGCGTGGGCATGTTCGAGCACGTGGGCGCGAAGAACTATCGCACCTACATGGAAGTGGCGCAGCGCTGTCTCGCCGACGACGGTCTCTTCGTACTCCACACGATCGGCAAGAACCGCCGCGACACCACGCCCGACCCGTGGATCGACAAATACATCTTCCCGAACGGCGAGCTGCCGACGATCGGCCAGATCGCGGACGCCTCGGGTGGCCTCTTCGTCACCGAGGACCTGCACAATTTCGGCGCCGACTACGACCGCACGCTGATGGCGTGGCATGCGAATTTCGAGGCCGCGTGGCCGCGTTTCAAGGCGCAGATGGGCGAGCGCTTCTACCGTATGTGGCGCTACTACCTGCTCTCGTGTGCCGGGGCGTTTCGCGCGCGCGACATTCAGCTCTGGCAGTGGGTGTTTTCGAAGAATGGCCTGCCGGGTGGCTACCAGCGTCCTGCTTCGGCCTGATTCTGGCTTGACGGCCCACTAGCCCAACCAGGAGCCGGATAACCCGCAAGCCGACGATGCGGCCGCGTTTCGCGCAAGCGAACACGGCCGTTTTCTTATCGCATGAGTGCCGAGACGGTTGCAATGCCGAGGATCGTCATGACGACCGAGGCACACACGTGGATGGCGATCTCGCCCGCGGCCCAGCCGAAGCGCCCGTGCTGCAGATGCGAAACGACCTCGGCGGAAAAGGTCGAGAACGTGGAGAGGCCGCCCATCAGGCCGGTGATGACGAAGAGGCGCCATTCGGGGGCGAGTTGCGGCACGCGCGCGAAGAATGCGACGGCAACGCCGATGATGTAGCCCGCTATGACGTTCGCCGCAAGCGTGCCGAGCGGGATCGAGGGATACACCGCATTCAGACGCAGGCCGAGAACCCAGCGCAACAGCGAACCGAGCGCGCCGCCAATGCCGACGGCGAGGATGGACAGATACATGGTTAGGAGTGGTTGAGGGCGCAATAGGGGCCGGCGCGCGAGCCGGCCGGCCCGCGTTCGTGCCCGTTTGCACCTGTTTGCGCCTGTTTGTGCTATTTGCGAGCACGGAGTGTAGCACCGGCCGGGGTGGGTCGGTTCCGTGCCACAGTTGGCCGCTGACGCTCCATGGTCTGCCATGAATCCCGCGCGAGCGGTGCCTCAGACGATGCCGCCGTTCGCGCGCATCACCTGGCCATTGACCCAGCCGCCGTCCGGGCCGGCGAGGAACGCCACGAGCCCAGCGATGTCCTCGGGTTCGCCGAGGCGCTGCAGCGGCGGCATGTCCGCGAACTGGCTGATCTGCTCCTCGGTCTTGCCGTCGAGGAACAGCGCCGTTGCCACCGGCCCCGGCGCCACCGCATTCACGCTAATGGAGCGCCCGCGCAACTCGCGTGCGAATACGCGCGTGATCGCTTCCACGGCGGCCTTGCTCGCCGTGTAGAGGCCATAGCCGGGCAGATTCATGGCGAGCACGGAGGTCGAAAAGTTGATCACGCGGCCGCCGTCCGCGAGCTTCGTTGCGGCTTCGCGCAGCGTGTTGAGCGTGCCGCGCACGTTGATGTCGAAGGTCTCGTCGTAGAGGGCGTCGGTCGATTCGGCAATCGTGACCGTCTTCATGATGCCCGCGTTGTTCACGAGCACCGTGGGCCGGCCGAGCTGTCCGGTGGTGGTTTCGAAGAGCTGACGCACTTCGTCGGCGTTCGCGATGTTGGCCTTGACGGAAATGGCGCGGCCGCCGGCCGCCACGATCTTCGCGACCAGCGCCTCGGCTTGAGCGCTGCTCGAGGCATAGTTGACGGCGACGGCGTAGCCATCGCGCGCGAGGCGTTCGGCGATGGCGGCGCCAATGCCGCGCGAGGCGCCCGTAACGATGGCGACGCCGCGCGAATTTGTGGATGCGTTCATGATCGTGACCCTTGCGTTGGTAGTGAGAACGGGGTCGATCATGAACGAAAGGGCGGCGGCCATCATCGGGTGCCGCCGGGCTTCATCATTCCATTTCGATTAACAATCATGCCGCGCGCGTGTACGTTTGAGAACGTCGCCGCGCGCCGCATGGCATTGCGCGTTGCGCATGGAACTTGGCGCGCATACCGCGCTGAACGCGCTCAGTAGGCGATGCAGACGGATTTTGTCTCCGTGTAGGCGTCGATGATCGCGCGGCCGTGTTCACGGCCAATGCCGGAGGCCTTGAAACCGCCGAAGGGCAGCGCGGGATCGACCATGTTGTGCGTATTCACCCACACGGTGCCGGCCTGAACGCCGTCCACCACACGCAGCGCGCGATCGAGCTGATTCGTCCACACGCTGGCGCCCAGTCCGTACTCCGAAGCATTCGCTGCCGCGATGGCTTCTTCCACGTCGTCGTACGGCATGGCGACGAGCACCGGCCCGAACACCTCTTCGCGCACGACGGTAAGCGGTTTGTTGGCGGCGTTCGAGATCACGGTGGGCTCGACGAAGAAGCCCGGGCGATCGCCGTCGCCGCCGCCCGCGACGATCTCGCCGCCCTCCGCGCGACTTTGCGCGATCATGCCGGCGACCTTGGCCCGATGACGCGCGGAAACGAGCGGGCCCATCTGCGTGGCCGCGTCGAACCCGGAGCCGAGTACGGTCGAGCGGGCGACCTGGGCGATGCCCGCGACGATTTCTTCGTAACGCGCGCGCGGCACATACAGGCGCGAGCCCGCCGTGCAGACCTGTCCGTGATTGAAGAAGATTGCGCCGGCCGCGCCTTCGATCGCCCGCTGCGGATCGCAGTCGTCGAGCACGATTACCGGGCTCTTGCCGCCCAGCTCCAGCGACACGCGCTTGAGGTC
This sequence comes from Paraburkholderia sp., assembly GCF_035501035.1. Classification (GTDB taxonomy): domain Bacteria; phylum Pseudomonadota; class Gammaproteobacteria; order Burkholderiales; family Burkholderiaceae; genus Paraburkholderia. The sequence goes on from NZ_DATJWR010000293.1 coordinate 5,311, forward strand.
GCTCGCGCACTGCTTGCCGATGATGCGACCCACTTCGGTCGAGCCCGTGAAGGTGACTTTGTCCACCTGCGGGTGGCGCACGAGCGCTGCGCCCGCGGTTTCGCCCTGGCCCGTCACGACGTTGAACACGCCCGGCGGAAAGCCGGCTTCGTGAGCGAGCTCCGCGAGGCGAACGGCGGTGAGCGGCGTTTCTTCGGCGGGTTTGAGCACGACGGTGCAGCCGCAGGCGAGCGCGGGCGCGATCTTCCACACGGCCATCAGCAGCGGGAAATTCCACGGCACGATCGCGGCGACCACGCCTGCGGGCACACGGCGCGTCGAGGCGTTGTAGCGCACGCCGGGCGGGAACGCGAGCGAGAGATCCACGGTGCTGCCCTCGATCTTGGTCGCCCAGCCGGCCATGTAGCGCAGCCATTGCACGCTGCCGCCTACTTCGAGCGTCTTCGAGAAGCCCAGCAGCTTGCCCTGGTTGAGCGTTTCGAGCGCGGCGAGTTCGTCGCCGTGCTGCTCGACGAGATCGGCGAGCTTGAGGAGCAGGCGCTCGCGCGCAGCGGGCGGCAGGCGGCGCCAGCTATCTGCTTCGAACGCGCGGCGCGCGGCGGTGACGGCGGCGTCGATATCGGTGTCGGTCGCGTCGGGCACCTGGGCGATCTGCGCGCCCGTGGCGGGATTGAATATGGCGAACGTGCGGCCGTTGCCGCTCTCGGTAAAGCGTCCGTCGACGAACATCTGCGTGCGGATCGTGTGCGTAAAGTCTTGCCGGTCCATACCGTCTCCTGTTTTCGGTAGTCCTACGAATGTTTGTTTGCGAATGTTTCAGCGAAGGTCGGTCACACTTCCCATGGCGAGGGCAGGCGAAGCGGAGAAGTGCGCGTGTGTGCCTGCAGCGCGTGGAATGGCGAGCGCGAACGCGCAGGCGAGGTTGAGAGCGCCGCCCACGAGGAACAGCATGTAGAAGCCCTGGCCGAAGCCCCATGATGTCGTGGCAAGGGCCGCACCCGCGAGCATGCCCGCATGGTGTGCGAAGCCGGGGCAGCCCGCTTGCGAGGCACGCGCCCCGCGGCCGCCGCGCATGAGCGTCGGGAGCGTCAGGTAATCGAGCACGGCGAAAGCCGGCGCGGCAAGCGCGGCCCAGGGCGCGAGCGCGTCGAGCGTGAGGGCAGCGAGCAGTGCGCCACGCAGCACGAAGAACGCAAGCAGCGCGTGCCGTTGATCGACGCGTTCGGCGAGCCAGCCTGCAACCATCACCACGGCGAGTGACGCCGCAACATGTGCCGCAGAGGCCGGCCCGCCTCCGCAGATTGCGAAGAACTGGAAACGCGCGAGCACGCCGCTGGAGACTCCCGCAAGCAGTGCAGGCGCGACGACCCACACGTTGTTGCGCCAACCCCGCTCAATGACGCGTGTGGCCGGCCGAGGTGTCGTTGCGTGCGCATCATGTTCCGATTGCGCAATCGCGTCACGCCGCAAGTGCTGCCACGCAGCGGCGAGAAGGGCGATGCCGCCCAGCGCGAGCGGTGCCGCCGCGCCGCTTACGCCTGCGCGCGCCGCGGCCGAGCCCGCGCTCATCGCCGCCATCGTGAGAACGAGGGCGCTTGCAACCGGTACGGTGGCTCGCGTGGCGAAACGCCTGGCTAGCGCGGCAGGAACCAGCACCATCGCAAGCAAGCTGAGCGCGCTCGCTGCGAATACAGCCAACGATGGCCCTGCCTGCATCGCCGCGAGCATTGCGCCCGCGGCAAGCGCGCTCGCGCCGCCCGTGAACGCACTCCAGAGCGAGAGTGCGCGCAAGGCATGCATCACGGCAGGGCGGCGCGCGCGCAGCATCATCGCTCGCTCACTGCTTGCCGTGGCAGCACGACTGCGCTTCGGGCGCCGGCCCACCGTCCTGCACGCTATGCGGATCGCGCCCGCCCGGCAGGTCCATCGCCGGATTGCCGTAAAAGAAGTTGTTGGGCTTGAGCATGAAGCCCGCGTACTCCACCGGCATCACCGGGAAATCCTCGGGCTTGCATACGTGCGTATGGCCGAAGCTGTGCCACAGCACGATGTCCTCGTTTTCCACGTTGCGGTTCGCTTCGATGTAGCGGGGCAGCCCGTCGCCGCCCGCGTGCTGGTTCGGATAGTCGCCGCTCGCGTAGCGCTGCGTCGTGTCGTACGGCGTGACCCAAACGTGGCGCGTCGCGAAGCCGCCGCGCTGGCGCACCTTCGAACCCGGATCGGCGAGCATGAGCGGCGAGTCGTTGATGATGAGCTTGTAGCCCGGATTCGCGCCCACACGGTTCTTCACGTTCGGGTTCACGACCTTCCAGTAGCGTCCGGTCCGGCCGTTGGCGTTGCGCGCCGCTTCCTGCTCTGTCTTCAGCACGCGTTTCGTCGTATCGAACACGTTGCCGTACGGGTTATCGGCGCCCATGGGGCGCGGTACGAACTCATGCTCGGTGACGGCGTTCTTCTCGCCGTCCACCATCATGTGCAGCCGCGCGTTGAAGAAGTGCTGATGCGTCGGGCCGCCGAGGTTTTCGGTGATCATGCCGCCCCACGGATACGTGTCACCGTCCGCGACCGCCGAGGTTTGAACGATGCCCGTGAGCTTGCACTCGAGCTGGATCGTGCCGTCCTGATAGAAGTACCAGTAAAAGCCGTAGTCGTAGTTGCCAACGGTCGCGAAGAACGAGATCACGAGGCGGCGCGAGCGGCGCATCTCGAACACGCCAGTGCGGAACTCGTAGTGCTTCCAGAGCGTCCCGTAGTCCTCTTCGTGCAGGCACACGGCGTTCTTCATCGTGAAGCCGTTGCCGAAATCGTCGGCGGACGGAATGTCGAAATAGCGGATCGTGCCGAGGCAGTCGCAGCCCAGTTCGAGCTGGTTCGCGAGCTTGCCGAGGCCGTATTCGCCCGCGTCGAATGCGCTCTTCCAGTAGTGGTTCGTGGTCGGGTCCGAGTAGGGCACGCACATCTCGGTCACGCTAGCACGATAGATGATTGGGCGCGGTGCGCTCTTGCCGTCATCCCATGTGATCTGGTGCAGCACGAGCCCCTCGCGCGGCGTGAAGCCCACGCGGAATTTCCAGTTCTGCCAACTAACCTGCCAGCCGTCTATCGTGAAGCTCGGACCTTCGGGCTGGCTGATCGAGAGCGGTTTGACCGTGCTGCGCGGCTCGCCGAGACTCGGTGTGTCGTAGTTGTGCTTCGCGCGCGGGATGGGGATGATGCGGCCATCGTCGATCAGTTCGATCACCTTGTGCGCGAGCAGGTCCACCACGGCGACCACGCCTTCGATCGGATGCGCATAGCCGTTGTCCGTGAGCGATTCGCGGTAGTAGCTCACGCAGCGCACGAGGCGGCGGCCGTTTTCGTTCGGACGGTCGAAGGCACCCGCCGAGAACGGATCGACCTGCACGCGTTCGAGGTCGCTGTCGGTGAGGCCGCGCTTCTTGATGGCCTCGCGCCATGCGGCGTCTTCCTTCACGATGCGCTCGGCGTTCATGAAGTCTTCGATCATCACGGGAGGCTGCCCGTAAGGGGCGCTTTGCAGCGCGAGCGCCTTGCGTGACTCCACCTTCTTTTCGCGCAGATCCACGACCAATTCCAGCGTCTGGCTGCGCGTGCGGTCGATCGCGATGACGAAGGCGCGGCGCGAATAGTAGACGCCGGGTCGGTACGCGAGCACTTCGGCCTTGGGTGGTTCCATCAGTTCGGTCACGGGAAAGCGCCCATATTCATCGAGCTGCTCAGCGGCCTTCACGATGTCGCAAGCGAGCTGCATTTCGGCGAGGCTCAACGGGTCGAGCGGATGCGCATTCGGGTTCGTGTTCATAGGCGTTTCGTAAAGGTGGCGTTGGACGCAACATCGCGAGTCACGGCATGAAAAGGGTCAGGAAAACTGTGCCTGCCTTCGCGATGTCGATGGTCCAGATCGTAGAAACGCTGGTTTTTTTTCGCGCTTGCAAAACGCGCCAAAGGGGCGATAGAGTGCGCCAGAGACGATCGATGGTTTGAAGCCGCGTCGTCGCAAGCAGGCCCAATGGAGCGAGACATGAATAGAGTGCCTGTCAATAGTGGTTTTCCGATGATTCGGGGGGCCGTGATGGGTCCCATCATGCGTGCGCTCGACGCCGCTGGTGCGGACTGCGATGCATTGCTGGCCGAGTTCGGCCTGAGCCGCCGGCAGCTTTCCAATCCCTATGAAATCGTCGCGCTGGGGCGTTATGTGGGCGCGTTCGAACGCGCGGCGCAGGTGCTCGACGAGCCGTTTCTCGGGCTGCGCCTCGGCGCGGAGATGCAGCTCATCGAATTGGGGCCGGCAGGACTCGTGTTCATGTCGTCGCCCACGCTCGGCTCGGCCATGCGTAAGTTCACCGATGTGCTCGGCTCGTGGCAGAGCGGGACGGCTGTCGATCTCGTGCGCGACAACGCATGGCCGATGTGGAGCTATCGCATTGCGCACACGCAGATCTGGCCGCGCCGCCAGGATGCCGAGTACAGCGTCTCCGCGATGTGCCACATGATCCGCCAGGTGCGCGGCGCGGCGTGGACGCCGGTCGAGATCCATTTCGAGCACGCGGCGCCTGCGGACCTGAAGCCCTACATGCGCATTTTTCGCGTGCCGGTGCGTTTCCAGCAGCCGGCGAGCGGCGTGATCCTTCATCCGCATGACCTCGACGCCCCGCTCAAGAGCGCCGACGTGCAGATGGCGCGCATGATGGAGCGCCACGCCACCGACCTCATTTCGCGCGATACGCTGCCGCATTCGCTCGTGGACCAGGTGCGCGACCTCGTCACGCGCAGGCTCGCGCGCGAGAAGCTGGTGGTCGCCGACATCGCGAAGGATCTCGGGCTTTCCGATCGATCCCTGCAGCGCCATCTCGCCGAAGCGGGCACGTCGGTGCGGCAGATCATTCGCGAGGAGCGCGAGCGCAGCGTGGCGGTGCTGCGCGAACAGGAGGGCATGACCAACGCGGCCGTGGCCCGCGCCGTGGGCTACGCAGACGCCACCGTGCTGTGGCGTGCAACGCGGAACTGGAGCCGCGCGGGCACCAGGCGAACGCGTTGACGTAAATGAATGTGAAAGTAGATTGATTGGAATTGGTAAGTATGTGGGGTGGACAAGTGGCTCGGTTCCTCGCGCGCAATTAATCAGGATGCCGAAGTTAATGTCGGCCACGCGCGATGGCATTAAGTGAAAACCCGCTCCAGCCTGGCGCAATTTATCGAATATTTGGCGCGTTGCGCCAGGTCGGCGAATTTATTAGCTGCCTACCATGCGCTCAAATCGAATCGGGCAATTCGATTCGTCAAGAGCGCCAGAGGCACGCGATTGTTCATCGTGTCGCATGGCGAACCCAAAAAAGGCACCAGCAGAGGTAACGATGAACGAACCGTATTCCCCCATTCACCTTGCAGGAGATGGCGCGGCGGTGGAAGCCGCAATAGCGCCGGGCCGCAGCCTGCTCGGGCTCTGGCAAATCGTCTTTCTCGTCATTTCCGCGGCGGCGCCCCTCACGGGCATGCTGGGCGCGGTGCCGCCCGCCATCAGCCTTGGCAATGGCGCGGGCGTGCCGGGTGCGTTCGTCATTGCGGGCGCGGTGCTGCTCGTTTTCAGCGTCGGCTTCGCTTCGATGAGCCGGCACATCGTGCGCGCAGGTGCGTTCTATGCGTACATCACCGCGGGCTTCGGCCGTCCTGCCGGCATGGGCGGCGCGCTCGTCGCGCTGCTCTCGTATACGAGCATCCAGATCGCGCTCTATGGACTCTTCGGCTTTTTCTGCACAGTGGTGCTCGGGCCGTTTTTGCACGCCGCCATGCCCTGGTATGTGTATTCGTTGGTGTGCATTGCCATCGTGCAGTTCACCGGCATTCGGGGCATCGACCTGAACAGCCGCCTGCTCGGCGTGCTCATGTGCCTCGAACTCGGCATCCTGCTCGTGCTGAGCCTCGCGATCGTGATTCACCACGGTGGCCCGGAAGGCCTCACGCTCGCGCCGTTCTCGCCGCACCATGTGTTTAGCGGGCACCTCGGCATCGCGGTGATGTTCGCGCTCGCATCGTTCATCGGTTTCGAGGCCACGGCGATCTATGGCAAGGAGTGCCGCAATCCGAAGGTGACGGTGCCGCGCGCCACCTATCTTTCGGTCACGCTGATCCTCGTGTTCTTTGCCTTCGTGACCTGGACGATCGTTTGTGCCTACGGCATCAACAACGTGGTCGATGTGGCGACGAAGCAGCCGGGCGACTTCTGGTTCATCCAGTCGACGAAGTACCTCGGCAGCGCGATGACGACGACGATGAGTTTCCTGCTGCTCTCCAGCATCTTCGCGAGCCTGCTGTCGTTTCACAACACGATCGTGCGCTACATCCACGCGCTTTCTGGCGAAGGCATCTTGCCGGCCGTGCTCGACCGCCTGCATCCGAAGTTCGGCTCGCCGTATCTCGCGAGCTATCTGCAAACGCTCTCGGTTGCCGTTCCGGTGGGTCTCTTCGTGGTCGCAGGCAGTGATCCGTTCAATATCGTGTTCAGCTGGACCTCGGCGCTCGGCACCATCGGCATCGCCATGCTGCAGGCCGTGACGAGCTTCTCGGTGGCGGCATACTTCCATGCCACGAAAAAGGACACGCGTCTTTGGCACTCGCGGCTCGCGCCCGTGCTGGGCGGTTGCGGGCTCCTCGCGATAGCCATCGTGCTGATCGGCAACCTCGACGCGCTTTCTGGCTCCGATAGCCCCATCGTGCACGCGTTCCCGTGGGTCGTGCTTGCGGTGGCGCTCACCGGCGTGGCGATCGCGCTCGTGCTCAAGCGTTCGCGCCCGGACATCTACGCGCGCTTCGGCCAGTAAGGCCGCGCGCTTCGCAATCCACGCAGTATCCCGAAGCTTCCAGGCGGGCGGCGCGCGAGGCGCGCCGCGCTCCGGTCGCGCGCTCCACGTTTGCAGCGGCGCGATCCTCCTCACATCGAAAGACAACGACATGACAGAGCAAATCGTCAAGCGCACAGCGCTTGCGCTGGCTTCCTGCGCCCTCGCGGCGGGCGCCCACGCACAATCTTCGGTCACGCTTTACGGCACGATGGACGTGGGCCTCGTTTATTCCACCAACCAGCAGGTGACGCACGCCGACGGCAGCACGAGCGGCCACGCGAACTGGCAACTGGGCGGCGGCAACCTCGTGCCTTCGCGCTGGGGGCTCACCGGCAGCGAAGACATCGGCGGCGGCACGAGCGTGAACTTCACGCTGGAAAACAGCTTCTTGTCGCAGAACGGCGCGCTGCTGCAAGGCGGCACGCTCTTCAACCGCAATGCCTGGGTGGGCGTTGCGAACAGCCGCTACGGCACGCTCACGCTGGGCCGCCAGTACGATCCGTTCTCGGACAATCTGGGCGCCTACGTCTCGAGCAACAACTGGGCGACGCTCTACGGGTCGCATTTCGGCGACGTGGACAACCTCAACGAAGCCTTCAACTTCAACAACTCGATCAAGTACGTGAGCCCGAGCTTCGGAGGCTTCACGATTGGCGGCCTCTTCAGCTTCGGCGGCGTGGCGGGCAACTTCGCGCAGAATCGCGGCTGGTCGTTGGCGGCGAACTACGCAAACGGCCCGGTTTCGCTCTCGGCCGGCTACCTCGAATTGCGCAATCCGCTGCAGGCGGCGCTTGGAGGGGAGAGCGGGTATATCGGCGACTTCAGCTGCGCGAATCCTGGTGCATCGTACTGCGAACTACAAAACGCGCAGCGTCTGAGCATTTTCGGCGCAGGCGGCTCGTACGCGTTCGACAAGGTCACGGTGGGGCTCACGTACACGCATACGCGCCTTTCACAGAGCCTTTATTTCGCGGATGCCGCACGGCCGCAAGGCGCGGACATCTCATTCGACATTGCCGAGCTGAATACGTCGTGGCAATACTCGCCAGCGCTGCAGTTCGGCTTCGCGTACATCTTCAACGACGCGCAGCCGAGTGGCGGATCATCCACGCGGCTGCATCAGATCAACCTGGGCGCGGTCTACAGCCTCTCGAAGCGCACGGCCCTCTATGCGGTGGCGATCGGGCAGAAGTCGTCGGGCGCGGGACTCGGCATCGATCCGGCAACGGGTGCGACGCAGAATCTCGCGCAGATCCCGAACCTCGTGAACTCGGACAACGACAAGCAGCTTGCCGTGATTGCGGGAATCCGCCACAACTTCTAGGAGGAAGGCCGCCGCAGGCATGACGCGGTGCGGCATTACGGGTGAGGAGGGGGCGGGCGAGGCGCGGACACGCCGACGGGACGCTCGCGCGGTTCGGCAGTAGAATGGTCGGGTCCGCTTTTCGCGTGAGCCTGTGCATGAAAGTCGCCCTCTTCGTCCCTTGCTTCATCGACGCGTTCTACCCCGAAGTCGGCATCGCGACGCTCGAACTACTGGAGCGCTTTGGCTGCGAGGTCGACTATCCGCTCGAGCAGACCTGCTGCGGCCAGCCCATGGCCAACAGCGGCGCGCAGGCCGAGGCGGCCGGCGCGGAGCGTGTGTTCGCGCGCGCCTTTGCGGGCTACGACTATATCGTCGGGCCTTCCGCGAGTTGCGTGAACCATGTGCGCGACCACTTCAACGCGATCGAGCAGACCGAGGAGGTAGGCAAGGTTCGCGAGAGCACGTATGAGCTGGTCGAGTTCCTGCACGACGTGCTCCACGCGCAAGACTTCCCGTGGGCGGAGTTCCCCTGGCGCGTGGGCTTGCACAATAGTTGCAGCGCGCTGCGCCATCTGCACGAAGCTTCCGTTTCGGAAATCGCCGGTCCGGTGTTCTCGAAGCCGCTCGCGCTGCTCGAACGCGTGAAGGGCATCGAGTTCGTGAAACCCGCACGCCCCGACGAATGCTGCGGCTTCGGCGGCACCTTCGCGGTGACCGAAGAAGCGGTTTCGGTGCGCATGGGCCAGGACAAGGTGGTCGATCACGTGAGCGCGGGCGCGCAGTACATCGTTTCGGCCGACATGTCCTGCCTCATGCACCAGCAGGGCTGCGCCGAGCGCATGAACGCGGACATCCGCTTCATCCACATTGCCCAGGTGCTCAACGGAGCGCGCGAATGAAGCGCGTCGAACACGCCAAGCTCGCCGGGGCGTTTCTCTCGCGGCCCGAGCACGTGGCCTTTCACGACAAGCGGCTCTGGGACTTGCGCTCGAAGCGCGACGCGCAGGCGCATGCCATACCCGAATGGGAAACCCTGCGCACGCTTGCCTCGCAGATCAAGGCGCACACGCTCTCGCATCTTGCCGACTACCTCGATCAGTTCACGCGCGTGGCCGAGGCCAACGGCGTGCAGGTGCATTTCGCGGATACGGCCGAGGAGCACAACGAAACCGTCTATCGCATCCTGCATGAACGTGGCATGACAGCGCTCGTGAAGAGCAAGTCGATGCTCACCGACGAGTGCGATATGCGCCCGTATCTGGAATCGCGCGGCATCTCGGTCATGGAGACAGACCTGGGCGAGCGCATCCAGCAGCTCGACCGGCAGCCGCCGAGCCATATCGTCGTGCCCGCCGTGCACAAGCTGCGCGACGACGTGGCCGAGGTTTTCGGCCGCACCATCGGCACCGATCCGCACAACAACGACATCCACTATCTGGCCGAGAGCCAGCGCATGAACACGCGGCCATGGTTCGTGCGCGAGAAGACGGCGGGCATGACCGGCTGCAATTTCGCGGTGGCCGAGACCGGCACGGTGGTGGTGTGTACCAATGAAGGCAACGCCGACCTTTCCGCGAACGTGCCGCCGCTGCACATCGTTTCGATGGGCATCGAGAAGCTGATTCCGCGCGTTTCCGATCTTGGCGTCTTCATCCGCATGCTCTCGCGCAGCGCGCTCGGCTCGCCGATCACGCAATACACCTCGCATTTCCGCGCGCCGCGGCCGGGTGCGGAAGTGCACTTCGTGCTCGTCGACAACGGCCGCGCCGAGCGTCTCGCGATGCCCGAGTTCTGGTATTCGCTCAAGTGCATCCGCTGTGGCGCGTGCATGAATACGTGCCCCGTGTACCGGCGCAGCGGCGGCCTCTCGTACGGCAGCACCTATGCGGGGCCGATCGGCGCGATCATCAATCCCACCTTCGATCTCAAGCGCTTCAGCGCGTTGCCGTTCGCCTCGACGCTCAACGGCAGCTGCACGAATGTGTGCCCGGTGAAGATTAATATCCACGAGCAGATCTACCAGTGGCGGCAGGTGATCGCAGCGCAGCACGAATTGCCGTTCGTGAAGCAGGAAGTGCTGAAGATGGCGGGGCGATTGCTCGGCAGTCCGACGCTTTATCGCGGCGCGGTGGCGTCGCTCGAAGGTGCGCTGCGGCGCATGCCTAACTTCATGCTCTACAACCCGCTCAACATCTGGGGCAAGCAGCGCGATCTGCCGCACGTGCCGCACACCACGTTCCATGCGTGGTACCGGAAGAACCGCAAGGGAGGCGGCAATGGCGGATCGTGAAGCGTTTCTCGCGCGCGTGCGCGCCGCGCAGCCCGCGCACGAACCGCTGCCCGAAGTGCCACTATTCGCGGCGCCCGCCGGCGATCTGCGCGAACGCTTTGGCGCCGCGCTCAAGCTGATGGGCGGCGGCGAGGCGCAGGTGGAAACGGCTGCCGATGTGCGCGCATGGATCTTGCAGCGGTTCGGCAGCGAGGCGCGCATCGCCTCGGCCACGCCCGAGGTCGAGGGCACGCGCGAGATCACTGCCGACACGAAGCCGGCCTCGCTCGAAGACGTCGACGTGGGCGTGGTGCGCGCGCGCTTCGGCGTGGCGGAAACGGGCTCGGTGTGGTTCAGCGAGCGCGAGTACGTGGTGAACGCGCTCGGCTACCTCGTGCAGCATCTCGTGGTGCTGCTCGATCCGAGGCAACTGGTGGCGGGGCTGCAGGACGCGTACCGGCGCGACGATTTTCGCGGCGCACGCTACGCAGTGCTCGTGACGGGGCCCTCTGCGACGGCCGATATCGAGGGCGTGCTGATCCAGGGCGCGCAAGGCGTGCGATCGCTGACGGTGGTGTGGCTGCCGGTGCCGTGACGGCGACACGCGATGGTCATCCCCATCCCCTTCCTGAGCGGTTTCCTGCTGGCGAAGCGACGCGGGTCGATTTCCGGATCGATGCGGCTTGCCGCATGGGGCGTCGCGCGCGGCGGCATCCGTCTCGTGAGCGGGGAGGGCCGGAGGCCGTCGTCATGACCGAGATCGAGTCTGCCTTGCTCGTGTTCGTGCTGTTGCTCGGCGGCACGGGGCTTGGCGTGCTGTTGCGGCCGCTACTGCCCGAGGAGCATCGCAAGCACGAAACGGTGCAGCTCGTGCAACTGGTGATCGGCATGCTGGTGACGTTCGCGGCGCTGGTGCTGAGCTTGCTCACCGCGTCCGCGAAAGCGAGTTTCGATACGGCGACCAACGACATGCGCGCGTACGCCGCCGACCTGATCCAGCTCGACCAGCGTCTGCGTGATTACGGCCCCGACGCGGCTTCGGCGCGCACGCTGCTGCGCGCTTACACGGCAGGCGCTATCGCTTCGACGTGGACGCAGGAGAAGCCGCCGCCCGGTAACTACTATCCGCATGACCCCGCCGTGAGCAACGACGATCTCGAAAGCCGGCCGCTCGGCGCGCTGCTCGACTCGGTGGGGCACGAGATAGACAGGCTCGCGCCCCACGACGCCTACCATCAGACGCTCGCCGGCACGCTGTCGCAACTGTTCGGCCGCGTGACGGACACGCGCTGGCGACTCATCGAGGAAGCCCACGGCACGATCTCGCGGCCGTTCTTCACGATGCTTGCACTCTGGCTGATCCTGATCTTCCTGAGCTTCGGCCTCGTCGCGCCGCATAATGCGCTCGCGATGGTGCTGATTGTGCTGGGCGCCGTGTCGATCTCGTCGGCTGTCTATGTGATCGCCGATCTCGACACGCCGTTTACGGGGCAACTCGTGGTGCCAAGCGATTCGATGCGCGAAGCGCTCGATCACATGAACTTGCCGGCCAGCTAACGTCACGCGCGCGCTGCGTTAGACTCGCGCGACGTGATACGCACAGGAAAGGAGATTCGCAATGTTGCGCAAGACGCTCAATGCTTCGCGCTTGCAGGAGGAGGTGCACCGGCGCATTCACCGGCTGCAGGAAGTGCTCGAAGACGGCGTGAAGATCGGCGTGCCGCGCCCGCAACGGCAAGCGCCCGATCGCAGCGGCTGCAACTGGACGATCCAGCACTTTGGCAACGCCGCCGGATTCGAGGCGAGCATCGCGCGCGTGCTCGCGCAGGTGCAGGCCGAATACAACCTCGCGCAGGCCCCCGACGAAGCCGAGGAGCCCGAGGCCGACCTGGCGCAAGACGCGCGCGACCCGGTCGGCGGCACGAAGCGCGCTGCCGCGGAGAATCCGTTCGGCGGCTCGAAACCCGCGCCAGCGGGGAACCCTTTCAGCGGCGCCAGACCGTCCGGCGCTGCCAATCCTTTCGGCGATGCGAAGCCCGCAGGTGGCGACGCGCAGGCGGAGCCGGGCAAGCGGCCTCCGAATCCTTTCGGCGACGAGTGAGGCGCGCGGCAAGCGGCGCGCCTCGCGCGACTCAATTTTCTTCGGCTGCTGCCTTGCTGCGTGCGCGGCGTGTACGCGCGGGCGCCTTCTTTGCGGCGGGCGCGGCCGGCGCTTCGTCGGCGGGTGCCGGTTCAGCGTGCATGTCAGCCTGCATGTCGGCATGCGGAGCGGCCGTTTTCTTCGTAGCCTTCTTGCGCGCCGGGCTCTTGCGCGTGGTCGTCTTGCGTGCCCGGGTGGGCGCGGCCGGCGCGGCGTCCCTATCTGCGAGCGGTTCGGGCTCGGCCTCGATGTTCACGGACTGGGCCGTGGCGTGTGTCTCATGCCGCGAATGGGCAGGCTCGTGCGCTTCGAACGGCTCGGCGAAGAAGGGCGGCGGCGCTTCGTGCGCATGCCTTGCGTGCGTGGCAGCTTCGGCGGGCTCGAACGCAATCTCGGTCTGCACTTCGGCGGCGTGTTCGGCCGCTGCTTCGCGCATTTCCTGAGCCGCGCCGCCACCGCGGCCATTGCGGCGACCCTTGCGCTTCGAACGCGGCTCCTCGGCACGCGCCACGGCGCCTTCCTGCGCTGCCGGTGCGGCGGCTGAGGAACTCGCGACCAGGGGCGGCGGGTTCAGCCGCGACACCCACGTTCCCGACTTCTCGTCGCGTCCCACTTCGAGCAGGCCGCGCGACTGCGCTTCGTCCAGTAGATTGCCGAACGCACGAAAGCCGTAGCGCGTTTCGTTGAAGTCGGGCCGGCGGCGCTTGATGGCGCTTTTCAGCACCGACGCCCAGATCTTGCCGCTCTCGCCGCGCTCCAGCACGAGGGCGTCGAGCGTCTCGATGGCGAGCGCGACGGCCTTCGACTTGCGCTCGTCGCCGTCCTGCTTGGGCTGCCGCTCCTCGCCGGCTTGACGCTTCGCGCCGCCTTCGGCCTTGCCTTTGCCCCTGCCTTGCGCCTGCTGCTCGCGCACCAGGTCACGCACGAGGTCGTCGTAAAAGATGAATTCGTCGCAGTTGGCGACGAGCAGGTCGGACGTGGAGTGCTTCACGCCCACGCCTATCACCTTCTTGGCGTTCTCGCGCAGCTTCGAGACGAGCGGCGAGAAGTCGGAGTCGCCACTCACGATCACGAAGGTATCGACGTGCGACTTCGTATAGCAGAGGTCGAGCGCGTCCACGACGAGGCGGATATCGGCGGAGTTCTTGCCGGACTGCCTCACGTGCGGAATCTCGATGAGCTCGAAGCTCGCCTCGTGCATGGCCGCCTTGAAGGCCTTGTAGCGATCCCAGTCGCAATAGGCCTTTTTCACGACGATGCTGCCTTTGAGCAAGAGCCGCTCTAGCACGGGCTTGATATCGAAGCGGTCGATCTTCGCGTCGCGTACGCCGAGCGCGACGTTCTCGAAGTCGCAGAACACCGCCATGCTGACGTTTTCCTGGGGGGAGGCCATGTGATTCGTTCGTTCCATCTACAGTTCGAATGCACATGATAGCCGTTCGCGCCCCGTGGGGCGGAAAAGCACGACGCTCGCTCGCGAAGCAGTCGTTTTGCGCACGCCGTGCGGCGAAACGCGGGGGCGCTCGCCGCGTATTAAGCGGCGCCCGGCCGGTAGCCCAGCAGCGCACTTGCGGCATCGGCTTCGCGGCGCAGCGCGCGCCCGATCGGGCCCTCGGGCGAGGCATCGAAGCCGCCCGTCGCGCCGAGCGCCGTGAGCACGGCGCAGAGCTTGCCGGTGTGATCGAAGAGCGGCGCCGAGACGGCGCTGATCCCCTTGAGATTCGTGTCGCGCACGCTCGCGCAGCGCTCGCGCTGCACCTCGCGGCGCAGCGTGCCGATCGGATCGCTGGCACTCAGTTGCGCGAGCAACGATGCATCGGCCTGCGCGAGTTCGTCTTCGGCCTGCGCGAGCACGCGTGTGTCGTCTAGCAGGCCGAGAAACACGCGCCCCGTCGCCGACCATAGCAGCGACATGACCGACCCCACCCGCACGTTGACTGTCACGGGCAGCCCCGGTTCCTCGAAGCGGATGATCGTGGGCCCCTTGTTGCCCATGACCGCGACGAACGACGTGACTTCGAGCGCTTCGCGCAAGCGCACGAGCGCGGGCTCCGCAATACGCACGGGGTCGGCCTGGCGCATGGCGGCCACGCCGATCATCATCGCCTCGGCGCCGAGCAGATATTGCTGTGTGGCCGTGTCCTGGGCGACGAGCCCTTCCTCGATCAGACTCACGAGATAGCGATGCACCTTCGCGGGACTCTCGCCCACGCACGCGGCGAGGCCCGAGAGGCTCGCGCGCCCGCCAAGACGGGCGAGGCCCTTCAGCACGGCCATGCCCGTTTGCGCGGACTGCACGCGCTGGCGTCGCTCGCGCGGCGCGGCCGCCGCGGCTGCCGGGGGTTTCGCGGTTTTCGCAGTTTTCGCGGCGGGGACGCTGCGGGACGTTTTCTTGCTTTCCATGCTGGGCGGGGGCGCGGGGGAGTCGGTTGGGGTCATGCGGGATTTTAGGGCGCGTAGGCGGGGCGCAGCGCCGACCGTGCTTGCACGTTAACCCCAATCTCTGGATTACGCAATGCGTACTAGAGTTACGCAAAATGCAATGCAGGATGCAGGAGATGCCCATGAGCGAGACACCCTCACAGCAAGCCGGCCGCTGCCCGTTTCCCCACGGAGCGGGAGCGAGCGCGCCGCGCTGTCCGGTCAGCGAGAACGCCGCCGCATTCGACCCCTTCAGCGACGGCTACCAGCAGGACCCGCCCGAGTACGTGCGCTGGGCGCGCGAACAGGAGCCGGTGTTCTACAGCCCGCAACTCGGCTACTGGGTGGTCACGCGCTACGACGACATCAAGGCGATCTTTCGCGACAACCTCACGTTTTCGCCGTCTATCGCGCTCGAAAAGATCACGCCCACGGGGCCCGAGGCGAACGCCGTGCTCGCGTCGTACGGTTTCGCGCTGAACCGCACGCTCGTGAACGAAGACGAGCCCGCGCACATGCCGCGCCGGCGCGTGCTGATGGAGCCGTTCACGCCGGAACATCTGAAGCACCACGAACCGATGGTGCGGCGTCTCACGCGCGAATACGTGGACCGCTTCATCGACGCAGGCCGTGCCGATCTCGTCGACCAGATCCTGTGGGAAGTGCCGCTCACCGTGGCCCTGCATTTCCTCGGTGTGCCCGAGGAGGACATGGACCTGCTGCGCAAGTATTCGATCGCGCACACGGTCAACACGTGGGGACGGCCGCGCCCCGAAGAGCAGGTGGAAGTCGCGCACGCGGTGGGCAACTTCTGGCAGTTCGCGGGCAAGGTGCTCGAGAAGATGCGCCAGAATCCCGACGGCCCGGGCTGGATGCAGTACGGCATCCGCAAGCAGAAGGAACACCCGGAAGTCGTCACGGACTCCTATCTGCATTCGATGATGATGGCCGGCATCGTGGCGGCGCACGAAACCACGGCCAACGCCACGGCCAACGCGATGAAGCTGCTGCTGCAGCACCCGCAGGCGTGGCGCGAGCTCTGCGAGGACCCGAGCCTGATTCCGAACGCGGTGGAAGAGTGTCTGCGCCACAATGGTTCGGTGGCCGCCTGGCGGCGCCTTGCGACGAAGGACGTGCAGATCGGCGGCATCGACATTCCTGCGGGTTCGAAGCTCCTCATCGTGACCTCGTCGGCGAATCACGACGAGCGCCATTTCGCAGACGCCGACCTGTTCGACATCCGCCGCGACAACGCGAGCGACCATGTCACGTTTGGCTACGGTTCGCATCAATGCATGGGCAAGAATCTCGCGCGCATGGAGATGCAGATCTTTCTCGAGGAATTCACGCGCCGCTTGCCGCATATGCGCCTCGCGGACCAGAAGTTCACGTATGTTCCCAATACTTCGTTCCGGGGTCCTGAACATCTCTTCGTAGCGTGGGACCCGGCGCAAAACCCGGAGCGCACGAACCCGGCCTTGCTCGGCGCGCACATGCCGGTGCGCATCGGCGAGCCTTCTGCACATGCGCTTTCGCGGCCGGTGATGGTCGAGCGCATCGACGCCGCAGCCGTGGGCATTGTGCGCCTGCGTCTTGTCGCGCCCGATGGCGGCGCGCTGCCGCGCTGGGCGCCGGGCGCGCACATCGACGTGGAGTGCGGTGATACGGGCATCTCGCGCCAATACTCGCTGTGCGGCGACCCCGCCGACACCGCGGCGTTCGAGATCGCCGTGTTGCGCGAAACGGAAAGCCGCGGCGGTTCGGCATGGATCCACGAGACGCTGCGCGCCGGGATGCGCCTGAAGATTCGCGGCCCGCGCAATCACTTCCGGCTCGACGAGGAAGGGCGCCGCGCGATCTTCATTGCGGGCGGCATCGGCATCACGCCGGTGAGCGCCATGGCGCGCCGCGCCCGAGAACTCGGCATCGACTACGAACTGCACTACAGTGGTCGTTCGCGCAGCATGATGGCGCTCATCGACGAACTCGCGCAGTTGCACGGCGAGCGCCTCCATCTGCATGTTTCGGAAGAAGGCACGCGCAACGACTTCGCGGCGCTGCGTGTGGACGAGCGCACGCGCGTGTACGCCTGCGGCCCCGCGCGCATGCTCGAAGCGCTAGAGGCGTGCAGCGAGGCGTGGCCCGAGGACGCACTGCGCGTCGAGCATTTCGCCGCGAGCGCGGGCAAGCTCGACCCCTCGCGGGAGCGCTCATTCGAGGTCGAACTGAAGGACTCGGGGCTCGTGCTCAACGTGGCCGCCGACCAGACCGTGCTCGACGCGCTGCGCCGCGCGAACATCGACGTGCAAAGCGATTGCGAGGAAGGCCTGTGCGGCTCGTGCGAGGTGCGCGTGCTCGCGGGCGAGATCGACCACCGCGACGTGGTGCTCACGCGCGCCGAGCGCGAGACGCAGTCGCGCATGATGACCTGCTGCTCGCGCGCGAAAGGCGGCCGGTTGACGCTCGAACTGTAGCGTTCGCGGCACGATCGGGGCGATAAAAAACGATGGTAGACATGGCATGAAAACGATGGTGGCGATCATTGGCGTCGCCGACGAAAGCGGGGTCGGTCCGTATCAACTGCTCGCGCGATGCGCGCTGTCGCATTTGCAACGGTCATCTGTGTCGCACTTTCTCGCGGCAGTGGTAGCGGCTTGCGCCTCGCGCGCGGGCGTCCTGGCGATACGTCGAGCGAATCAGGGCGCTGCGCGCGTCACGGAAGCGATGGGAGGCGAGCGTGCGGCGACGCAGATGGAGTGACTGGCGGCGGCGCCTGCGCATGGCCGCACAGGCCAAGGTGCGCCGCCCGCATGGACATGGCGGCGGCGCGCGCCCCGGAACGAGACGATAAACGTCTGGAAGCCTCGGCCATCGGGGAGAATTCAGACTTCCGGGCAGACGAACGCCGGCTTTACCGAAAACGAATTGTTGGGGAGCCGCGCCTCCACCACACTGCTACCTGTCGCGATGCGGCGCGCCACGGTGCGCCGCACGCAGGGTAAGGGCCAAGACAGGAGGTGACGGTGGTGAGGCGAGCGGCGCGCAAGATCAGCGACATCGTGCGGCACTGGGCGCAGGTATCGCCCGAGGCCGTGGCGATACGCGAAAACGCAGTGGAGACCGGCTTCGGGCAGCTTTGGAGCAACGTCGAAAAGGCGCAGCGCTTTCTGCGCGAGCAGGGCGTGGACGTGGGTGACCGCGTGCTCATCGTGGCCGAAAACTGCTCGGCCGTGGTGACGCTGCTGTTCGCGCTTTCGGAAATCGGCGCGTGGCCGGCCGTGGTCAACGCGCGGCTCTCCGAGCGCGAGATCGAAGCGATCCGCGCGCATTGCGGGCCGCGTCTCATGCTGTTCACGCACGGCGCGTCGCCCGACGCGCTGCGCCATGGCATGCGCTATCGCGCACGCGAAATCGAACCGGCCGGACTCGGGCCGCTGATGATGGCCGACCCCGATCTGCGCACCGCGCGCGAGAGCGAATCGCTCGCGCACGAGGTCGCGGTGCTCATCTACACGTCGGGCACCACGGGCCAGCCCAAGGGCGTGATGGCGACGCATCGCGGCCTCCTGCACTTCGCGCACGTTTCGGCCACTTCGCGCGACATGACACAGGCCGACTGCGCCTACGCGGTCATGCCGATGTCGCATATCTTCGGCCTAGCCACGCTTTTGCTCGCCACGTTCGAGGCGGGCGCGAGCCTGCATCTGGCGGCACGTTTTTCGGCGGAGGAAGTCGTGAAGGCGCTCGGCGCCTCCGAGATCTCGATCCTTCAGGGCGTGCCCACGCTCTTCACGCGCATCGTCGCCTATGTGCGCGAGCATGGCGGCGCCGTGCATGCGCCGCGCCTGCGCTATCTCTACACGGGCGGCGGTCCGCTCGATCCCACACTCAAGCAGCAGGTCGAAGCGCTCTTCGGCATGCCGCTGCATCACGGCTACGGCATGACCGAGTACGCGGGCTCGCTGTTCATCACGCGCATGGATCGTCCGCGCAAGGACGTCTCTTCGGGCGAGATCGTCGAGGGCGCCGAGCTGCGCGTGGTCGGGCCGGACGGCCGAGACCTCCCGCGCGGCGAGGCCGGCGAGCTCTGGGTGCGCGGCCCCGGCGTCATGCATGGCTACTATCGCGAGCCGGGCCTCACCGCCGAAGTGCTCGACGCCGAGGGCTGGCTCAAGACCGGTGACCTCGGGCGGCTCGATGCGGACGGCGCGCTCTTCATCGTGGGCCGCTCGAAGGATCTGATCATCCGTTCGGGCTTCAATGTCTATCCCATCGAGGTCGAATCGGTCATCAACGCTTACGCATCGGTGCGCCAGAGCGCCGTGGTGGGGCGGCGCGACGCCGAAGGCAACGAGGAAGTCGTGGCCTTCGTCGAAGCGAAGGAAGGCGCGACGATCGATGTCGCCGACCTTGCCCACTACCTGAGCGAACGCCTCTCGCCCTACAAGCGGCCCGCCGAGATCGTGACGATCGACGTGATTCCAACCACCGCGAGCGGCAAGCTGCAGAAGCAGCCGCTGCGCGAAATGGCCAAACGCGCCGTGCGCTCGCGCTGAGCGCGGCGTCAGGCTTCATCTCCCCACGGGCGGCGCCGCGCCGCCCGATCAACGATTGCAGGGCATACACCATGATTCGCGACCAGGAAACGATGAACGTTCTGCTCGACAACGTCGCGCGCTTCGTGCGCGAGCGTCTCGTGCCGAACGAAGAGCGCGTGGCCGAAACCGATGAAATTCCGGCCGATATCGTCGACGACATGAAGTCGATGGGCCTCTTCGGTCTGACCATACCGGAGCAATATGGCGGCCTCGATCTCACGATGGAGGAAGAAGTCCTCGTGATGTTCGAGCTCGGCAAGACTTCGCCCGCGTTTCGCTCGGTCATCGGCACGACGGTGGGTATCGGCTCGCAGGGCATCGTGATCGACGGCACCGAGCAACAGAAGGCGAAGTGGCTGCCGAAGCTGGCGAGCGGTGAGATCATCGCAAGCTTCGCGCTCACGGAACCGGGCGCGGGCT
Organism: Paraburkholderia sp.; assembly: GCF_035501035.1. GTDB lineage: Bacteria > Pseudomonadota > Gammaproteobacteria > Burkholderiales > Burkholderiaceae > Paraburkholderia. Next base: position 25,322 of record NZ_DATJWR010000293.1, read on the forward strand.
CGGATGCCGCTTCGATCAAGACGCGCGCCGAGCGCCGAGGCGACCATTATGTCGTGAACGGCACGAAGCGCTTCATCACGAACGCGCCGCAGGCCGGCATGTTCACGCTCATGGCGCGCACCAACCCCGACGAGCCGCGCGCCGGCGGCATCACCTCGTTCATCGTCGACGCGAAAACGCCGGGCATCAGCTTCGGCCGACGCGACAAAAAGATGGGCCAGCGCGGCGCGCATACTTGCGACGTGATTTTCGAGGACGTGCGGGTGCCGGCCGAGAACATCATCGGCGGCAAGGAGGGCGTGGGCTTCAAGACGGCGATGAAGGTGCTCGACAAGGGGCGCATTCATATCGCGGCGATCTGCGTGGGCGTGGCGCAGCGCATGCTCGACGATGCGCTACGCTATGCGATGGAGCGCGAGCAGTTCGGCGAGAAGATCGCCGAATTCCAGCTCGTGCAGGCCATGCTCGCCGACAGCCAGACCGAGCTCTATGCCGCGCGCTGCATGGTGCTCGACGCGGCGCGCCGCCGCGACGAAGGCCAGAACGTGAGCACCGAGGCCGCGTGCGCGAAGCTGTTCGCCTCGGAGATGTGCGGTCGCGTGGCGGATCGCGCAGTGCAGATCTTTGGTGGTGCGGGCTATATGTCGGAGTACGGAATCGAGCGCTTCTATCGCGACGTGCGCATTTTCCGCATCTACGAGGGCACGAGCCAGATTCAGCAGATCGTCATCGCGCGCAACATGATTCGCGCGGCGGGCGGGCGCTGAGGCAGA
>NZ_DATJWR010000294.1:0-13114 GCF_035501035.1 Paraburkholderia sp.
CAGACCGTGCCGGGCGTGGATGGCCAGACCATCGAGTTCGCGGACTTCCGCGCGATCAACGTCGAGAACATCTCGAACGGCAGCGGGGCGAACGACGCGCGCGGCGTCGCGCATCGGTCGCTCAAGGAAGCGTTCGACGAGCGCCTCGGCTCCGGTGCGAAGAGCTCGAAGCCGCTCGACCTGCACAACGTCGGGCCGTCCGTGCAGTACAAGGTGCGCGACAAGGATGGTCAGGCGCGCGAGTACAACAACTACATGGTGCCCGTGGACGTGGGCGGCGGCGACCGCATGTTCCTCGCGGGCATGCGCGAGAACCCCGACGATCCGTTCCGCTACCTGCGCATCCCCGCCGATAGCGCCGGTACGCCAAAGGAATGGATGCTGCTGCGCGCGGCCTTCGAGGATCCCGCCTTGCGCGTGCAGGCGGCAAAGCGGTTTGCGGCGCGCTCCGTGCCCGATTCGAACCGTGAGCTGCAGCAGCATCTCGAAGAGAGCGCTGAGCGTGTGCTGACCCTTTTCGCGGGCACCGGTGCGCAGCAGGCGGGGCCAACAAGTCCCGCAAATGCGACGGGCGGCTTCCAGGCGGTGGCGGCCTTCATCGACAAGTCCGTGCCGAAGGACCAGCAGGAAAAGGCCGCGGGCCTGCTGCTGCGCATGCTCGAAGGCGCGACGTGGGACCTCTGGCAACTCGCGCGCGAGCAGGCAGGCGAGCCGGACCTGAAGCCCGACGCCGACGCCGCGCGCTTCGTGCAGGACTCGATCAACGCGGTATCCGACAGCTTCCTGTATGGATCGCCTGTCTATCTACAGCTCGATTCATTCAGGCAGGTGCAAGCTTCGGTATTTCAGTTGACGCGCGCGCCGGGCAAGAAAGTCGTGTATCTTGGCAGCCTGTTGCTCGTGCTCGGCATCTTCTCGATGTTCTACGTGCGTGAGCGGCGACTGTGGTTCTGGCTGAAGGAGCGCAAGGGTCCGGATGCCGAGAATCATGGCGTCGACGTCATCATGGCGATGTCGACCGCCCGCCGTACCCTCGACTTCGAGAAGGAGTTCGTCCGTACCCGCGACGCGGTCGGCCGCGCGCTGGGCGCGGCGCCGCAGACTGGCGACGCGAACGGCAACGATACGGACCGTGCGCCTTGATCTCCACGCATCTGGCGTGCTTATTGCAGGTGTTCGACGCACGCTCGATGCGAATTTGACGGCTACTCACGATCAACACCGGTAAGCCCATGGACTTGAGTCAGGTTTCCTCCTCCGCGAACGCCCGCCGCGCCGAACGCGCAGCGGTGGCCAGCTCCGCGGCGCGCGACGCCTCGGGCGCCCACGATTTTCACGCCGACGCCCTGTTCGACGAACGCCCCTTCCTGCGCCGCCTCACGGCGCTCGACTGGCTGTTCGCGCTGGCGCTCGTGGCGGGCGCGGGCTTCGCGCTCTCGCGGTACCACGCGCACATGAACTACTACGACAAGCTGGTGCTGGGCGGCACGACGCCGGCGCTCGTCGTGCTGGGCTGGCGCTGGAAGCCTTCGCGGCTGCTCATGGCGGCCATCGCAGTGTTCTCAATTGGCGCAATCCAGCTGTACCAGGGCGATCTCGCGCGCGCCGATCAGGCGTTCTTCCTCAAGTATTTCCTCTCCAGCCAGTCGGCCATCCTGTGGATGAGCGCGCTCTTCGTGCTCGCCACACTGTTCTACTGGATCGGTCTGCTTTCGCGCTCGCCCACGGGTGGCGCGATCGGCACGAAGCTCACGTGGGCGGCGGTGCTCATGGGGTTCGTGGGCATGATGGTGCGCTGGTACGAGTCCTACCTGATCGGCGCGGACGTCGGCCACATTCCCATCTCGAACCTCTACGAAGTGTTCGTGCTGTTCAGTCTCATCACAGCGCTCTTCTATCTGTATTACGAAAGGCACTACAACACGCGCGCGCTCGGCGCGTTCGTGCTGCTCGTGATCAGCGCGGCTGTGGGCTTCCTGATGTGGTACTCGATCTCGCGTGACGCGCAGCAGATCCAGCCGCTCGTCCCCGCGCTGCAGAGCTGGTGGATGAAGATCCACGTGCCGGCGAACTTCATCGGCTACGGCAGCTTCGCGCTCTCGGCCATGGTGGGCGTCGCCTACCTCATGAAAGAGCGCGGCGTGCTGGCGGACCGCCTGCCCGCGCTCGACGTGCTCGACGACGTCATGTACAAGTCGATCGCCGTCGGCTTCGCGTTCTTCACGATCGCGACCATCCTCGGCGCGCTGTGGGCCGCGCAGGCCTGGGGCGGCTACTGGAGCTGGGACCCGAAGGAAACCTGGGCGCTGATCGTATGGCTCAACTACGCGGCCTGGCTGCACATGCGCCTCATGAAGGGCCTGCGTGGCGGCGTAGCGGCCTGGTGGGCGCTCACGGGCCTGCTCGTGACGACCTTCGCCTTCCTCGGCGTGAACATGTTCCTTTCTGGGCTGCACAGCTACGGCAAGCTGTAACCGCGGCCCCTTGCAGGACGAACTAACCGTCGGATGCCTCGCGCTTCGACGGTTTTTTTTCGTCAGCCGGGAAGCTTTGCGCGCGACGTGCGTTTGCCCGCTTGAGGTCATCCAGCCGATTCGCCCCGTGCACCGCACGGCAGGGCCGGATCCCGACACCATCAACGCGCGCGCGGCGCACGAGGCAGGAGCAGCAACATGTGGATCAAGCGAAGCAGCAGGATCATGCTTTATGGCGACGACATCGCCGCGAGCGAAATCACGCCGCAAAAGGTGTTCGAGCAGCGCCGGCGCGTGTTGCAGGCGGCGGGGGCGCTCGCGCTCGGCGGCATCGCGGGGCCGTTCGGCGCGACGCAGGCGTTCGCGGAATATGCGCCCGGCGATCCGAAGGCGCAAAAGCTCGTCGCGAAAACGGATACGAAGTTCGTCGCGCTCGATAAGGTCACGCCCTACAAGGACGTCACGACCTATAACAACTTCTACGAGTTCGGCACCGACAAGAGCGACCCGGCCGAGAACGCGCATACGCTGCGTCCGCGCCCCTGGAAGCTGAGCGTCGAGGGCGAGGTGAAGAATCCCAAGGTCTATGACATCGACGAGATCCTCAAGCTCGCGCCGCTCGAAGAGCGCGTGTACCGGCATCGCTGCGTGGAGGGCTGGTCGATTGTGGTCCCGTGGATTGGCATTTCGCTCTCCGAACTGATTCGCCGTGCGCAGCCTACCGGCAACGCACGCTACGTGCAGTTCATCACGCTCGCCGACCCCTCGCAGATGCCGGGCCTCGCCGAGCCGATTCTCGACTGGCCGTATTCCGAAGGCCTGCGCATGGACGAGGCGATGAATCCACTCACGCTGCTCACGGTGGGCCTGTACGGCCAGGTGCTGCCGAACCAGAACGGCGCGCCCGTGCGCGTGATCGTGCCGTGGAAGTACGGCTTCAAGAGCGCGAAGTCGATCGTGAAGATCCGCTTCGTCGAGAACCAGCCGCCCACGAGCTGGAACAAGTACGCGCCGACCGAGTACGGCTTCTATTCGAACGTGAATCCGAACGTCGATCACCCACGCTGGAGCCAGGCCACCGAGCGTCGCATCGGCGAAGACGGCTTCTTCACGCCCAAGCGCAAGACGCTCATGTTCAACGGCTACGGCGATCTCGTGGCGTCGATGTATCAGGGCATGGACTTGCGCAAGAACTTTTGAGCCTCGAGGGCGCAATGGAGCGAGAGATGGAATCGACGACGACACCGCAGGCCGGGGCTTTGCCGCACGCAAAGCGGGCGAGTGCTGCGAGTTCTGGCCGTGCTGCGAAGCCGGTTGCGCGTGCAACGAGTGCGAGCGCGAGTGTGAGCGGCCCGCGCTGGCTGCCCTGGACGAAGGCGGCGGTGTTCGTCGCCGCGTGGTATCCGCTTGCGCGCATCGTGCTGTTCGGCCTCACGGACCGGCTCGGCGCGAATCCGATCGAGTTCATCACGCGCTCCACGGGCCTGTGGACGCTCGTGTTCCTGTGCATCACGCTCGCCGTCACGCCGCTGCGCCGGCTGACCGGCTGGAACGCGCTGATCCGCTTTCGCCGCATGCTCGGCCTCTACGCGTTCTTCTACGCAACGCTGCACTTCACGACCTACATCTGGTTCGACAAGTGGTTCGACGTCGCCGCGATGCTCAAGGACGTGGGCAAGCGGCCGTTCATCACGGTGGGCTTTGCCGCGTTCGTGTTGCTGATCCCGCTCGCCGTGACCTCCACGCGTGCGATGGCGCGCCGGCTCGGACGCCGCTGGCAGACGCTGCATCGGCTCGTCTACGTGATCGGCGTGCTGGCGATCCTGCACTTCTGGTGGATGAAGGCGGGCAAGCACGATCTCGCGCTGCCCAAGCTCTACGGCGCAATCATGCTCGTGCTGCTGGGCTGGCGCGTAGGCGCGTGGCTGCTCGCGCGATGGCGCACGCGCACCGCTGCGCGTGCTGCGTGAGTGATGAATAAGCGCTGCATGAACACGCCATGCGCTTGCCGCGCCTGAAGGCAATAAAAAAGCGACGCCGCAGCGTCGCTTTTTCACATGAGGCGAGCGCACGAAACGCCCGGTCGATCGTTCAATCCGGCAACACGCGCTCGCTCGCGAAGAGCTGCGCCACGCTTTCGCGCTCGCGCGCGAGATGCACGCGCGTGCCGTCGACCAGCACCTCGGCCGCGCGGGGACGCGTGTTGTAGTTCGAGCTCATCACGAAGCCGTAGGCGCCCGCCGAGCGGATCGCGAGCACGTCGCCCGGCTCGATCGCGAGCGTGCGCGCGCGGCCCAGCCAGTCGCCGCTTTCGCACACGGGGCCGACCACGTCGTAGGTGTGCGCGGCCGACTGGCGCTCGACGACCGGCTCGATCGCGTGGTACGCGTCGTACATCGCGGGGCGCGCGAGGTCGTTCATCGCGGCGTCGACGATCGCGAAGTTCTTTTCCGATCCCGGCTTCAGGAATTCGACGGTCGTGAGCAGGATGCCCGCATTGCCCACGAGCGAGCGGCCCGGCTCGAAGTACACCTCGCGCGCCTTGCCTTCTTTCTCGCCGTGCGCCTCGATGCGATCGAGCACGGTGCGCACGAACTCGCCGATGTCGGGCGGCGTTTCGTCGTCGTAGCGGATGCCGAGGCCGCCGCCAACGTCGATGTGACGAATGTTCACGCCGTCGGCTTCGATCTGGTCGACGAGTTCGAGCAGCTTGTCGATGGCGTCGAGATACGGCGCGATTTCAGTGATCTGCGAGCCTATGTGGCAGTCGATGCCGATCACTTCCAGATGCGGCATGGCCGCGGCCGCGCGATAGGTCGCGCGCGCGTCTTCGAAGGCGACGCCGAACTTGTTCGCCTTCAGGCCCGTGGAAATGTACGGATGCGTTTTCGGATCGACGTCCGGGTTCACGCGCAGCGAAACCGGCGCTTTCTTGCCGAGCTTCCCGGCCACGGCGTTCAGGCGGTCCAGTTCGGGGATCGATTCGACGTTGAAGCACTTCACGCCCGCTTCGAGCGCCTCGCGCATTTCGGCGGCGTTCTTGCCGACGCCCGAGAACACCACGTCCTGTGCCGTGCCGCCGGCCGCGAGCACGCGCGCGAGCTCGCCCGCCGAAACGATGTCGAAGCCTGCGCCCTCGCGCGCGAACACGTTGAGCACCGCGAGATTGCTGTTCGCCTTCACCGCGACGTGCACCTTGGCGCGGCGGCCCGCGCAGGCGTTGGCGTAGGCGTGCCATGCGGCGGTGAGCGCCTCGCGCGAGTAGACGTAGAGTGGGGTGCCGTACTGCGCGGCGAGATCGGCGGCGCACACGCCTTCGACGAAGAGCGTGCCGTTGTCACGGTGAAAAGCGCGGGGGAAAGCGGACTGTGTCATGCGAGCGTTTTACTGGGTTGGCGTGGCGCCGGAAGCCGGTTGCGGACTGCCGGTGGCCGAAGGTGTCGTGCTGAGTTCGGTGTCCGGGGACAACGAGAGCGGCGTGCCCGAGGTGTCGGGAATCATCCCCACCGGAGCCGAAGCCGAGGAGGCCGAGTCGGCAGCACCCGCGGCGCTGTCCTGCGGCCCGGATTCGAAACTGGGCTTGGGCGGAAGCGGCGGCACGGTGGGCAGGTAGAGCGGCCCGCGCTGGCCGCAGCCCGCGAGCGCAACGGTGCCGATCGCAAAAGCCGCTAGAATCGCGCGGGGCGTCCGTACACGGGACGTCGATATGCGTGATGCCACTGCGCGCATCCTGGAAATGACACGCATAATTGCCCCTGAATGTGAATAACCGGTGGAGTTTAGCATGCCAGACAATGACTACCTGAGCCGCGCGGAGGCCGTGCTGGCGGCCGTTGAGCGGGCCGTGGACGAGGCCAGTGCCGACATCGAACTCGAGCGAAGCGGCAACGTTCTGACGCTCGAATTCGAGAATCGCACGAAGATCATCGTGAATCTGCAGCCGCCGATGCGCGAGATCTGGATCGCGGCGAAGGCGGGCGGTTTCCACTATCGCTTCGTCGACGGCGAATGGCACGACACGCGCACGGGCACCGAATTCTTCTCGGCGCTCACGACCTTCGCGACAGAGCAGGCCGGCGAACCGGTGCGGTTCGAACCCTGAACGTGGAAACGGGCGCCGCTGGCGCCCGTTTTTCATTGCCTCCGTTCCGGCGAGATTCAATGCCCCCGGAACAGATTCATGATGTCTTCCTTCTCCTTCGCGTTGACGTGCTCTGGCGTGGCATCCGCATCGGCCGCTGGCGCTGCGTCCGAAGCGCCAGCAGCGCTGCTCGATTCCGCTTCGAGCGCCGCCTGGCTGATGCCCACCGTCGAGACGAAGCCGTGCCCCGGCGTCATGTCGGCGTAGTACAGCTCGTCGCCGAGCGTGACGATGCCGTCGGGCATCGGCATCTTGTAGTCGGGCACGCCGTTCAGCGCTTTTTGCATGTAGTCGATCCACACGGGTAGCGCGAGGCCGCCGCCCGTTTCCTTGTCGCCGAGGCTGCGCGGGTTGTCGTAGCCGATCCACGCGATTGCCGCGAGCGTGTGCTGGAAGCCGGCGAACCAGGCGTCGCGCGAGTCGTTGGTCGTGCCTGTCTTGCCGCCGAGGTCGGTGCGCTTGAGGACGTTCGACTTCGCGCCCGTGCCGTGCTGCGCGACGCTCTGCAGCAGGCTGTTCATGATGTACGCGTTGCGCGGGTCGATGGCGCGCGGCGCGTTCTGCCCGGCCACGATCGGCTGCGCCTCGGCGACCACGATGCCGCGCTGGTCGGTGACTTCGGCGATCAGATAAGGATTCACGCGATAACCGCCGTTCGCGAACACCGAGTAGCCGGCCGCCATCTGCAGCGGCGTGACGAGGCCCGCGCCTAGCGCCATCGGCAGGTAGGCCGGATGCCGGTCGGCGTCAAAGCCGAAGTGCGTGATGTACTGCTGCGCGTACTTCGTGCCGATATGGTTGAGGATGCGGATCGACACGAGGTTCTTCGACTTCATGAGCGCCGTGCGCATCGACATCGGGCCGTCGAAGCCGCCGCCGTAGTTCTTCGGCTCCCAGGCCTGGCCGCCCGTTTCCGCCGCGCTGAAGAAGAGCGGCGCGTCGTTGATGACGGTGGCAGGCCCAAGCCCCTTGTCGAGCGAAGCCGAGTAGATGAACGGCTTGAAGCTGGAGCCCGGCTGGCGCCAAGCCTGCGTGACATGGTTGAACTTGTTCTTGTTGAAGTCGAAGCCGCCCACGAGCGCGCGGATCGCGCCGTCCTGCGGCACGATCGAGATGAACGCGCCTTCGATCTGCGGCAGTTGCGTGATCGACCACTCGCCCGCGTTGTTGCGCGCCACGCGGATGATCGCGCCCGGCCGGATGCGCTGCGACGGCTGTGCGCGCGCGCTCAACGCGAATTGGGCGAAGCGCAGCCCGTCGCCGGTGATGCTCGCGGTGTTGCCGTCCATCAAGGTGACCTGCACTGCCTTCGGGCTCGCGGCCGTCACGACTGCCGCGACGAGCTCGCCGTTGTCGGGGTGCTCGACGAGGGCGTCGTCGATGGCCTGCTCGCGGTCGTCCGCGTCGGCGGGCAGGTCGATGAACGCCTCGGGCCCGCGATAGCCGTGCCGCCGCTCGTAGTCCATCAGCCCCTTGCGCAGCGCGCGATAGGCGACGTCCTGATCGGCCGAATCGATGGTCGTGACGACGTTCAGCCCGCGCGTGTAGGCCTCCTCGTGGTACTGCGCGTACATCATCTGACGGACCATTTCCGCCACGTATTCGGCGTGGACGCTGAATTCCTTGCCCTGGCCCTTGACCACGAGCGGCTGCTGCGCGGCCTCGTCGTACTGCTGCTGCGTGATGTAGTGCAGTTCCAGCATGCGCTGGAGAATATATTCCTGACGCACCTTCGCCCGCTTCGGATTGACGACGGGGTTATAGGCCGAGGGCGCCTTGGGCAGCCCGGCGAGCATGGCGCATTCGGCGAGCGTGAGATCTTTGAGGTCCTTTCCGAAATACACGCGTGCGGCGCTCGCGAAGCCGTACGCGCGCTGGCCCAGGTAGATCTGATTCATGTACACCTCGAGAATCTGATCTTTCGAGAGCTTCGACTCGATCTTGTAGGCGAGCAGCATCTCGTAAATCTTGCGCGTGTAGGTCTTTTCGCTCGAAAGGAAGAAGTTGCGCGCCACCTGCATGGTGATCGTGCTGGCCCCCTGGGTGGCGTGGCCGTTGGTGAGCGCGACGAGACCCGCACGCGCGATGCCGGCAAGATCGACCCCGCCATGATCGTAGAAGCGGGCGTCCTCGATGGCGAGAACGGCGTTCTTGAGGTTGACGGGCACGTCCTGGAAATGGACGACGTCGCGCCGCTCTTCGCCGAATTCACCGATCAGCACGTGGTCGCGCGTATAGATGCGCAGCGGCACCTTCGGGCGATAGTCGGTGAGCGCGTCGAGCGAAGGCAGGTTCGGCGTAGCCACGACGAGCGCATAGCCGAGCACGAGTGCCACGCACACCACGCCGGCGACGATGAGGCCGAAAAAGCCGATCAGCAGCGTCGCCCACCACGGGCGCTTGCGCCGCCTGGGCGGTTCGGGCGGCGTGGATGGCGGCACGGAGGAAGGATGCTGATCTTGCATACGAACACCAGAAAAACGGTCCCGCGATTATAGCCGGGGCGCCTCCGTGCTTTCGGAAAGCTTGCATTTCGAGGGTGGCAATCGCGCGACCCGATACTCGCACTGTAGACGTGCCACTCGCGCATGGGTAGCGCCCATCCCGAACGTTGGCCGTATGGCCGAGTATTCGCGCGAGGCGGCCATTCGCACAATTTCCCCATCGACGCGCTGCGAACGGTTCGCGGCGCGCGGGCGTATGGGAGGGGTGCAATGGGTTTCGGGAATCCGGTGTTGTTGGGGGCGCGCCGCTATGCCGCAGGGGTGGATCTTGGCGCGCGAGGCGCCACGCTCGTGGTGTTGAGCCAGCGCATTGTCGGCGCGGGGCCGGTGCGCCTCGAGTGGCTGGCGAGCGCGCCGCTCGCGCGCGGGGCGCTGGCGGGCGCGGAAATTGTCGATCGCGCGGCTTTCGTCGGCGCGCTGCACAGCGTGTTCGGCGAGTTGCCGCGCGCCTGTGCTGCGGCGTCGCTGCGTTGCGCGATGGCTTTACCCACGAGCGCGACGCACATCGCAACGGTGCCGCTCGCTCGCCTCGCGCCGGCTGCAGGCGTGGGGGACGATTCCGGCATTCACGACGGGCTCGCGCCGTTCGTGCTGGCAGAGGCGGAGCGCGTGGCGGGCCTCGAGCGCGTCGAGCTCGCAGTCGACTGGCACGTGGTGCCGGCCGTGCCGACGCACGACGCACGACAGGCGCGCAACGCGCACGTGACGATTGCAGCGACGGCCCGGCAGCATCTGGAGGCGCGCATCGAATGCGCGGCAATGGCAGGCATCACGCTGTGCGCCGTGGACGACGAGGCGCACGCCGCGTTGCGCGCAATGCGGCATGCGGCGGCGTACGAGCTGTCGCCGCTCGAGCCCTGGGTGGCGCTCTGGGTTGGCCCGGAAGGCGTGCACGGCTGGTATCTCGTCGACGACTCGGTTATCCGGCACATGCGTTTCCCCGCCCTGGAACATGCCGATCTCGTGGAAGCGCTGCGCGACCTCGTCGATGGCGAGCAGGCCGGCTGCGTGCAGGTGTCGGGCGAGCTTGGCATGCTGCGCGGCGTGAACTTCACGCTAGCCGACATCGGCGACGTCCTGGGCGCGCCGGTGTTGCCGTTCGAGTGCGGGCCGTTCGGCGGCTTGGAGCGGCCGCTCGCGGCATCGCTTCTGCATGATCCGGCGTGTGCCGTGGCGTTCGGCCTCGCGTTGCACGGGGTGAGCGAATGACTGGCGCGGTCTCGGGAAGTCGCACCTTGCGCCTCGCCCCGCTGCGCTCGCCCGGCGGGTTCAATTTGCTGCCGTGGCGGCAGCGGGCAATCCGCAGGCTGCGCCGTCGTCGGCTGCTCGAATGGTTGGCCGCGGCGTTCGCGGGCGGCGCGTGTGCGCTGAGTGTCTTGCTCTGGCAGTCCATCGAGCGCAGCGGGATCGAGGTACGCCGCGCGGCGCTGGAGCGCTCCGTTGCACACTGGCGCGCTCCGCTGGCCGAAGCCAGGCGCCTTGCGCACGAGGCGGAAGCGCGGCGCCTCGGTGAGCGGCTCTCGCGGCAGCATGCGCGCGCCGCGGCACACCTGTTCGCGCTTGCCGACTGGCTGTCGAGTGACGTGCCACCGGGCGTCGGCCTGCAGCAGCTCACGCAGTTCGCCGAAGAAACCGATCTGCAGGCGAGTGCGGCGGATGAGGCCGCGGCCGCGGCGTGGCTAGGCCGGCTACGGACGTTGCCCGATGTCGAGGCCGTGACGGTGCGCGAACTCAAGCGCGGCACGGCAGCTGGCGCCGCACGCGAAAGTACGCCGGACGGCGAGCCGATTCGCGTGGCTGCGCATCTCGTCTGGCAAGGCGCGAGCGCTGCGCCGCGGGCCGGCGCGTCCCGGGCGCCGGGTGCTCCTGTTGCGAAGGGGGCGAAATGAGCACGGCGGCTGCACAGGGAAGGGACCTCGCGTGGGCGCAGGACAACCGGCGCGGCGCGCTGCGCGGCTGGCTGCCGCTCCACGCGTGGAGCGTGCGCCGTCGGCGCGCCGCCGCACTGGCGATTGCCGTACTCGCGGGCACATCGGCGTGCGGTGCCTGCGTTGTGCTGGATCCGCTCGGCGTGCACACGGCGCGGGCAGCGCTCTCAGACGCGCAGAAACGTCGCGACGATGCGCAGCAAGCCCTGGCGCGCTTGCCGGCGCTTCGCAAGTTTGCGGCGGGAGCCGCCGCACGCGCTGCGCACGTGGGCAATTCCGCCGATGATATCCGCCGAATCTCGCAACTTGCCGCGCAGTCGGGGCTCGTGCTCCACGCGCTGGAGCCTGCCGCGACAGGTGGGGCAAAAGCCGAGGCGTTCCGTTCGATCAAGCTGGTCGCGCAAGGCGGCTTCGCACAGTTGCGCGGGCTGCTCGAAGCACTCTCGCGCGAGCCGGAACTGATCGCACCAACAGAACTGGCGATCCAGCGCACGCGAGTTGGGCTGTCGATTTCGGCGACATTGCGTGTGTACGACGCACTTCCCGCCGTGCCACTGGCCTTGGCGTCCGTTGAAGAGGCAATGGCAGCGGCCGATCCATTCGCTCGCGCTGCAGCGGTCGGAGCCGGGCAGGACGGGTGGCGACTTGCCGGCATCCTCCAGGATCGCCAGCGCATTGTCGCGCTCGTGGAAACGCCGGAGGGCGTCATGACCGTGCAGGCCGGGCAGGCGATAGGCGATGGCCGGGTCGTGCAGGTTGACCCGGCGCGCGTCGTCGTGTTTGCGGGCGGGGCCACGCGCGCGCTCGACTGGGCGGAGGTGGCGAAATGAACGCATTCCGTTGGGGATTGGGTCTCCTTGGTGCGGCATTGCCGAGCGTTGCCGCGTTGGCCGCAGTGCCGTTGCCGCAGTCCGAGTGGACGCGGCCGCCAGGCGCGGTGGCGCACTACGAGGCGCCGCCGTTGCCCGAAGGCGCGGGGGTGCCCGCGGCCACACAATGGATTGCCAATCCGTTCACTTCGGGCAGCGAGGCCGCTTCGCCCGAAGACGTATCGGCAGGGAATACCGATGGTGCTTCCGGTGCGGGCTCGGCCGCCGCGCAACCTTCGCGGGAGGCTGGCGGCGACGCGACGGCTGTCGCGCCGCTCGAAGGACCGCCCGTACCCATGCGCGAGCCGTTACGGCTCAGCAGCCCGGCTGCGTCTAACGATGGCTTGCCGCCCGACCGTCCAATCACGCTCAATTTCCAGCGCGCGGAACTCACTGCCGTCCTGCACGCGTTCGCCCAGTTCACGAAGCTCAATATCGTCGCAAGCGAGCGTGCGCGCGGGCAGGTTACATTGCGGCTCGATCGGGTGCCGTGGCGCAGCGCCTTCGACTTGTTGCTGGAGACGAATGGCCTCGCGATGTCGCGCATCGGCGACGTGCTCTGGGTCGCGCCAGCCGCGGAACTGGTCACACGCGAACGCCAGCGTTTCGAGGCGCACGCGCGGGCCGCCGAGCTCGAGCCGCTCGCGAGCCGCGCATTCGAGCTTCATTACGCGCGCGCCGAGGATCTGCGTCGGCTACTGAGCGGCACAGGAGCGCAGCGCGCGCTCTCGAAGCGGGGAGCAGCCGTGGCGGACGCGCGCACGAACCTGCTGTTCGTCACGGATCTGCCGGCGCGCCTCGACCAGATCGCCGAACTCGTGCGTCGGCTCGACGCGCCGGCGCCCCAGGTGCTGATCGAAGCGCGTATCGTCGAGGGGGACGAGGGGCTGTCGCGCGAACTGGGCGTGCGCCTCGGCGTGACGCCGGTGAACGCCGACGGGACGGCGCGCGGCATCGGCGGCGGGAGGGACGGGACGCTCTACGATCTGGGTGCGGGTCCGCTTTCGGGCTTCGAGGCCGCGGGGCTCGGTCTCACGCTGCTGGCCGCGCACGCCACACGTCAGCTCGATATCCAGCTGAGCGCGCTCGAAGCAGAGGGGCGCGGGCGCGTGGTGTCGAGTCCGCGGGTCGTCACGGCCGACCGCATGAAGGCGATCGTCGAGCAGGGCACGGAGCTGCCGTACCAGGCGAAGGTCGG
>NZ_DATJWR010000295.1:0-4848 GCF_035501035.1 Paraburkholderia sp.
TCCTGACTCAGGCGTTGCCCGTCGACTTCCAGCAATGAGATGCGTTCGAGCAACACGGTCTGACGTGCATCCATCGCCGTCAGCCGGCTTGCGACGCCCCGCTCAAAGTGAGCTTGCGCACTTGCCTGAGCAAACGACACGGCATCGATTTTCTGCGCCTGCAGCTTCGCTTCGTCGTCGAGATCCTGAAGCCGGCTTCCTGTCACCGCCACATCGCGCACTGCGTTCAGTACGGCCTGGTTATATTGCGTGATCAGCATGTTGCTCCCGGTCCGGGCATTTCCGAGGTTCGCATTGAGCCGGCCGCCGTCGAAGATCGGCAGATACAGACCGGGGATCACGTTGATCTGCTGGCTGGCATGCGTGAACAGGTCGCCAAGGTGCAGTGCGTTCACGCCGAAGAACGCCTTGATATCGAAGCTCGGGTAAAACGCGGCTTTGGCGGCATCGATCCGGTCGAACGATGACTGCACGTACCACCGCATCGCCTGAAGATCCGGGCGGCGCGCGAGCAGTTCGTATGACAGCGTGGGCGGCAACGTGGCCTGAGGCAGCGGCAACGGGACCGGCCTGATGTCGGCGAGATCGTCGGGACCGGCACCGAGCAGCGCGCGCAGCGATTCGCGTAGCTGCTTCACCTGGCCGCGCGCCGCGACGATCTGCCTGTCCGTCGCCAGCAACTGCGCCCGCGCAAGCTCGGTCTGCGTCATCGGCTCAAGGCCGCGCGCCGCGCGGGCGGCATGCGCATCCACTGAGAACGCAGCAACCTCATGCATCTGTTCGAGAAGGTCAATCAACTGGTAAGTGGTCTGGATGCCGTAATAGAGCTGGGCGACATCCGTGGACAGTTCGAGCCCGATCGCGGACAGCTCCGCCCGCCGCGCGTTCTGCACGCCGATCGCAGCCTCGACCTGGGCGCGCTGCTTGCCCCAGATGTCGATGTCAAGGCTGGCGCCAAGCCCGACAATGCCCTCCGTGTACCACGGTCCGGTGGCACCGATCTCCGGCTGGTTGGTCGAATAGGCGCCCAGGAAGCCATGGGACGACACGCGCTCGCGGTCCGCTGCAGCGAGCGCCGTCACCTGAAGGTTGGTGCCGGCGCGCACCAGGTCGATGTCCGACTTCGCCTGGGCGACACGCGTGCGCGCCGTCACGATCGTCGGTGATGTGGCAAGCGCACGAGCGATGAGCGAATCGAGTTGCGGATCGCCATATGCGCTCCACCATTGCTGGACCGGCCAGTCGCTGCTCTTGAACTGGATGTCGTCGGCAATCCGGATCTGTTCGGGCGCAATCGTGGTAAATGGCTTGTCGTCGTGCCGGATCAACGCGCACGCCGACAGTGCGCACACCAAGGCGGCGGTCACACCATGGCGCAGCCAGCGGCACCAAAGCGGATCTGAAGAGGCGGTCATGCTTGCGATGCTCGGGTGATAAGGATGGTATCGGCCGAAGCGACGCTCCAGCCTGGTAACGTCGATACCTGGTCGAGCAAATTCCTCGCGCGCATCATCAACCGCTCATAGGCGCGTCGCGCCGCTTCGGGACGCAGCTCCGCGTGCTCCACGCCCCAGCGTGTCGCCAGCACGTCTACGGAAGCGGGAGCGGGTGCGCGCACGGCCTCCGGGCGCTCCGTCAGTTCGTGCGCGTAGCCTTCCAGCGATACGCTGGCCGCCTCCGCCAATGTCGTCGCAGCAAGATGGGCTCTAAGCTCGAGAGCCGGTTGCGCCCGTCGTTCCGCGCCGAATGCATCGGCTGCCAGCAGGATCTCGCGTGTCTGCGCGAGCATCGTCTGGACGTGGATCTGGAATCCCTCCTGCTGCCCTTCGCTCAGTTGCCAGCCGGGTTCCAGCGCAACGCGGGCGGCCATTGCCTCACAATCTCCCAGTTCGGCCCACAGCGCCGCCGGTATTGCTTTTTCGTCGCCCGGCTCCCGCAGTTGCACGGCAAGCCTGCGCAACAGCCGTGCGACCCGTTGACGGAGCGCCTCGCCCTCCGCCTCGGGCCACAGCGATGCATGCACGACGGCCGAGATGGCTACACCGAGCAGGATACCGATCATCCGGTCGCGGATCTCGGTGAGGTTGGACGTCGGGCCGAACTGCTCGAGCAAAGCCAGTGCGAACGTAAACATGAGCTGCGTGCCCGCATAGCTGATCCGCTCCGAACCCGCAGTCAACCATGCGGCAAGCGCGAGCACCGGCAGCGACATCATCAGCAGCCCTACGATTCCATCGATGCGCGGCACCACCCAGACCACCATCGCCAGCGCAATGATGCTGCCGACCGCTGCACCGACGATGCGTAAAATGGACCGTCGGCCTGTCGCGCCGAGGCTTGGTTGCGCAACGATCAGCGAGGTCAGCATGATCGTATGAATACCCTGCCAGTCGGTCGCCAGGTAAAAGAGGTAACCGAGCATCGCCGCAAACAGCGTCTTCAATGCAAAGTGCCCGTAGACCGGATTCGAGAAGGCGTCGGGCACGAGCAGGCGCTCCTTTTCGCGTTCCGACTCGGTGGAGTCCGGCGCCGCTGACCGGTCGGCGAAGGCCTGCAGCGCGTTTCGCATGTCGCGCAACGCGCCCGGCATGCCCTCGTCGGGCAGGTTCATTAGCGTATCGGGCAGGGTGAACTGCTCCCCCGTCCGGATCGCCTCGCCGAGGCGCTTGCACGCGTCGCGCAACGCCGGTGCGATGCCAGCCGGAATCGCCGCAGCGGTGTCTGGCAAATGCGCGACTGCAGTGTACAGGCGCGACACGGTGGCGACTCGCGCCAGATGGAACGCCTGGCGCCGCCGGTATCCGGGGTCGCGCATCGTCGAAAAACGCAGCAGCTTTTGCAGCGTCAGCAAGCCGGTCTGAACGTCGCTCGCATTGGGACCGTGCGCGCCCGGTGCGCCACGCTCAAGGCTGACCAGACGCGCGTCCACTGATGCCAGTTGCCCTAGCATCGCGCTTTCGAGTTGCTGCGCCGGTTCCGCGGGCAGGCACAACGTGTTGATCACCAGCGTGACCGCAATGGCGTAATTGACCGCAACCCATACCCACAGCGCAATGCGAACGAGGGCTTCGGCCTGGTCGGTCATGTCGACAAACGACTGTACGTAAATGACGACGATACCGACAAGGAAAAACGCAGCGCCGATCTTCGCCACGCGCATCATGTAGACACTGAAGAAAAACAGCCCGGCCGATAACAGGATTCTTAACAGTGGATAGTCATACGTGAACTTGAGCACCAGAATCGCGCTGCCCACGGCCAGCGTCGAACCCAACATGAACACCACGCCGACAAGCCGCGTCATTACGACGTTCGATTGCGTCACAAAGAACACGACGACCAGCGACAGCGCCAGAAACGGCACCTGCAATGTCATCGAGGCAGTAATCACGATCGCGCTCGCCAGTACGCAGCGGAGCATGACGTTTGCCCGTCCCGGGTAAGAACGGATCTCGTCGCCGAGGAAGCGGGCAAATCGCAGGAAGCCGCCCGGGAGAGAGTCGGTCGCGTCCATGAGTGCCTTCATCGTGCCGGTGCTGCCTCGTTGCCGCGCTCGAGCGTTGCGACCGCCGACGTGCCGATGCGGAACAACCCGGGATCGGGATTGTTGACCGCGATCTTGACGGGGAAGCGTTGCGACACGTGGACCCAGTTGATGCTGCGCTGGACACGCGGAAGTCCTTCGAGCACCACGCCGCCGTCATCGGGCAACACGCCGTAGCCGACCGAATCGACGGCGCCGGTAAAGCGCCTGCCGGTGTCGCTCATCAGATACACCGTAGCCGGTGTCCCTGCGCGCACGTTCTTCAATTCCGTTTCGCGGAAGTTGGCCACGACGTACCAATGACCGCTATCGATCAGCGTAAAGACGGGCTTCAACGCCGACGCGAACTGGCCCACCGTCGTGTGCAGCGAGACAACCCGACCGTCGAACGGCGCCCGCACCTCAGTGAATTCAAGATTCAGTTGCGCAATCGCGATCTGCGCCTCGACTTCGGCGCGCTGGGCGACGAGCGCATCCACGCCGCTGACGGCCGCCCCGGCCTGCTGCGCCTGCAGCATCGCCGCATTGAGTTCTGCCTGCGCAGAGCGCTGTGCGGTGCGTGCACGATCGACTTCTTCAGCCGAAACGTAGCCTTGCCCGAGCAACGGCTCAGTCCGGCGCAGCGTGTCGGTGGCCTGACTGGCGACCGCACGGGCCCGCTCGACCGCCGCCTTCACCGAATCGGCGTTGTATTGCTGCGCGTTCACCGAGCGCTGGGTCAACACGATCTGCTTGTTGAGCGCGTCGAGACGGGCTTGCGCCTGATCCAGTGCGGCCTGGTAAGGACGCGGATCGATCCGCAGCAGCAGATCGCCCTTCCTGACTGCCTGATTGTCCCGAACCGGCAGCTCGACGATGCGGCCGCTGACTTCCGGCACGACGTTGATCGTATCGGCGTACACATAAGCGTCATCGGTGCTGGGCGCGTGATCGAGCCGCCACAGAACGACGCAAAGCAATACGACGGCGAGCAGGACAATCGCCCCAGCCGGAAGTCTCTTTGTGCGCCGCGATGCGCGAGCGGTGTCATTCATATGCGGTACGCGTCATTAGCGGGAAAAAAATAGCAGCCACGCGGCCATCGCAAACACGGCGCTGAGCGCCGGATAGCTGATCGCGTGCGGTGAGAGCGCCGAGCGCAAGCCGCGCCGGTTCAGCATCAGATGGACGCCGACTGTTGCCGCGACTCCGCCCACCACGCAAAACAGCCAGTCGGGAAAGGCGGCGCCGAACAGCGGGATCGACGGCGCAAACGCGCAGCCACCGAGCGCCAAACCGGCGACCGATAGCGATGCCAAACTCAA
>NZ_DATJWR010000296.1:0-6512 GCF_035501035.1 Paraburkholderia sp.
GTCGGAACGCACGTCGGTGAAACCGATGCCGAGGTCGAGCTCGTCGCGCTCGAGTCCGCTTTCGATGTCTTCCAGCGGCCGCTCACTCACTTCGAGCGCGATGGCCGGGTGCGCAGCGCGAAAACCACGCAGCGCCGGCGCGATCAGATATTCGGCGAAGGTGGGCGTATAGGCGAGTCGCAAGAGGCCGCGCGTGAGATCGTGCACCTCGTGCAGCGCGCGCTTGCCCGCGTCGAGATGCATGAGCGCCTGGCGCGCGTGCTCGATGTACACGCGCCCGAATTCGGTGAGGCTGATGGCGCGGCCGCTGCGGTCGAACAACGCGCCGCCGAGCTCGTTTTCCAGTTGCCGGATCTGCTGTGAGAGCGCCGGCTGCGAGACGTGCAGCACCTCGGCTGCCCGCGTGAAATTCTTCAACTCTGCCACGGTGAGCACGTAGCGTATCGAGCGAAGCATCAAGATAGCTGCCTCCCGAATGTCTCCGCAAATGATTCGAATGCGTTCATAAGGCGCGCTTATCGTTCCAATCCGAATATCGTCTTGGACGCCGGCGCGCGCCCTGCGGAAAATGGAATGCCATGACGGAGATGCCAGCGCCTGCGTTGCGCATAGCGCGGCGTCCCCGCCGGGCACCATTTTACCGGGGAGCAAGGGGATGTTCGAATCGATCTCGATGAGCGTGGTGGCCGTGTTCGCAGGCTCGTGCCTGACGTTCCTCGTGGCCATCCTGTTGCCCGAACCCGTTGCGGCGAAAAGCGGCCGGGGCGGTCTCTATGCCGGGCTCGGCAACGAAGATGAAGACGTTGCGTGCGTGGACCAGGCGCGCGCGCGACGCTCGCGCGCACTGAAGATGTGGCACGCGGGCGGCCGTGCGGCGCGGGGCTTGTCCGAAGCCGCGCCGCGCCCCTTCAATAGACGTCGCGCACGTAGCGTTTTTCCCGTCCGAGCGCACTGACGTATTCGTTCGCAGCGTCGGCGCTCATCCCGCCGTGCCCGGACACCACTTCCCTTAGCGCCGCATCGACGTCCTTCGCCATGCGGCTCGCATCGCCGCATACGTACACGTGCGCCCCTTCCTGCAGCCACGCCCATAGCTGCGCGCCCTGCTCGCGCATGCGGTCCTGCACGTAGACCTTCTCGCTCTGGTCGCGCGAAAACGCGAGATCGAGCCGGTCGAGATGGCCATCCTTGCGCATCTGCTCCAGTTCGTCGCGGTAGTAGAAGTCCGTGGCCGCGTGCTGCTCGCCGAAGAAGAGCCAGTTGCGGCCCGCGTCGCCGCGTGCGCGCCGCTCGTGCAGGATGGCACGGAACGGCGCGACGCCGGTGCCCGGGCCGACCATGATCATCGGCGTGTCGCCGTTGCGCGGGGGCCGGAAATGGCTGCTCTTCTGCACGAACACAGGCACGCTGCCTTCCTGCGCACGGTCGGCGAGAAAGGTCGAGGCCACGCCCTTGCGCTCGCGGCGGCCGTTGCTGTAGCGCACCGCCGAAACGGTCAGATGCACTTCGCCTGCATGCGCCTTCGGGCTCGACGAAATCGAATAGAGCCGCGGCTGCAGCCGCTTGAGCATGCCGAGCAGTTCGGGCGCGCTCATGTCGACGGGGTACTCGTGCAGTATGTCGGCGAGTTGCTGGCCCCAGAGCCAGTTGCGCAGATCACCCTTGCGCGTTTCGTGGAGCAGGTCGGCGAGACCCCGTGAACGCGTTCGCGCGGCGATGAAGGCGAGCGCGTCGGGGTTCGGGCGCGCGATTTCGTAGTGCTTGCTGAGCGCCTCGCCAAGATGCATCTCGCCGTGGCCGCTCACGGCGATCGGCGTGTCGGCGGCAAGACGCGTGAGGCCCAGCAATTCATCGACGAGCGCCGGGCAGTTGGTGGGCCACACGCCGAGCGCGTCGCCCGCCTCGTATTCGAGGCCCGCCTCGCCCGTTGCGAGCGAGAAGTAGCGCGTGTCCTTCGTCGCGCCCTTCATGTTCAGCCGCACGTTCTTCAAAAGCCGCGATGCGGCGGGGCGCGACTTGGTCGCCGCGCAGCCGGGCAGCACTTCGGGGATCGCACCTTCGGCAGGCACCGCGTGCAGCGCCGCGTCTTCTTCCTTGATGCGCACGACAATGCGTTCGAGCCATGAATCCGCCGCGCCCTGGAACTCCGCGTCGCAATCCACGCGCGCCATGAGGCGCGTCGCGCCCAGCGCTTCGAGCCGCGCGTCGAGCTTGCGCCCGTGCCCGCAGAACTCGTCGTAGTTGCGGTCGCCGAGAGCGAGCACCGCGAAGCGTAGTTGCCCGAGACGCGGCGCGGTATCCGCCGCGAGCGCGCTCCAGAGCGCCTCGCCATTGTCGGGCGCGTCGCCGTCGCCGAACGTGCTCGTCATCAGGAGTGCGTACTGTGCCTTTTCGAGGTTCGCGATCGGGTAGTCCGCCATGCACGCAGTGCGGATCTCGAAACCTGATTCCATCAGATGCGTGGCGTACCGTTCGACGAGAGATTCGACGTTACCCGTCTGCGAGGCCCACAGCAGCACGACCTTCGGCCGCGTATGGGCAATGCGCACGCCGTGCGGCTTTTCCTCGGGTGCGCCGGGAGCCGTGAGTGCAGCCGGAGCAGCGCCAGCCTCGGCGCGGCTGAAGAGCCCCGCCAGCAGCCCGTCGATCCATACGCGCGTGCCGGCGGGGAAAGGCGCATGCGCGGGCAACATGGGCACGCCCATCGTCTCGCCGCCTTTCGATGCGCGCAAGCCGCCCACGAAGCCCGCAAGGTACTGGCGTTGCGCCTCGCCAAGTTGTGGCGCGTCGACGTCGTCGAGACCGAGTAACGTCGAGAAGGCTTCGATACGGGACATGTCGTGATCCTGAAACGGGTTGACGGCTTGCGGCGCACCCGCCTCAAACGCAACGGAGGCAGCGGCGGCGGCAGGGGCATCGGCGGCATCCGGCATGCGCATGATGTCGCGCGGCGCAGATGCCGGGCCGACGCGCGAGAGCGCGACCGCGCAGAATTTCAGTTCGGGCTGCTGAGAGATCGGATCGGTCGCGTCGCTCGTGACGGCGTTCACGCAAAGCTCTTCGCCGAACACGTCGTTCCAGTGCATCGGCGCGAAGCAGTTGCCGGGACGCACGCGCTCGGTCACCACGGCGGGCAGCACCGCGCGCCCCCGGCGCGAGCGCACTTCCACGCGGTCCTTCGCGGCAATGCCGAGCGCGGCGGCGTCCTCGGGATGAATCTCGACGAAGGGCCCCGGGTTCAGCTTGTTGAGCATCGGCACTTTGCCGGTCTTCGTCATCGTGTGCCACTGATGCTGCAGTCGGCCCGTGTTGAACACGACCGGGAACGTCGCGTCGGGAAGCTCGGCCGGATCGACGTGCGCTCGCGCGAAGAACACGCCTTTACCGTGCGGCGTCGCGAATACGATGCGGGGTCGCGTGCCGTCTGCGTTTTCCTTGAGCGTCTGGCTCACGCCGTCGTTCAGATAACGCATCGGATTGCGATCGCTCGCCGCCTCGGACGCGACCGGCCATTGCAGCGGCGTTTCGCGCAGCTTCGCGTAGCTCGCGCCGCGCAGGTCATAGCCCGTCTTCGGGTTCGAGAAGCGCGTGATCTCGTCGAACACTTCGGCACCGCTCGCGTAGCTGAACGCATGGGCGTAACCCATCTCGCAGGCCACGCGCGCGATGATCTGCCAGTCCGCCAGCGCCTCGCCTGGCGGCTCGACGGCCTGCTGCATGAGCGTCATGTTGCGCTCGGAGTTGATCATCACACCCTCGGCCTCGGCCCAGAGCGCGCCCGGCAGCAGCACGTCGGCGTACTGATTCGTTTCGGTGTCCAGAAAGGCATCCTGGGCGATCACCAGCTCGGCGGCCTTCAGGCCCGCTACCGCCGTCTGCCGGTTCGCGACGCTCGCCACCGGGTTCGTGCAGATGATCCAGCATGCCTTGATCTCGCCCGCCGCCATGCGCGAGAACATGTCGATGGTGCCGCCGCCCACTTCCACGGGCAGCGTGCCCGGCTGCACGCCCCATGCCGCTTCCACGAACGCGCGGTCCTCTTGCGCAAGCACCGTGCGCTGACCGGGCAGGCCCGGTCCCATGTAGCCCATCTCGCGCCCGCCCATCGCGTTCGGCTGCCCGGTCAGCGAGAACGGCCCGCTGCCCGGCCGGCAAATCTTGCCCGTCGCGAGATGCAGGTTGCAGATCGCGTTGGTGCTCCACGTGCCGTGCGTGCTCTGGTTCAGGCCCATCGTCCAGCAGCTCATCCACTCGGGCGCTTCGCCTATCCACTGCGCGGCGCGGCGTATGTCGTCCTCAGCGAGGCCGGTGATCTGCGCGACCTTTTCCGGCGTGTAATCTTCGAGGAACGCGGGCATCGCGTCCCAACCTTCGGTGTACTGCGCGATGAAGTCCTGGTCGGTATGGCCTTGCTTGTGCAGCAGATGCAGCAGCCCGTTGAGCAGCGCGAGATCGGTGCCCGGCGCGATCTGCAGGAAAAGCGACGCCTTGTCGGCAGTCGCATTGCGACGCGGATCCACCACGATGAGCTTCGCGCCCGCCTTCACGCGGTCCATCATGCGCAAGAACAGGATCGGATGGCAGTCCGCCATGTTCGCGCCGATCACGAAAAACAGATCGGCCTTGTCGAAGTCCTGGTAGGAGCCGGGCGGGCCATCAGCACCAAGCGAGAGCTTGTACCCGCTGCCCGCGCTCGCCATGCACAGGCGCGAGTTCGACTCGATGTTGTTGGTGCGCACGAAGCCCTTCGCCAGCTTGTTGACGAGGTATTGCGCCTCAATCGACATCTGCCCGGAAACGTAGAACGAGAGCGCGTCCGGACCGTGCTTGTCGAGCGTCGAGCGCAGGCGGCGCGCCGTGTCGGCGATCGCCTGGGCGAGCGGCAGCGGCACCGGGTCTTCGTCGCGCGCGTGGCGCACGAAGGCGCGATCGAGCCGCCCCGACTTGCGCAGCGCCACGTGCGCCGACGATCCCTTCGTGCAAAGGCGCCCGAAATTGGCCGGATGTTCGGCGTCGCCCGAGATCTTCGCGACCTGGCCGTCCTCGACGTGCAAGATCATCCCGCAGCCCACACCGCAGTATGGGCACACGCTTTTTACGGCCTTCTTTACGTTCTCGCTGCTCATGCCGTCGTTCGATATCAGCCTGGGACAGAATCAGGAAGTGCGGCGCCGCACGCGCGCCGCCTCATGCTCGAAGCCGGTTCAGGCGGCCACCCACACCTGACCGTTCTCCACACGCGCCGGGAACGCGCTGACCGAATGCTGCGGATCTTCGAGACATTCGCCGGTGCTGAGATCGAAGTGATGCTTGTAGATGGGCGAGGCCACCACGATGCGCTCGCCAAGGCTGCCCACGAGCCCGCGCGAGAGCACTGCCGCATGCGAGTTCGGGTCGTAGTTGCCGATGGCGAACACGCGCGCGGCGCCGTCGTCGACATGGAACACGGCCACTTGCTCGCCCTTCACGAGCGCGCAGACGCCGGTATTCGGCACGATCTCGTCCAGCGTGCAGACGGGAATCCACGTATTCTGGTTGCGTTCGTTATTCATTTCGCACTCCTTGCTTGGCTCTTGGGGAATCAGACGGTTTCGGCGACGACAGGAATCTCGGCCAGCGCTTCGTATCGCGCGGGTTGCGCAACGCTCGCGCGCTCCTCGGGCTTGGCCGGGCGGATCTGGCCGCGCTCCTCCACGAAGGCAACGTGCTCGTCGCCCGCGTCGCTGTTGACGAAGTGACGGAAGCGGCGGCGCGTTTCGGGATCGGTCACGGCCTTCTTCCATTCGCATTCATAGGTGTCCACGACGAGCTGCATTTCGGCTTCGAGTTCGGCGGCGAGGCCCAGCTTGTCGTGCACGACCACGTCGATCAGATAGTCGAGGCCGCCTTCGAGGTTGTCGCGCCACACGCTCGTGCGCTGCAGACGGTCGGCCGTGCGCACGTAGAACATCAGGAAGCGGTCGATGTAGCGCACGAGCGTGGCCCGGTCGAGATCGGCGGCGAGCAGTTCCGCATGTCGCGGCTTCATGCCGCCGTTGCCGCACACGTAGAGGTTCCAGCCCTTCTCCGTGGCGATGATGCCGACGTCCTTGCCCTGCGCCTCCGCGCACTCGCGCGTGCAGCCCGATACGCCGAACTTGAACTTGTGCGGCGCACGCAGGCCCTTGTAGCGGTTCTCCAGCTCGATCGCGAGGCCCACCGAGTCGCCCACGCCGTAGCGGCACCACGTGGAGCCCACGCACGACTTCACGGTGCGCAGAGCCTTGCCATAAGCGTGCCCCGATTCGAAGCCGGCTGCGATCAGCTCTTCCCAGATGAAGGGCAGTTGCTCGACACGCGCACCAAAGAGGTCCACGCGCTGGCCGCCCGTAATCTTCGTATAGAGGCCGTACTTCTTCGCCACCTGCCCCACGACGATCAGGCCTTCGGGCGTGACTTCGCCGCCGGGCATGCGCGGCACGACCGAATAGGTGCCGTCGCGCTGAATGTTCGCGAGGTAGTAATCGTTCGAA
>NZ_DATJWR010000297.1:0-4747 GCF_035501035.1 Paraburkholderia sp.
GCCGAGCGCGATGCCGAAGCGCCGCAGCATGCCTTCGGTACGCACGCAATCGCTGCCGACCACGAGCTTCACCTCGGGCCGGTCGCCGCTCGCGGGCACCGTATAGGTCGTCATGATGATGTCGTAGTCGCAGCCGGGCGGGCGCACGAGCAGGTGATTGGGGCCCACGTCGCCGGTCACCTTGCCGACGATCGGCGTGCCGAAGCGAAAGCGCGGATCAGGGCCCTCGACGTAGTAGTGCACGCGGCTGTCCGCGGGCGAGAGATCGCGCAGCTTTTCCTGCACGAAGGCCCACTTCTGCACGTCGGGGGCATGCGAGACGATCAGGCTCGCGATGCGCGCGCGCGTGTCGAGCGTCTCGCGCAGCTCGTTGAAGAGCAGGCGCTGCATCAGAAAGAACAGGCCCGCGCCCGTGAGCGTGAACACGACGAGCGACACCGCTGCGAACATCGCCGAAAGCCGCAGCGAGATCGAGCGTTTCATGACGGCTGGCCTCCTTCCTCGCGCACTTCGAGCACGTAGCCCATGCCGCGTATCGTGTGCAGCAGCTTCGAAGCATGCGGTCCGTCGAGCTTCGCGCGCAGCCGCTTGATCGCCGTTTCCACCACGTTTGCGTTGCTTTCGAAGTTCACGTCCCAGACGAGCTCGGTGATGAGCGTCTTCGAGAGAATCTCGCCGCGCCGCCGCGCGAGCACGGAGAGCAGCTGGAATTCCTTCGCCGTGAGATCGAGGCGCACCCCATCGCGCGTCGCGCGACGGCTGATGAGGTCCACCTGCAGGTCGCCCACCGAGATCAGCGTCGACTCCTGCGAGCGAGCGCGCCGCGTGAGCGCGCGCAGCCGCTCGACGAGTTCGAGGAACGAGAAGGGCTTCGTGAGATAGTCGTCCGCGCCGTCGCGCAGGCCGTGCACGCGGTCATCCACGCGGTCGCGCGCGGTCAGCATGATGACCGGCGTTTCCTTCTTCGCGCGCAGCGCGCGCAGCACGCCGAAGCCGTCGAGCTTCGGCAGCATGACGTCCAGCACGATCACGTCGAAGTCGTACTCGGTGGCCATCCACGCGCCTTCCTCGCCGTCCATGGCGACATCCACGATCCACCCTTGTTCCGTGAGCCCGCTGCGCAAGTAGTCCACGACCTTGCGCTCGTCTTCGATTACCAATACTTTCATGCCCGCCCTCCTCTTCGCGCGATGCATTGCGGGTCCGCCCGGCGCCCTGCACCTGTGCCGGCCGCCGCGACTCGCAAACACGGCTGCGCGCGCTTTTGTATTCTCTTGTACGCCTTGTACGCCCTGGTGTCGGGCTCGCTCCAGCCCTCTTATATGCCCTGCAATACGCTCTAGCTTCTGCCCGCCGCCGCTTCTTCGAGCGCGGCTTTGCCCGCCGCCGGGCCCATGCCCGTGCCCTGATCCGGCACGGACGCCGCGCGCGCCGGCACTGCGCGGCACGTGCCCGCGCTGCATGCGAACTCGCGCTCGTCGGCGCTCCAGCCGCCGCCCAGCGCCTTCGCGAGATAGACCACCGTGGCGACCTGCTGCCCGTGAATCTGCACCTCCTGGCGCTCGCTGGCAAGCAGTTGCTGCTCCGCATTCAGCACATCGATGAACGCCACGAGGCCGCCCTGGTAGCGGTCGTTGGCGAGATCGAACGACTTGCGTGCATCGTCCACGGCCGACTGTCCGTCGCTCGATGCGCGATCCAGCACCGAGAGGCCCGTTACCGCATTTTGCACCTCCTGGAACGCCGTGAGCACGGTCTGACGATACGACGCCTGCGCCGACTCGTACCCGGCCTGCGCGAAATCCACGCCCGCTGCGCGCTTGCCGCCGTCGAACAGCACCTCGCTCGCCGTCGCGCCGACCGACCACATGAGGCTCGGCACCGAAAACAGGCCGCCAAAGCGCGTCGATTCCCAGCCGAGCGTGGGCGAGAGCGTGATGTCCGGAAAGTACGCCGAACGCGCCACGCCAATCTGCGCGTTGGCCGCGGCCATCGCACGCTCGGCCGAGGCGACGTCGGGCCGCCTTTGCAGCAGCTCGCTCGGCATGCCCGTGGGCAGCGCCGGCACCGGCATCGCCGTGACCTGAGGCGCGATCGAGAACTCGGGCGCGGGCTTGCCGATGAGCACCGCAATCGCATGCTCTTCCTGCTGGCGCTGGTTTTCGAGCAGATGCACCTGGGTTGTCGTCGCCGCGAGCTGCGCCTTTTGCTGCAGCAGTTCGAGGCCCGAAACCGCGCCGAGATCGTGCTGTGCGGTCACGAAATCGAGCGCCTTTTGCTGAAGCGCCGCCGAGCGGTTGACCACGTCGATCTCGTTGTCGAGCTCGCGCAACGCGAAATAGTCCGTCGCGAGTTCGGCGGTGAGCACGAGGCGCGCGTTGGCGAGGTCGTCGCCCGCCTGCTGCGTCGACGCCTGCGCCGACTCGACCAGGCGCCGGATGCGCCCGAACAGGTCCAGCTCGTAGCTGACGGTCGCGCCGATGTTCACGTCGTTCTGCACCGTCGACGTGTTGGGCACGGCATAGTTCGTGACCGGACGGTTCGCGGAAATGCGCTCGCGCGCGAGGCCCGTATCGAGCGACACCTGCGGGCTCTGCTGAGAGGACACCGAAGCGAGCGTCGCACGCGCCTGAGCGTAGTTCGCGGCGGCCACGCGCAGCGTCTGGTTCTCCGCGAGCGCGGCCACTTCCAGATCGTCGAGCTCCGCGTTGTCGAACGCCTTCCACCACTGCGGATCGAGCGGCGCGTGCGACGGCTGCGCCGCATGCCAGAACGAATCGGCGGAATCGACGCGCCAGGCCGCGGGGCTTTGCGTTTGCGGCGCACGGTAGTCGGGGCCGACCGTGCAGGCCGCAAGGCCAATCGCGCCTAGCGCCGTGACGTACGCAAGCGGTCGAACGCGCGGGCGCCCCAGCGTGTTTCGTCGGTTGCTCACGTCGCGCTCCGCCTCGCGGCATCGCGGGCCGCCTGGGTCTTGTTCGGCGCGACCACCACGACGCTGTCGCCATCGGCGATCGAATCGCTCGGGTTCAGCACGACGCGATCGGTCGGCTCGATGCCACGGCCGATTTCGAGCGTCTGCCCGAGGTCCTGCGCGATCTCCACCGGCTTGAGCTTGATTTTGCCTTGCGCGTCCACCACCGCGACACGCGGGCCTTCGGCGCGAAACAGCAAGGTGTTGCCCGGCACCGTCAACAAGCCCTTCGAATCGTTCTGCAACGCGGCCTGCACATAGGCGCCGGGCAGCAGCTTGCCATCGTGATTGGGCAGCGAGATTTCGACCTGCAGCGTGCGCGTGGCCACGTCGATGGCCTGTGCCGTGCGCGTGACGGTGCCGTCGAACGTGACGCCCGGCAGTTCCTGCTCGGTCACGCTCACGTGCTGGCCGACCGCCACATCCTGTGCGTAGGTCTGCGGCACGTCGATGTAAAGCCGCAGCGGATCCGATTGCGCAATGGAAAAGAGCGCACGACCCGCGCCGCCGTTACCGGCGTTCACGAGGTCGCCGATGTCGACGTTGCGCTGCGTGATGATGCCCGTGATAGGCGCGACGATGCGCTGGAACGACTTCATCTCCGTCAAGCGGCGTACGTTCGCGTCGGCGGCAGCGAGATTCGCCTGATCCTGGTTGTATGCGCCCTGGCGGTCGTCGAGTTCCTGTTGCGACACCGCATCGCGCTGGCGTAATTGCTGGGCTCGATCGAACGAAGTCTTCGCGAGCGCGAGCGTCGAGGCAGCCTGTTCGCGCTGCGCCTGTGCCTGCGAGAGCTCCTGGTCGATCTCGGGCGTATCGATTTCGGCGAGCAGTTGGCCCTGCTGCACGTGCGCGCCAATATCGGCGTACCAGCGACGCAAGTAGCCGTTCGCACGCGAATAGATGGGCGCTTCGACATAGCCGCGCAATGTGCCCGGCAGCACGATGCGCCCGTCCGCGGCAGCCGCGACGGGCTGCACGACGCTCACGTACTGCTGCGCGTTCTGCTTCGTGACATCGGCGAGATGGTGGGCGTTCATGAGGTTCGAGACGACTGTGCGCGTGGCGCCCGCCGCAAGCAGCAGCGCGACCACGATGACGGCGACGCGTGCACGCTTGCCCGCCTCGCCGCGCGCCGGCAGGTCCAGGCCCTGCTCGCTGCCCACGGCGATGTCGAGAGATGAATGGTGGTGAGGTTCGTTCATGTCTTCGGCCAGTTTCGACTTAACGGGGATTGCGCGGCGAGCCGCCTCGGGCACCGCGCCGCTGTGCCTCGCGCTCGCGCTTCGCTGCGGCGCGGTGGGCAAGCCGTGTATGCACGGTCGCGAACATAAGGGGTACGAATAAAAGCGTGGAGACCGTCGCGAACAGCAGCCCGCCGATCACCGCGCGTCCAAGCGGTGCGTTTTGCTCGGCGCCTTCGCCGAGCCCGAGCGCCATCGGCACCATGCCGATCATCATCGCGAAAGCGGTCATCAGCACGGGGCGGATGCGCGTTGCGCCCGCTTCGAGCGCGGCGGCTAGCGGCGTCGCACCGTCGGCGAGACGCTGGCGCGCGAACGCGACCACGAGAATACTGTTGGCCGTCGCCACGCCCACGGTCATGATCGCGCCCGTGAGCGCGGGCACGCTCAGGTGCGTGCCGGTGATGAACAGCATCCACGCGATGCCCGCGAGCGCGGCCGGCAGCGCGCTGATGATGATGAGCGGATCGGCCCACGACTGGAAGTTCACGACGATGAGCAGATAGACGAGCACGATCGCCATCGCAAT
>NZ_DATJWR010000298.1:0-10337 GCF_035501035.1 Paraburkholderia sp.
TACCTGCGTCAGTACGCCTTCATCAATCCACATGGTCACATCGCCTCTTGCGATCAAGCCCGCGTTGTATTCCCGCCAGTTCCTGACGCGGTACACCCCTTTGGGCCCACTTGCCTTGCGTTGGTCCTTGCGCATCTTCTCGGCGAAAAAATCGAGAATCTACGCAGTTCGAAGTGAAGTTAACATCCTGGTCAACCCGAGCGTTGCGCGTAAACGTCAATCCGCCGCGAAGCTCTACGATTAGTGCAACAACGCCCATCGAAACGATACAGGCCGTCAGGCAGGCCACAAACGAAAGCCCGGTCCCCGCACGGCACGATAAAGCCCGGCTGGCCGGGCGCCTGCCACGTTCGATGCTCTCCGGTCGTCACCGTCAGACGATGAATACGGCGGCCCTTGATATCGACGAAATAGACCGCATTTTCCGCGGCCTGCCACAGCGGCCCCTCGCCGAGTTCGGCGGCGAGCGGCCATACGCACACGGGAGTTGGCATCGTCATTCTCCGTACCATCCGGCGTCAACGAAGTAATCGCGGCCGGAGCAGCGCGAAGCATCATCGGAAGCGAGGAACAGCGCCATGCGCGCGACGTGCTCGGGTTCGATACGCTGTTGCAGGCACTGCCCCGCGACGACCTTCGCTTCGCTCTCGGGCGACTGCCACAGTTGCATCTGTCGCGGCGTTTTCACCGCGCCCGGAATGATGCAGTTCACGCGAATGCCGGCGCCGCCGAGATCGCGCGCAAGACCGCGCGTGAGCCCTTCGATACCGGCCTTCGCCGTCATGTAGAGCGCGAGGTTCGGCAGCGCGAGATGCCACGAAACCGAGCCGAGATTGAGGATCACGCCGCGCCCCGCCTTTCGCATGCCGTTCGCGGCGGCCTGTGCGCAGAAGAACTGGTGCCGCAGATTCACGGCGATGCGCTCGTCCCAGTAGCTCGCGGTCAGCGCGCCGATTTCGTGACGGTCGTCGTTGCCGGCGTTGTTCACGAGCACCTCGATCGGCCCGGCGGCATCGACGATCGAAGCGAAGGTGCTCTCGATCGCCTCGACACTGCGCAGATCGCACTTGCGGAACAGCGGCGGATGCTTCGCATTGCGAATCGATTCCTGCAACGCGAGCGAGTCGTGCTCAGCCACGTCGAGAAAAAAAACGCGTGCGCCCTGCTGTGCGAATGCCTCGACCATTGCGGCGCCAATGCCGCTGCCACCACCAGTGATGACGATCGTTTTGTCCGACAGGCTCGGATAGATTGCGTACGACATCAAATATTCCACTTGTTACGAGTAGGACCACACACAGGGCGGCGAGCCGCGCATGGCTCGCACCGCCCCGACCTGCTGTTTATGACACGAACTCGACTTCGCTGAGCATGCGCCAGTTGCGCTCGTACCGCGGACCAATCTGCCGTTGCCATTCGACGCGAACCTGAAGCCGAAAGCTGCGCTGTGGACGATCGTCGACTCGTCCTGGCAGCCTTGACAGGTGATATTCACCGAAACACTGACAGCTATGCCGCAAGGAATCGAAAGCGATCCAGAATGCCAACAACGCTTGTCACCTGATAGATATGGTTAGCATATTGATCAATCATAGACAGTAGAAATAGGAAAATTTAAACCCTGCATATTTATTATTTTCACGACACCCACGCAAAATTATTTCCATTGCAATTAAAAATAGATATTATCAAACAAACCAAATCAAATATCCCCGCTGCAAAATGCGAAACCGGGAAACAACCATCACGCCATCGCCCCCTGTCGCGAATGCTGGCTTTTCACATTCCAGCCAGCCGCCAGCCCGCGAAAATCGGCAAGCCACATGCCAGCGTGCCGATTACCACCGCACCGCCCAAAAGCATGCGTCGCAAAGGCGGCGTGATACGCGACAAACGCCTTCGGAGAACGCCCAGCCATCGGCAAGAAGCGTGCCGGGCCTTGTAAATAAGCCCACAAAGACAAAATTGACGTAGATCAAATATTTGCCCAGCCTTGAAGCTTAGTCTATCGTTCAAGCAGGCAATCGCCACGCGGCCGCCATTCAGGAAACGGCATGTGGGCGATGCTACGTTACCCAACGTAGACAGTGTCTGCCGATGCTGTGCCGCACAGTTCCTGTCGAAACGAACGAGTCTGTCAATTTCACCCGATAAACCTACAAATACGGACGCGGCATTATCCTGCTAACCTGGCACCAAAGCACCGGCATCCGGAAGACAATTCCTCATTGGCGACTGCATTTCTTTGGAACAGTGAACGCGATGAATCAGCCATCAATCTGTATCTCGGCTCCCGTATCGTCTCACCGAGGCGAAATCTGGTTTAGCGCATACGGGTTCGGGTGGGGATATCGCGCGTTTGCGATCTCGTATGACGATGCTTGCGAGTCCCTCGGGGCAAGCGATGTGACGGAAGAACAGATCCGGCTCGCATTTCAGTCAGGAGAGCAAACGCTTCTTCGGGCGATTCGGCACAACGTGTCGCGGCCTGCCGAGGGAAAGCGTATCCGCCTTTCGCTCGACGAGGCATGTCATTCGATCCCATCGGAATCGCTCGAGCCGGGGGAAAGTGCAGTAAGCCGTACGTTGGTCGATCATCAGTAGGCTCGAGGAGCGGTGATGTCTTCCTTTTGCCTCCAGAACGATAGTCACCCCAGGGGGAACCTGGGGCCGTGCCCTGGCACCGCCCCGTGCAGGAGACTGATATGAAAGCTCTGGTAATACTCGCGTGCCTGATGATGTCCGCGAACGCATTTGCGGAATGCGCGACGAATGCCCGCGGCGAAACGGCCTGCGGCAACGGGCAAACTTCCGGAGGCTATAACCGGAACACCGGCACGGCCTGGACATCGCAGGTGAACCAGAATGGCGTTCGAACGACGCAGACCAACCGGGGCGGCGAGGCAAAGACGATGAATGGTAAAGGCGTCGCAAAGGGCCCCGGTGGAACGACCTGCTACCGCACTGCGAGCAGCCACGGTTGCAACTGAATACGCCCTGTCCGATCACGCGGCGCGCCCTGCCCGCGAGGCACCGTGCTTCTGTATAGGCAAGTCATGCGTTGACCCCTGGTTCGCGCAGGCGCGGCACACCCGCGTCGCCGCTGGGCGCTACGACGGCGTGCAGGTCCCGAACAGCACGAACACGTCTTCGCGGTTGACAAGGGTCATCGACACGCCGCCCGACTTCGTGTCGAGCGCGATGCTCCATCCATAGCCGAGCTCCGTGCCTTGCATGAGCAACTGGCCTTCGCCGGCTTCCATGTACCGAATCGGAGTCGAACGCTGCGACCCGACGATCGTCTTCTTCGCGAAGTTGATGTGGACGAAGTCCGGTGCGCCCAGGATTGCGGGCAGCGTCCGGAAGCACACCTCGCCGATGTCGCAGAAGTGCGCGTCGATCGTCGCACACAAGAGCGGCTTGCTGCCGTCGAAGTCGGCCCCAAGACCCCATGACGGCGCCGAGCCAACCAGGATCGCCAGGGTGGTGGCGCGCAAAGGCCTCAGCATTGCGTTATCTCCTCGTTGTCGTCGAGCGGCGCGCGGGTTCGCGAGACGCGCTGCGCGAAGCCAGCGTTCTGTCTACTCGACGGTGTATCCGCGACCGGTCATACATGCCGAGACGGCCCGGTTGTACGTCGCGAGCTGACTCGATGCCTGCTGACGCATGCCAGTTTGCTGCATCTCCATCTGCTGCTGTTCGCGCCGCATTCGCATGCCCATCCCCATCGTGCCGACGACCGCGCCTATGCCGGCACCCTCACCCCAGTGGCCGCCGGCCGCTCCGCCGATCAGCGTACCGAACAGGGCACCCCCACCTGCCCCGCGCAAGAGGCCGCCGCGCTGCTGAGGCTGTGGCGGGCTGCTCGCCATCTGCTCGGCCAGCGCAACCGGGTCGACCCCCGTGGTCTGCTGCGCCCACGCATGACATTGGGCGGTGTCGGTCTGCTGCTGCATGGCACTCTGCCCTCGGGCCGGGTAGATGATCGGCTGCTGTGCCACTGCCACGCAGGCGATCAAGGCGAGCGTGAGGACGATCGCCAGGCTCGCGATTCGTTGCATGGTTGAGCACTCCCATGACGGTCGACGTACGGGCAAACAATCGCGCATTACGGGCCCGTGGCCCCCGATCTCAATTGGGTCAGGCGTGTGGCCGACAATTTGGCCCAATAGTCCATTGCACGCTCTGCGTCGCTCCATTGCCCGCCACCCGCATTCTCGATGCTCATTCCGCCGGAGCGGCCGTCCACGGCTTCGATGAGGATCTGCCCGCTGCCCCCGTCCGTGACCTCGCCTTCGCTCTGTGCCGAACCGACGAACGCATAACTGTCCGTCGCCATGCTCTGCGCCGCATCGATCACGCGAGCCTGCGGGATAACCACCGAGATGGTGCGCAAGCCAGGCTTCTCGCTCTTGACGTTAGTGAGGGCGGCCCGGATGACCAGGACGTTCGGGCCCTGGTGACCGACGATCGGCAGCACCGTCGAAAGTTGCGTCTTCAACGCATTGAAGTAGTAGGTCGTCAATATCTGCTGCTCCTTCGCGTCGATCTTCGAGTCGGCATCGCTGATGAACACCACCGGCTCAAGGAAGATCCCCGTGTAGGATTTCCAGTCGACATTCGGCTTCACGTACCGCAGCCTCGCCTGGCCTTCCTGGCCCGGCTTCAGCAACGAATAATCGGTCAGAAACCCCGATTTCGATGCCTTGTCGACATCGGACATCGGTTGCTCGGTTGTGACAGCGCAGCTGGCCAATACGATCATCGCCAGCAGAGGACATATGCTCTTTAACATCTCCTTACCCTCCGTTTTGCCCATCCACGGGCGACATATCGCAGTCGTAAAACAAGTTGCGCAAGCAGCGGCGTGTCGCTATCCGGTTCGCCTTGCATGCGCCGTGGCACAGTGAAGCACCTTCACTCTTTTTGATATTGATAGCTCGATTTCAATTTGAACGGTATCGGACCTTGGTCGTACACCGACGCTCATGCCCTGCGATGCGTTCACACGGCCACGAACTGCTCGACACTGAAGCGTTTGCGTTTCTTCACACGACTATGCCCTTCATCGCGAAGCGCGCTGCTGGATCGCCGCAGCGATATCCTGGCTCACCTGCGCCAGCGCGCGATCGTGCGCAGCAACAAGCGCGTCGTAACCCTGCGCTTGTATCGGTTCGCGCGCGAGCGTGTGCCCAGCTATCGGCGTCGACTGCCCCGGAGGCCAGATCGTCCACAGCGCCTCGACAGTCGCCGCATCGCCGGGTGCAGAATCGAAACGCATCACGTCCACACGCACGCGCCACATCGACGTCGCACTCGCGCCAGTTTCGAACACGCTCACGTTCTCCGAGCCGAGCAGCGCCGCGAGATTGCCGGCGATCGTGCGCTGTATGTTGCCTTTGAGCGGCTCGGCCCAGCGTTGGAACTCGTTGGGCCAAACCTTGTTGTCGGCGAGGCTCACGACGATCTGCGGCCGGTCAACCAGTTCGGGAATCGTGACCGGACTCACCACGACATTCAGCCGCGCGGCGGCGCCCGTGGCGGTGGGTGGCGCTTCCGGCTTCAAGCGATAGAAGCTGGATATCGGAGAGCTGCCGCAACCGCCAGACAACCCGACCGCGAGGACAATAGCAAGGAATGCAAGGGCACGTGTCACGGTTGGGTCTCCTGCTGCTTGCCGCGAATCAACGCCTCCGGGTGCCGCTCGAGATAATCCGCCAGCGTACGGAAGGCCGTAGCAGTGCGCGCGAGTTCCTGTACCGCATCTGCCGCGTTCTGCTGTAGCGGCGAGTCCGGCCTCAATGCATTGTTGGCCGACTGGAGCGCCGCCTGTGCGGCCGCCAGTGTGCCCTGCGCCTGAGGAACGATCACGGTGTCGAGATCGCTGAGCAGCAAATGCGCACTTGCCAGCGTCTGCTGCGTACTCTTGCCAATCGCGTCAAACGGTATCGTGTTCAGCTTCGCCACGAGCTGCGTGACGTTGTCCTGCAATCGCTGGAGGTTGCCCGGAATCGTCGGCAGTCCCGGAGGCGACGACTCCCAATTGACCGCAGCCTTCGGCGCATCCGGGAAGAAGTCGATTGCGAGGTACAGCTGTCCCGTCAGCAGATTGCCCGTTCTGAGCTGCAGCCGCATTCCCTTCGCGACGAGGCGATCCGCCAGCGCGCGAGGGTCGTTGGTCAAGCGGCCGCCTTCGGCGGCTCCCGTGCGAGTTTGATAGCGCGACGTGAATAGCTCCGGATACAGATCGAATTCGACGGGGATGGTGAACTTGTCCGTCTTCGGGTCATAGCGAGTATTGATCGCCGTGACTTCTCCAACCACGATGCCGCGGAAGTCTACCGGCGCGCCTATGGTCAGCCCACGCACCGATTCGCTGAAGTCGGCAACGAATTTGGTGACGATGTGGTAATGCGCCTTCATCGCCTCAGCCCGGTCGGTGAATAGCGTGAAGGTCGAGCCGCTTGCAGCGACAGCCTCATCGACCGTGCCCGGCGGCGACTCGAATGCAATGCCGCCAATCATGATCGACACCAGCGACTGCGTGTTCACCTGAATGCCATTCGACCCGACTGTCACGTCGACACCGCTCGCGTGCCAGAAGCGTGTGTCCGAGAGAACGAACTTGTCATACGGTGCGTTGATGAATACGTGCAGCGTCACGCCGTGGCCGTCGGGATCGAGCTTGTAGGCCGAGACTTGTCCCACCTGCAGCTTTCGGAAGTACACCGGCGTGCCGACGTCGAGCGAGCCCATATTTGTGCTCTTGAGGACGAACTCGCGTCCGGGCACATCGCTCGCAATGACCGGCGGAACTTCGAGACCGGCGAAGTCCCGCCGGTCGGTTTTCGATTTTCCGATATCCATCCCGATGTAGGACCCGGACAGGAGCGTACTGATACCCGACACCGTCCCGCCGGAAATGCGCGGGCGCACGACCCAGAAGCGCGTGTCGTCGACGAGCATGTTCGTCGCGTCCTTGTTGATGTCGGCTGTCGCGATGACACGCGCGTGGTCGGGCGTGAGCGTGACGGACTTGATGAGGCCGATGTCGACGTCCTTGAACTTGATTTTCGTCTTGCCCGCCTCGAGGCCTTCGGCGGTCGAGAAGCTGATGGTGATCGTCGGGCCCTTCTCCACCACGGCCTTGGCAGCGAGCCACCCTCCGATCAATACCGCGAGGATAGGGACGAGCCATACGATCTGCAGGCGCCACCGCGAGCGTGGCACCGCATCGGCGTTGGGGAAATCAGGCTTTTGCTCGGGTCCCGGCATGATCCTGCTCCACTTCGTCCCACATCAGGCGGGGATCGAACGCCATCGCTGCGAACATTGTCAGTACGACTACCGCGCCGAACGCGATCGCCGCGTTGCCGGCCTGGATGGTCGCCAGCGCCTGGAACTGCACCAGCGCGACGAGCATGGTGATCACGTAGATATCGAGCATCGACCAGCGCCCCACGAACTCGACGATCCGATAGATCTTCGTGCGTTCGACGGCGTACCAGGGCGAGTGCATCTGCGTGGAGAGCGTCAGGTAGACGAGCGCGAGGATCTTCAGCATCGGCACGGCGATGCTCGCGACGAACACGACGACCGCGAGCGGCCAGGAACCCGACGTCCATAGATAGACGACACCGGAGAGGATCGTGTCGTTCTCCGTCCCGAACAGCGAGTTCGTGTACATGACCGGCAGCACGTTCGCCGGGATGTACATCACGATAGCCGCGATCAGGAAGGCCCAGGTGCGCGACAGGCTGGCCGGCTTGCGCAGGTGCATCGCCGCACCACAACGCGGGCAGGGGAACTCGTGAGCGTGGGCGTGAGCCGGCGCCCTTGCCAGCATCCCGCAGTCGTGACACAGCGCGAGGCCGCATTGCGCCGCGGTAAGCCCATCATGCGGCAACGAGCCGGCGATATCCGGCGCCACGTCCCTGTGTTCGACGGCGGCAACGCGCAACCACAGGATGTGCGTATCGAAGGCAGAGCTGGCGGCCGCCAGAACGAACATCAGCGCGCCGAACGACCACAGCGCCGGACCCACCACGACTCCCGCGATCGCGGATAACTTCACGAGCGCCACCAGCAAGCCGAGAATGAGGACTTCTGTCATCCCCCACGGCTGGCATAGCCGGGACAGCCGGAAAATCGCCGCACCACCCCACGGCGCGCGGTCGTACTTCAGTGGCACCAGCAGCCACAACATGCTCACGGTCAGCATCATCGGCATCAGCACCGTGGTCGCGAACACGAGGCCCGCGATCGGCCACTTCCCGTCTTTGTACAGAACGTCCACGGCCCCCAGCAGCGTCGTCTCGACGACGGTCCCGTTGACCGTGAGACCGACGATCGGGTACACGTTCGAGACCACGAACAGCACTACCGCGGCGAGAGAAAACGCGAGCGCGCGGTCGAGGCTGTTGGGCAGGTCGCGATACAGCTGGGCGCGGCAGCGCCGGCATCGCAACACGCCCCCCGCCGGCACCGGCACCTCGCGTTGCAGGAGATCGCATTCGTGGCAAGCAATGAGCTTTCCGTCAGTCATTGCGGCTCCTGTGCAGCAGGTTGCGACGCGGCGCCTTGCGGTTGCGACTGGGCGCTCGCCGTCGGGGGCACGGTCATCTGCTCCGCCTGAACGACCCAGCCGCCGCCCATCGCCATATAGAGGCTGACGACGCTCGTGAGCGTTGCAGCCTGCGTCTGCGTGTACTGCAGTTCGGCATTGAACAGGTTTCGTTCGGCGTCGAGCACTTCCAGGTAGCTCGTATAGCCCCCTTCGTAGCGCAGCCGCGCGAGCCGCAGATAAGTGCGCAGCGAGCTGACCTGGCGGTCCTGGACCGTCAGTTGCTCGCGCGTTTTCTGCACCGAGATCAACGAGTCGGCGACCTGCTGGAACGCAACCTGAACAGCGTTCTCGTAGGCGAACAGCGCCTCCTGCTGCCTGGCTTCGGCCTGCTTGTTCTGACCGTAGATGTTGCCACCCTCGAAGATCGGCATCGTGACCGCCCCGGCATACGACCACACGCGCGCGGGACCGGTGAACAGGTTCGAAAACTGTGTGCTTAGGGATCCGAAGAATCCCGTGAGCGAGATCTGCGGGAAGTACAATGCACGCGCCGCGCCGATCAGCGCGTTTTGCGCGATCAGGTTCTGCTCCGCCTGTAGCAGGTCGGGCCGGCGATCGAGCAGCTCCGATGGGATGCCCGCAGGTACGGTGGGCGCCGCCAGCGCACCAAGTGCGCGGCCGCGGAGAATCGGCTCGGGATTGCTGCCCAGCAACACTGAAAGCGCGTCTTCCTGCTGCGCGATCTGCTGCTCTAGCTGCGGAATGGTCGCCGCCGTGGCCTCATAGTCGGACTGGCTCTGTGCAAGCTCCATCTCGGAGACCTGGCCGAACTGCCGCCTGAGCGTAAATACGTGCACGGAATCCGCGCGGCTCGCGGTCGTGCTCTGTGCGATTTCCAGCTGCGTATCGAGGCTGCGTAGCAGGATGTACGACGAGGCCACCGAAGCGACGAGCGTCAATATGGTCGCACGGCGCCCCTGCTCGGCCGCGTTGACGTTCGCGCGCGCCGCTTCCGTCTCGCGCCGGACCAGACCAAACAGGTCGATATTCCACGCGCCCGAGAGGCCGGCCTGGAACTCGTTGAAGACGGGCGAAACGCCCGCGGGTATCGCCGTCGGTCCGTTCTGCGAGGCACGCTCCCTCCCCGCATTGAGCCCAACGCTCGCCTGCGGGAACAGCGCCGAACGGGTGCTCACGAACTGGCCCATGAACTCGTCAACGCGCGCGGCCGCCTGCTTGACGTTCAGGTTGTTCTGGAGCGCCGTCTTGACCAGATCGTTCAGCACGGGGTCCTGGAACTGCTCCCACCACGCGGTATTGACGACATCGGCCGCATCGCCGTACGCGAAGCGGAACGTCTCCGGCACGTCCAGCTTCGGCCGCTCGTAGTTGGGACCAAGCAGGCAGCCGTACAGCAGCCCCGACAATAGAACCGGCGCAACGAGGCGCGCGAAGGTGGCGGCACGCATCAGTCATCCTCGTGCCGCGCTGACGGCGTCGGGTGGGTGGAGTCGGAACCGCCCGAAGGCGTAGAGGGGCCTCCGGACCCCGACTGAGGTGTCTCCTTGCCCCCGCTCTTGCGCGAGCCGAGCGACTCGATCGCCCAGTAGAACATCGGAATGAAGAACACCGCGATCGCGGTTGCGCCGAGCATGCCGCCGATCACGCCCGTGCCGATCGAATGGCGGCTGTTCTGCGAGGCGCCGAGCGCGATGGCGAGCGGCACGCAGCCAAGGATGAACGCGAGCGAAGTCATCACGATAGGCCGCAG
>NZ_DATJWR010000299.1:0-17927 GCF_035501035.1 Paraburkholderia sp.
GAAGGCGGTCGTGGCGATTGCGCGTTCAGATGCCGAAGCAGCGGGGTTGGATGCGGCCGAAGCCCGCCTGATCATTTCCGCCAGCATCGCACAGACCTATATTGGGCTGGCGAGGGCGCAGCAATTGATTCGGGTTACGAATGAATTCGTGAAAACGCGCGAGGAAGCGCTGGCGCTGACACGAAGCAAGGCCAGATACGCGCTGGCCAGCGAGTTCGATCAACGCACAGCTGAAACCTTGCTCGCTCAGGCGCGGCAGGCAGAGTTGAGGGCCGCCGCGCCAGCGCGGATCTCGACGTCGCGGTTGCGAACTATGACGACTCCGTTCTTCGCGCCGTGCGCGAATCGGCCGACGCATTGACTCAGGTCCGGTTAAGCGATGCCGACCTCGATCAGGAGGACCGCATCGTAGCCGGTTTGCGCGACACCGTGCGGCTGGACGCCGTTCGCACGTCGACGGGACTCGGGTCGAAGCTGGATGCCATCGATAGCGGATTTCGTCTTCTTGAAGCCGAACAGGAACGAGTCGATTTGCAGGCAGAAGGCTTGATCCGTCGCGTACAACTGATCGCCGCGCTTGGCGGCGGATTTATCCCTAACCCATCGACTGCGACGACTTCCCCGTCGGGCAAATCACTGTGACTGAAACAACGCTGACGGCCGGCACGGCCCGATCCAACTCTGCACCCGACCCCAAACTGCCCGGTGACAGCAACAAGCTCCGAACCCGGCAGCGGCTGTTCATGATTTTCGGTCTCGCTGTGGGCATCGCCGCGCTCGTTTGTCTGGTTATGCGTTATTTTGCGCCGGCATTCGAGGAGACAGACGACGCATACGTGGGCGGCAATATCGTGGCGGTGACCGCGCGCGAAGCGGGTACGGTTCTCGCCATCCATGCCGATAACACACAGCGCGTGCTTCGCGGACAGCCGTTGATCGAACTCGATCCGGCCATGGCCAACGTGCAACTC
Source organism: Paraburkholderia sp. (assembly GCF_035501035.1). Lineage (GTDB taxonomy): Bacteria > Pseudomonadota > Gammaproteobacteria > Burkholderiales > Burkholderiaceae > Paraburkholderia. The sequence continues at coordinate 972 of NZ_DATJWR010000299.1, forward strand.
GACGCGGCCGAGGCCGCGCTTGGGCGTGCGGTTCGCGCCGTTCGCGTCAATTCTGCGCAGGTCGACGAGACGGGCGCTGAAATCGTGCAGGCCAAAGCAAACCTCTCAAAGGCGCAGAGCGATTACGCCAGGCGCAAGGACGCGGCGGCAGCGGGCGCGATTTCCGGTGAAGACCTGAGCCATGCCGCCGACGCGGTAACAACGAGTCGCGCGGCACTCGATCTGGCGCAGGCACGTCAAGCGCAGGCCACCAGCACGTTGTCCGGAACGACGATCGAAACCAACCCGCAAGTGCTGGGCGCGATCGCCGAGGTGCGAAGAGCGGGCATCGACGCCAGCTACATGCACATCGTGGCGCCTGTGTCCGGTGTAGTCGCACAACGAACCGTGCAGCTTGGTCAAAAGGTTGCGGCGGGCACGCCACTGATGGCCGTGGTGCCGCTCGACAGCCTATGGGTCGACGCCAATTTTCGCGAGACCCAGCTCGCGGATCTTCGTGTCGGTCAGCCCGCCACGATCACGACCGACGTCTATGGCGGGAAGGTCGTATTCCATGGTCACGTTGAAGGTCTGGGCGCGGGCAGCGGCAATGCCTTCTCTCTCCTGCCGCCGCAGAATGCGACTGGAAACTGGATCAAGATCGTTCAGCGGGTTCCGGTGAGAATTGCGCTCGACCCCGCAGAACTGGAAAAGACGCCGCTGCGAGTGGGTTTGTCGGTCGACGTAGAGGTCGAAACCGCCGACAGCTCGGGGCCCTTCGTGGCGAACAGTGCGCCGCCGGCCGGAGGCGAAGTGGCAAGCCTCGATGGCGGCCCAAAGCTGGACGCGCGCATCCGCGAAATCATTGCGGAGAATGCGGGGCGCAAACCATGAGCGACAGCGCCCGCAGCGGCGGGACGCTTGCACCGCTCGCAGGCATCGCATTGAGCCTGACCTCCGTTGCGCTTGCGCTCGGCAGCTTCATGCAGGTGCTCGACTCGACCATCGCGAATGTATCGCTTCCAACCATCGCCGGAAATCTCGGCGTGAGTACCGATAGCGGTACCTGGGTGATTACGTCGTTCGCCGTTGCCAATGGCGTCACGGTGCCGCTCACCGGCTGGTTCATGGGTCGCTTTGGTGTTGTCCGGACCTTCACGGCGGCGGTACTCGCGTTCACGATCGCGTCGTTTCTTTGCGGTATCGCCTGGAGCCTGCCGTCGCTGATCGTGTTCCGCATTTTGCAGGGCGCGGTGTCGGGCCCGATGGTTCCCGGCAGCCAGGCGTTGCTGCTCGCCATTTTCCCTGCGCAGAAACGCTCAACGGCCCTTGGCATCTGGTCGATGACCGCGATGTCCGCTCCGGTTCTCGGCCCGGTGGTCGGTGGATACATCTCCGATAATTTTCACTGGGGGTGGATCTTTTTGATCAATCTGCCCGTGGGACTGGTGTCCGGCCTCGTGACGTGGAAATTCCTCGCGAAGCGCGACACACCCACGCGCAAGCTACCCATCGACAAAGTGGGAATGGGTCTGCTCGTGTTCTGGGTGTTCAGCCTGCAAACCCTCTTCGATCTGGGCAAAGACCGCGACTGGTTCAACAGCACGCTCATCGTTGTCCTCGCGATCTGCGCAGTGTTGGGCTTTGTGTCCTGGGTGATCTGGGAGCTCACCGAAAGCAGGCCTGCGGTAGACCTGACATTGTTCAAGCGGCGCAACTTCTGCTTCGGCGTTCTGGCAACTTGCCTCGGATACGGGCTGATGTTCTCCAACAATGTCTTGCTGCCACTCTGGCTGCAGGAGCAGATGGGATATACCGCAACGTGGGCCGGGTGCGTGGCGGCGCCGAGCGGTCTCGTCGCGGTGTTGATGACGACGCCGGTCGGGCGGCTGAAGGTAGATCCGCGCTGGATGGCGACCGGCTCCTTTCTGGCGTATGCGGCGGGCTTCTTCTTGCGCTCTTACTACACGCCGGATGCCACTTTCTGGACGCTCGCGCTGCCTCTGTTCCTGCAAGGCTTTGCGCTGAGCATGTTCTTCGTGCCGCTTCTGCATATCCTGCTCGACGGCATACCGCCTGAGCGCGTTCCGTCTGCAACCGGGCTTTCGAACTTTGCGCGCATCACGTCGGGAGGCTTTGCCGCTTCGCTGATTACGACGTTCTGGGATCGGCGCGAGGCATTGCATCAGAGCCGGCTGGTCGAATCGAGCACGCCCTTCTCGCCGCTGTATCGCCAGGCTACCGCGCAACTTCAGGCTCACGGCATGACGCCGTTGCAGGCTGCCGGAGCCCTGATGCGTCAGACCGTCAATCAGGCTTATTTGTTGTCGTCGCTGGACATCTTCTATGCCAGCGGCTGGATGGCGATGGCAATGGTGCTGGTGGTCTGGATTACGCGCAAGCCGAAGCCGGCGGAGCACGTAGCGGCAGCCGACTAGTGCCGGCACGTGCCGTGCGAGCGGATGGAGACGGCACTCGGCTCAATCGGCGTCGTCTCCATCGCCTCGGCTGTTCGTCTCGATGACGCGCTCCATGGAGTCATGGAGCTTTGCAAGAAGACGGATCAGTTCCTCCGCCTCCTGCTTCTTGAAATCGGCGAGAATCTCATTCCAGCTGGCGACCATGACCGGCACCCTTTCGGCATGTTTCGCCTCCCCGGATTTCGTGAGCACCAGACGGACCACCCGTCTATCGGATGAACTCAGGTCACGTTTTACGTAGCCGAGTTCTTCGAGACTATCGATGAGCCGGGTCGTAGCGCCAGTCGCAATGCCCATTGAGCGGGACAACTCCCCTGCGGTCGTGACCGTACCGTCGCGGATCAGCTTTAACGCGGTCCACTGAACGAGCGTCAAATGCTCGTCATCGAAAAGCGAATCGACGCGCGTTACCAACAATCTGTGAATGCGACGCAAGAGCCGGCTAGGAGAGCGTTCGCCGGTCAGGTCGTTCGTTGTCAGTTTCGCCACATTCACTCCTTGCATTATCCACAGTTGAAGATACTTTATCAGAAGAATTAAACATATCGATCTTCTACATATGGAGATGCATCGGTCCGCGCCTCTTTCGCACCTACGGCTTTACACGCCGCGTGGCGCCCCATCTGCAAACCACTCGCAGAACATAGAAAAAAGCACCCCTTCCCATACTTGCAGCGCCGCTCAGATGTCGATTACCACGTCATTGCGCGGCGAGGCGCAGCAGATCAGGACATTTCCTCTGGCAGGCAGTTCGAGCGGATCAGGCTGGTACGCGATGGGCCCAGAGATTAGCCCGCTCTCGCATTTGTGACAGACACCGGCGCGGCAGGCCCAGCGGACCGGGACGTCACATGCCTCCGCCAACTCCAGGATGCTCCCGTAAGCCGAAGCATTCCACCGTGCGGCAATGCCACTGCGCGAGAACGAGACCAGTGGCCCCTCTTTCGCCTCGTCTTTGGGTGGATGCGGAGCACGTACCGAGCTGTTGACGATACCAGGATTCGAGGGCTCGCCGCCGTTGAAAATTTCCGCGTGAATCTGCTGCGCAGCCACACCCAGGTTCGCAAGCGCCTTTTTCATGTCCGCCATGAAGGATGGCGGTCCGCACAAATAGATGTGCGCCTCTCGGGAGACACCCGCCTCGTCGAGCATCGCTTGCGACACATGGCCGGTCGCGTCGAAATCCGCGCCCGCCTGGTCGCGCGAGTTAGGCGCGCTATAGCAGATATAGCAGCGGCCATGGCGCAGGCTGGCCATCAGACGCCGGGTTTCGGCAGCGAACGGGTGATGTGGCCCGTCGTGCGCCATGTGCATCCACAACACCTGTCGCGTCGATCGAGCCGCGGAAAGCGCATGCAACATTGCCAGCACAGGCGTCGCGCCAATGCCAGCGCTTAGGAGTACTACTTTGGCGTCCCCTGGCTCAAGAATGAAACTTCCGCGCGGCGCGCTGACGTCGAGCACGTCACCCGACCGGACATGCTGGCGCAGGTAGGTTCCCGCCGCACCGTGCGGCTCGATCTTCACACTGATCCGATAGCTTTCTGTCGAAATAGAACCCGAAAGCGAGTAGCTGCGGAAAAGCGATGGCCCTCCTACGACCGGCACGAGGCGTAGCACCACGTATTGGCCGGGTAAGGCGCTCTGCAGCGGTAGTCCGTCCGTGCTCCCGAATGTCAGCGAGAAGACGTCTGCCGATTCCTGTTCGATCGCCGTAACCTTGAGCGGTCGAAAGCCTGGTGCAACGGGATATGAAGCGATTGCAGGTGTAAGGCCGACATTTCCTGTCGATGCTCCTGTAATGCAGTTCTGCAGCAACGCATCGAACGACCCGTGCCATCCCGGGGAAAGCGCCTCGATTCGCAAAGCGCGCTCCAGTCCGTCGCGCGGATGATCGGCTGAATACAAGAGCGCGTTGATTTCAGTGACAGTCATTCGCTCGCTGGCCTCTCCTACCTTCACGATCTCGTCGCCGGCGCCTACTTCACCCTCCTCCAGGACGCGAAAGTAGAACCCCGGCCGGCCGCTCGCAGTCAGGAATGCCGGCATCCGGGCCTCATTCATTCGAATACCGACACGGTAGCAGGTGACACGAGGTTGCGTGACCTCGAACAATGCGCTTCCGATCCGATAGCGGTCGCCTATGCACACCGCAAGGTCGGGCATGTCTTCGACCGTAAAATTTTCGCCGAACTGTCCGTAGACGAAGTCCGTCCGGTTCAACTGCTCTTGCCAATAGCGATACGATTCGATCTGATAGACGAAGACAGCCCGGTGCTCGCCCCCGTGTCCAGCCAGATCGCCTTGCCCGTCTCCATCCAGATTCAATCGCCTCGCACGACAACGACCTTGTACCGGCGTCTTCCAGATTCCGGTGCGCACAGTGCGCCCCTTCCACGCCATGTCGCGCGGAAGTCCAACGTTCACCGATAGCAGCCGGGCCATGGTTCGTCTCCTCAGCCAGTTACACGTTGTCAAAATGCGGGCCAGCTCTTGCGCCACACGGCGTCGCCGGCAAGAAGTCGTGCCGGTGTGGTCGGTGGCAGCGCCAGCACCTGATATTACCCCTATCCAGCGGCGATTTTTCGCCCCACCGCTACGGCCGCGACCGGCGTGTCACGAGCAGTTTGCGATACGGTGCCGGGCTGACGATGCAGCTCATGCGTCACGAAACCCTGTTCGTCGATCGGCGCAATAATCTGGATACCCGAGTTCGACACGAGCACGTCAAGCCCGCCGTGGCACTCGCGAGATTCAGGTCTGCAATGATCACTGCGGCCCAATACGCACCAGACTTAATTCGCATATCTAACCAATTACGCCTGCCGCGCCGATGACGAGCGCGACCTTGTTCTTCAATGGCATGTTGCTTTCCTTCCTATAGGTTCACAGACTCCAACTGGTCGAGCGCGAGCTTCGCGGCCCCAGTCGGCGCCAGATAGTCGAACGCGACTTCGGCGACGTCCAGCGTGAGATTGACAATTACATGGCGAGCGCCGACTACTCGCCTCACCGGCAGATCGGCGACGGGCGCCAACGCGTGAGGATGCAATTCAAGGGCGGCGGGACCCGTCCATGCCCCGAGCACGCTCACATCGCGCAAATAGAAACGTACGAGTTCGCATACGCGCGCCGAACCATCAACATGCGGGATGACTTTCAGAAGATAATTCGGTGTCTCCGCAAGCCTTCTGCGTTCGGCCTCGATATCGATCGGCACGTGCTTGAAGCCCATCGTGCCGGTTGCGATACGCTGTGTGCCGTAGTCGAGCGTGCCGAGCAACGTGTCATTGCCGTCGACACTCAACCTCGGCCGGGCCAGCTTCTTCGGGAAGCCCCAGATTTCCCGGCCGCCGGCAATCGGCCCCTCGTCATCCAGATACATCGAATGCGTATAGCTGCCAAGGCGCCCTTGCTGGTCGCGCACGGAAATGACCTGGCCACTCTCGGTGTACTCACCGAAGCCCGACGAATCAGGCATGCGAATGAATTCGTAATGCACGATATCGTCTTCCGGATGCAACGGCTCCGGCAGGACCGCGCGCAACGCATCGAAATCGGTCTCATACGAAATAATAAAGTACTCCCGATTGATGAAGCGATACGGCGGTCGAGGATAGGCAGGATTGTGAACCGGCATCGCAAAGGCATTGCCTCGAATTGAATCGATATTCATTTGAATTCCTCTATAAATGGCGGCGGGTGTAGCGCCGATCCAATAGTGGGGACAAGCTGAATGCAGCAGGAGCCGCCATCCACCAACTGGGTTCATAGGCTACTGCAACGCGATAGACGAATTGATTCCCGCCAGACACAACTGTTTCTTTACTGTGCACATTTACTCAAAGGGTCTGTTCGCGCAGAGTGCCCTTGGGTACGCCCGGCTGCGGCTGGCGCTCAGCCTGGTTCTGTGCCGCATGTTCATCCGCGCGCACGTAACCGCCTCCTGTTGGGAGCAGTATGACGAACTTGTTCCCGACCGACACAACTGTTCTTCTATAGCAGGCGTTTACCCGAAGTTCTTGCGTACACACAATGCTTTGCACTACCACGGACCCCGGTGTGTGGTTGATCAAGGCGGTAACGATGTAAGGCCGGCCAACCGGCAGCTTGTGTAGATTCGGCTCGATTGCGCAATCGCGGAAGTGTTTGCTCGGGATATTGAGTTGCTGCTGCATCCATCGCTCCGTCACTCGTACTCATTGGCAACAGGAGCTTGCATGCCAGACAATATCCTTCCCCAGACCCCGTCACGCCGTCGCTTCATTGGCGTGGCTGCGGCCACCATTGCAGCGGGCGCATTGAGCCAGCTCGCTTTCGCAGAGACGAATCACGCCGTCGCTGAAGTCGCGCAGTCGCCCGGCGGTGACAAGACCGCTATTCGTCCACTTCGTGTGCATGCGCCGGAATCGCAACTCATCGATTTGAAAAGGCGAATCAACGCGACGAGGTGGCCTGAGCGCGAAACGGTGCCTGACGCGTCGCAGGGCGTTCAACTCGCGACAATGCAGGAGCTCGCTCGCTATTGGGCGGCTGATTATGACTGGCGAAAAGTCGAAGCGAGGCTGAACGCGCTGCCGCAATTCGTCACCGAGATTGATGGGCTCGACATTCATTTCATCCACGTTCGTTCGAAACATGAGAACGCGTTGCCGATGATCATCACGCATGGATGGCCCGGCTCGATCATCGAGCAGTTGAAGATCATCGATCCGCTGACCAATCCAACGGCCCATGGCGATGCAGCATCGGACGCCTTCGACGTCGTGATTCCGTCGCTCCCGGGCTACGGGTTCTCAGGCAAACCGACAGCGACCGGCTGGGATCCTGCTCGCATTGCACGCGCCTGGATCGTACTAATGAAGCGTCTCGGATACACGCGTTATGTCGCGCAAGGCGGCGATTGGGGCAATGCAGTCACGGAGCAGATGGCCCTGCTGGCGCCGCCCGAACTGCTGGGCATTCACACCAACATGCCGGCCACCGTGCCGGACAATATTGCAGCGGCGCTCAAATTGGGCGAGCCGGCGCCAGCGGGCCTTTCGGCCGACGAGAAGCACGCCTTCGATCAGCTCGACTATTTCTACAAGCACGGCCTTGGCTACGCATTGGAGATGGCGAACCGTCCGCAATCACTGTACGGGATCGAAGATTCACCGGTCGGCCTCGCCGCATGGATGCTCGACCACGACGCCAGCAGCCAGGCACTGATCGCACGCGTGTTCGACGGCAAGTCCGAGGGTCTCACGCGAGACGACATTCTCGACAACGTCACGCTCTATTGGCTCACGAACACGGCCATTTCTTCGGCTCGTCTGTATTGGGAAAACAAGCTCAACTTTTTCGCCCCGAAGCACGTTGCCATCCCGGTTGGCGTCAGCGTCTTTCCGGATGAAATCTACGCCGCCCCGCAAAGTTGGACGGCAAAAGCGTATCCGAGGCTGATTCACTTTAACCGTCTCCCCAAAGGGGGACACTTTGCGGCCTGGGAGCAACCGCAAGCTTTCTCGGAGGAGGTCCGCGCGACGTTTAGGTCGCTGCGTTGAGCGCAAAGATGCAGGCGACGCTGTCATGGGTCGCCTGCGTTCAGCCAGCCGGCGCGAATCGGCGATCTACAGTGACCACCCGACGGCAAGCTGTGGCCTGGAACAGCGAACCCGCAGTGCACTTTGGCGTTCCTGCGCACCCGGGATTGACCGACAAAGCGGGATTCGATTCGACGCCCATGGACCGCCTACTGCGCCTCCTGTTTGGCGGTGGTCGGCTCGGTCACGAAGCCGACGTTCGCGAGCCCAGCGGCGCTCGTAGCCGCGAGCAGCCTGGCGACGTGCCCATACGGCGTCGCGCGGTCAGCCCAGAGCCGGATCTCGGGCTGCGGCGCGAGCCGCGCGGCTGCCGCGAGGCGCGCCGCAAGACTGGACTCCTGAACGGGCTGCGCATTCCAGCGCATATGACCCGCTGCGTCGACGACGATGTCGATGTGCGGCGTCGCCAGTTGCTCGCGCTGGCTGTTCGCCCGCGGCAAGGTGAGGTTCGCGGCATGGTGCAAAGCCGGTAGCGTCAGCATGAAAATGACGAGCAGCACCAGCATCACGTCGATCAGCGGTGTCATGTTGATATCCGCGGCCGGCATCGCTTCGTCATCGAAATCCAGATCGTCGCTCATACCCGCTCCCGCACGCTCGTCAGCACCGGTGGCGCGGCGCCCGTCAACAACTGCGCATGCAGCCCGTACGCGAAGCGATTGAGTTGCGCGACGATATCGCGAGACAGACGCGCGAGCGTTTGATAGCCGAGTACGGCCGGAATCGCGACACACAAGCCCAGCGCCGTCATGATGAGCGCCTCGCCCACTGGCCCCGCCACGTGCTCGATGCTCGCGTCGCCACTCGCGCCAAGCGCCAGCAGCGCATGGTAGATCCCCCACACGGTGCCGAGCAGCCCGACGAATGGCGCAGTGCTGCCTATCGAGGCCAGCAGGCCCAGGCCGCGCTGCAGACGCATCGAGCTCTCGCCGACTGAAGCTCTGAGGCTGCGCAGCAGCCATTCGCTGAGGTCGCTGCGCGCGCGGCGCTCGATACCGCTGGCCTCATGGTGTGCGAGTACACGCTGGCCAGCGCTCGCCAGATCGAAGAACGGCGTACCGGGCCGGCCTAGCGTATCCATGCCATCGGCGATTCCGCTTGCGTCCCAGAAGCGCCGCTGCGCGAGCCCTCCGTGGCGACGCAAGCTCGCGAACTCGATCGCCTTCAATGCCATCACCGACCAGGAAGCGATCGACATCGCGACCAGCAACACCGCGATGAAGCGTGTCATCGGATCGCCCTGGGCCCACAGGTGCGTGATTCCATACGTTGGCATGACGTCCTCCGTTTCATTCGGTGAGATTGAACGTGACCGGCACGTCGGCCCGCACCGGCACAGACCTGCCATCCTCCATATAGGGCTGGCAGTGGCTCACGAGCGCCGCGTCGCGCGCCGCCTCGTCGAGGCGCGCATAGCCGCTGCTGGAAACGACACGCGCGGCCGACACACGCCCGTCCACGGCGGTTTCGAGCTCGATGACGGCTGTGCCCGCCTCCGCCCGGCGCAACGACTGCGCGGGATAGTCGGGTTTCGCCAGTGCGCAGTCGAGATGTGCGACGCGACGCGGTGCGTCGCGAGCCGGCGCGGCAAGCGCTTGCGGCTCCGGTGCATGATCGGACGGCGCGGCTTGCGCTTGCGACTGCGCTTGCGCTTGCGCTTGCGCCGCATGATCGGCCCGCGTGGCCCGCGACTGCGGCTCGGCAACAGCTTGCGGCGGCCTCGCTGCTTCGGGTGGCGTTTCAGTGTGTGGCGGCGGGGCCGCCGCGGACACTGGCGCTGCTGGACGGGGCAGGTCTCTCGCATGCGTCAGCGGCGCGGGACGCGCCTGCGGCATCGCAGTAATGTTTCGCACTGTTTCATGATTTGGCCGGCCAGCCGACGGTGTTTGCGCGTCTCCTTCGCTCTCCGGCAACATCGCCTGCATCGGAGCGATGATTGCGGCGGCAATCGTCGTCACTCGCACCAGTTCGGCGTGCGGCGGCGGCGCGTTGCGCACCAGCAGGGCGAACAGCGCGGCGTGCAGCGCGACCACGCCCGCGACCACGACGATAATCGCTGCATGGCGCCGCCTCGGGTCCGGCCGCGCGACCGCACGCTTACGAGGCATCGCGCCATCTTCATCATCGAGGCGCGCGACGACCGAGCCCATGAAAATTCTCCGTTCAAAGCGCCAGCGAGTTCTGCTTGCTGCGAAACACGAGTGGCCGCTCGTCGTCGCGTTTCGGCTTTCTTGCAAGCGCCACTGCCTGCACGATCCGATCGTGATGCGGCGACTTCGCGCACGCTGGGTCGGCCGCGGCCGGATCGCCCGTTAGCAACCAGGACTGGCAGCGGCAGCCGCCATGATCGACATGGCGCTCGTCGCAGCTTCGGCAGGGCTCGCGCATCCAGCTGTCGCCGCGAAACGCGTTGAACGCATCGCTCTCGTACCAGATCTGCCTGAGCGGCACGTCGCGCACGTTGGGCAGCACGAGGCCCGGCAGCGAGCGCGCCGCATGACACGGCAGTGCCGCGCCGTCCGGCGCGACGCCGAGAAACACCGTCCCCCACCCGTTCATGCACGCTTTCGGGCGCTGCTCAAAGTAGTCGGGCACGACGAAAAGAATCCTGCACCGTTCGCCGATGCGGGCGCGATAGCGGTTCACGGTCTCCTCGGCCTCGTGCAGCTGTTCGGCGGTCGGCATCAACTGGTCGCGGTTCAGCCTTGCCCAGCCGTAGTATTGCGTGTTCGCGAGTTCGAGGTAGTCGGCCCCGAGTTCGAGCGCCAGCTCGATGATTTGCCCCACGTGCGGCAGATTGAACCGGTGCAGCACACAGTTGAGGACCATCGGATAGCCATGCGCCTTGATGAGCTGCGCAACATTGCGCTTGAGCTCGAATGTGCGCGTGCTCGTGAGGAAGTCGTTGAGCTCGCGCGTCGAATCTTGAAGCGATAGCTGGATATGGTCGAGCCCGGCCTCCCTGAGCCGCTCGATGCGCGCGGCATTCAGGCCAACGCCTGACGTGATCAGGTTCGTGTAGAAGCCAATCTTGCGCGCATGGGCGACGAGCGTTTCCAGATCATCGCGCAGCAGCGGCTCGCCGCCAGAAAAGCCAATCTGCGCGGCGCCCAGTTCGCGCGCGGCGCTAATTGTCGCGAGCCAGCTATCGGTGTCGAGTTCTTCGCCGTGCCGCGCAAAGTCGACGGGGTTGTAGCAGAACGCGCAATGCAGCGGGCACCGGTAAGTCAGCTCGGCGAGCAGCCACAACGGCGGCGTGTGGGAAGTGTCGGGTGCCATGTCAGTCGAGCCAGCCGCGCAGCCGCGCGTGATCGAGAAACCGGTAGACGTCCGGCGCGAGTTCGAAGGTGCTGAACAGGCGCTCGAGCTCTTCGATGATCTCGTCGAGTTCGTGCGCACCGTCGCAACGCGCGAGTATCTCGCCGGCGCTCGAATTGAGCTTCACCATGCCCTCGGGATAGAGCAGCACGTAAGCGTTCTGCGTCGCCTCCCACTGCAGGCGGTACATGCCGCGCAAGCGGGGACGCAGCGGCACGCCGCTGCCTGCATCAGGCGCAATCGAATTCATACGGGCCATGCCTTTTCGACCGCATCGAGGATCGACCAGAGGATATCGAGCTTGAACTGCAGGATGTCGAGCGCGCGCCGCTGCTCGCTCGCCGTGCGGAAATGGCTCAGCGTCACTTCGAGCCCGTGTTCGACGTCGCGCTGCGCGAGCGGCACGCGGCTGCGGAAATACTGAAGCCCTTGCGGCTCGATCCATGGGTAATGGGAGGGCCAGCCGGCAAGCCGCTCGAGGTGGATATGCGGCGCGAACATTTCGGTGAGCGAAGAGCAGACTGCCTCCTGCCACGGCGCGCGGCGCGCGAAGTTCACGTAGGCATCCACCGCGAAGCGCACGCCAGGCAACACATGCTGCTGCGACCACATCGTCGGGCGGTCAATCCCGACCGCCTCTCCGAGCCTCACCCAGGCCTCGATGCCGCCTTCGTCGTCGCCCCGCCCATCGTGGTCGACGAGCCGCTGGATCCAGCGGCGGCGTGTCTCGCGGTCCGGGCAATTCGACAGGATCGCTGCGTCCTTGAGCGGGATATTGACCTGGTAGTAAAAGCGGTTCGCGACCCAGCCGCGAATCTGCTCGGGCGAACAGCATCCGCTGTTGAGCCGCTGGTTGAACGGATGATGGATGTGATAACCCGCTTCGAGCGCGCGCAGCTTCGACTCGAATTCCTTCGCACTCCAAGGCATATCGTGCGCTTGATGGAACATGATCGGTGCGTTCATCGTCATACCTCGAACTGCATGCCGTCTCGGGCCACGTCGATACCGTGTGCGCGCAATTGCGCGTGCTCAACGGAACGCGGGTCGAGAATCGGATTCGTGTTGTTGATATGCGTGAGCACCTTGCGCGTGCCACGCGGCAACGTATCGAGCCAGTCGATCATGCCCGGCCGGCCGTCCTCGCCTCGCTGCGCGAGATGACCAATTTCGGCCGCATGCTTCGTCGAGAGCCCAAGATCGATCATCTCAGTCGCGGTCCAGAACGTGCCGTCAACCAGCACCAGGTCCGCGCCGCGCATGGCGCCAAGCACGTCGGCGTTCATCTGGGCGAGCCCCGGCGCGTAGAACGCACGCCTTCCAGTGTCCAGATTATCGATCAGGAGTGCGATGTTATCGCCAGGCGCCGCCGACTCACGGCGCGGTGAATAGGGAGGGGGCTTGCTTTCCACCGGTATCGCGGTGAAGCGGATACCCTCACAGGCAGCAACCGAGAACGGCTCGCCCGGCACGACCATATGCGTTTGCACGCCGCAATAGTGGCCGAGCAGTGGAACGAGCGGCAGCCCGGTCGAAAGGTCGTCGAGCACCGGCGCGCATGCATAGAGCGGCAGCGGCGAGGTGCGTTCGCGCATCATCAAGAGACCCGTCACGTGGTCGATCTGCGCATCGCAGAGCACGACGGCCACGATAGCACTGTCACGCATCGCGCGCGCCGGCTGCAGATCGGGATGCGAGCGCAGCTGTGCGAGCAGATCCGGCGAAGCGTTGACGAGCACCCACTCCACGCCGTTGCCGCTCACTGCTATCGAAGACTGCGTGCGCGGCAGCAGATCGCCGCCCGATTGCCGCGCACGCCGGCAGTTCGCGCAGTTGCAGTTCCATTGTGGCAGGCCGCCGCCCGCACCCGAGCCCAGTATCCTGATCTTCATGATCGTTCGCTTCGCATGCCGCCCGCTTCGACTCCAGAGTCTGGAAGACGGCATGCAGCCTCATGTTCAGCGATTGGCGATATACATCGTGATTTCAAAGCCGAAACGCAGGTCGGTGTATGAGGGGGTTGTCCATTGCATGACGTGTCTCCTTGTTTGCGATTGGGTTGAAGTACCGCATGGATGTGCGGTCGATCTCTTCAAAGCAAGGGCTGTGCCGATGTCGATCCTGAGAGCGTGCACGGCATGCGCACCGCGTGTGAAGGGCGTCCTCGTGGAAACCCCTTGTTTGTGCAGACGTAAAGAAGTCGAATGCGGGACACGTAAAGCGTCCGCGTGGCAAGCGGTGTTGCGTTTTGGAACACGGGTGCTGCAAGACGAAACACCCGTGTGACAGCGGAAATGCCAGGTGAGCAGCCTCGATATGAGGCGCCGAACGCGTTACGCGTCGCCGGACCCGCGCGTGGGATCCACGGCGGGCATCTTGCGGTAGATGGTATTGCGCGACACGCCCAGTGCCCGCGCCGCGGCCGATACGTTGCCGCCATGCCGTGCGAGCGTGGCCGCGATCATCGTAACGGTGACGTCCTGCAGTCGCGCATCCTCCAGTACGAACGCATCGGCCGCGGCTAGCGCGTCCGGCAAAGGCTGCGGGCTGGCGCCGCAACGCAGATCGTCAAAGAAGTCGTCGGGCAGATGATCGCGCCGTATCTGCCCGTCATCGTCGACCATCGCCGCGGCGGTACGCAGCAGGTTGCCGAGTTGCCGGAAGTTGCCAGGCCACGCGCAGCGCTCGAACAGGGCCATCACGTCCGGCGCGACGCTGAGCGGCTGCTGGTTCGCACGCCCTTGCGATTCGCGATGCAGCAGCTTCTCGATCACAACTGCGAGATCCGTGCGATCGCGCAGCGGCGGCAAACGAACCACGAGGCCATTGAGCCGGTAATAAAGATCCTCGCGGAAGCGGCTCTGCGCGATCATCTCGCGCAAATCGCGGTGCGTTGCGCAGATGATGGCGATATCGACGGGAATCGACTTCGTCGAGCCGAGCGGATTGATCACGCGCTCCTGCAACACGCGCAGGAGGCGCACTTGCAGCGGGTACGGCATGTCGCCGATTTCGTCGAGAAACAGCGTGCCCCCGTTCGCCTGCAACAGCTTGCCCGCCGCGCCCTTGCGGCGCGCGCCCGTAAAAGCGCCCTCCTCGTAGCCGAACAGCTCGGATTCGATCAGCGTCTCGGGAATCGACGCGCAATTCACCGCGACGAACGGCTGGTCGCGGCGCGGCGAATCGTTGTGAATGGCCTGCGCGAGCAGTTCCTTGCCCGTTCCGGTTTCGCCGGTGACCAGCACCGGGATGTCCTTGCCGATCACCTTGCGGACCTTCGCGATCACGAGCGCCACCTGGGGGTCGCCCGTGTCGAGATAGCTGAGCCGGGAGAGCCCAGCGGACGCCGGCTGCGCGGCCGCGCATACGACGGAACGCGCAGTGGCATGTACGTCAACCGGCCGGCTGCCTTCGGCGAGCGCTGCGCGCCTGAACTGCACGCGCGCGCAGACAACCGCGCCGTTGGACACGTTCAGCGTCACGAGCGGATCGAGGCTTGCACGCGCGCGGTCGATCAGTTGTGCGCTCGTGGTCTGAAACAGCGACGACAGCGTATGCGCGCGCAGCGCGGCGAGCGACATGCCTAGCTGGAACTGCGCGCTGCGGTTCGCCGAGAGGAAACGACCGTCGCTCGTGAACGCGACGATCCCTTCCATCAGCGTGCCAAGGAACTCCGGGCGGACGTGAAAGGACACCTGAAGCGTTTCCTGAAAAGTCGTCTCGAACAGATGATTCTCGATCATCTGCACGGACATCCTCGCGAGCGCCATCGTGTGCTGGTGATAGCTGCGGTGGTCGCCCGTCACGTCGAGCACGCCGATCACGTCGCCGTACGGATCGAAGATCGGCACGCTCGAACAGGTCAGGAAGCGGTTCGCCGCAAGGTAGTGCTGGTCGCCGTGGACCACCATCGCACAGCGCTCGGCGAGCGCGGTGCCGATCGCATTGGTGCCCTGCCGGTCCTCGGCCCAGTTCGCGCCGGGCCGCAAGGCGACCTTTTCCGCGCGCTGCAGGAAGTCGTCATCACCGATCGAATGCAGGATCAGGCCTTCGGCGTTCGTCAACACGATCATGCTTTGCGTGTTGACGATCTGCTCGTGCAGCGTCTCCATGACCGGCGTCGCATGGACGCACAGCACGCGGTTCTGTTCGCGCTTCAGTTCGAGCCCTGCGCCCGAGAGCACGTCGTAATCGGGTCTCGCTGAAGCTCGCAATCCGAACGTTTCCGAGCGTTCGTGCGCTTTCTGGATTGCCGGCGCTGGCCAGCCACTGGGCAATACGGCTGCCTGCCCGGCAAGCCGATGAACGTCGTCGCGCATGATCTCCTCCACCATTGACCGGTGCCTTGCCGGACATTTCAATGTCTCTTTTAGCAAGCTCCGGGCCAACCGGTTTGCGCCGAACGCGCGCGCGACGCGCAACACGCTATGTAAGCGAACCGTATGCAAGACTGCACGCCTCACGAATGCATGCCGCGACGTTCGCCAAACGTCAGTAATACCGCAGATCGCCCGCATAGCGAAATGCGGACTCACCCCGATTCGCGCATGCTCTCAGTCCCACGCGTAATGGAGACCCACCCAGACGCCGCGCGGCGCACCCGGACCGACGAATTGCTCGTTCACGGGATTCGCGCCGTCGAATGTGTGGCCCGGGCCGTTGAAGAAGTTCTGGCCGAGCACACCGAAGCTCGCATAGCGCCTGTTGAACAGGTTCGTAATGTTTGCGTACACCTCCAGCCGCTTCGTGATGTGATAGCGCGTATCGAGATCGACGAGGAGGTAGCCCGCGATCTTTCCATTGATGTCCTGATTATTTTCGTCGCCTTGCGCATACACGCCGCTGCGCCACGTGACGTTCGTGCCGAGGCTCCACTTCGCCGTCGCGGCGTAGTCGAGCCGCAATTTGACTGCGTGGGCCGGAATGCCCGGCACATGGTCGCCCGGCTTGACCGTCACGATGCCGTTCGCGTTGGCCGCCGAATTCGCCGCGCTCTGCTCAGTCCACGTCGAGCGGTAGGTTGCTTCCACGTAGCTGTAATTCAGGCTGACCCCGACGGGACCGAACGTGGTGTGACCCGCGAGCTCGATCCCCTGGCGGCGCGTCTTGCCGACGTTCTGGAAATAGCCCTGAGTACTGCCTGCTTCGCTGACGAATTCGATGTCATTGGAAAGCGTGGTGCGGTACGCGGCGGCGCTCCAGGTGGTCGATTCGCCGATTCGGCCGCGCGCGCCCGCCTCGAACGTCTTCGAGATCACCGGCGCAAGTGCCGGGTCGGCAACGAAGTCGTTCGGCAGCGAGCACGGCGCCGCCGGGTCGGCACAGGCCAGCTCGATCGCAGTCGGCGCACGCATGCCTTCGTTGTAAGTCGCATAGACGGTGACAGCGGGCAGCGGATTCCAGTTGAGCCCCACGGCCGGATTGAAGCGCGAGAACGTGTGATAGCCGTCGAGCAGCGGCTGCAAGCCGCTCTCGTCGCCAATGCGCGCGCTCGACCAGTCGTAGCGCCCCGATAGCGTGAGTGTCCACTGCGGGGTCAGCGAAAGCGTCTCGTTCAGGTAGACGCCATAGTTCACGTTGCGCGTCTTTGCATC
>NZ_DATJWR010000300.1:0-51582 GCF_035501035.1 Paraburkholderia sp.
GCCCGACATCGGAATCACCATGATCTCGGCGATCAGGTAGGCCGTCTGCACCCACGAGAGCTCGTCCTGGCTCGCGGAAAGACCGCCGCCGATGTCGCGCAGCGAGGAAGCGACGATCTGGATGTCGAGCGTGGCCATGAAAAAGCCGATGCACATCAGCGCGAATGCGAACGCGCGTTGCGCCATCGGCTGCAGATGCGGAGCGAGATGCGCTTCGGCGCTTGAGGTGGCGTTCATCGCGGTGGCTCCTTCAGTCCGCGTCGGCGAGATGGACCTTCACGGTCGCGGAGAGGCCCGGCCGCAGGGCGCCTTCCATGCCCTTGGGCACATCCAGACGAATGCGCACCGGCACGCGCTGCACGATCTTCGTGAAGTTGCCCGTGGCGTTCTCGGGCGGCAGCACGCTGAAGGTCGCGCCCGTGGCGGGCGCGAGGCTCTCCACGGTGCCGCGCAGCGTGCCGCTCGCGGCGTCGAGCGTGACGTCGGCGCGGTCGCCCGCGTGCATCTTCTTCAACTGGTCTTCCTTGAAGTTGGCATCCACCCACAAGCCCGTGGCCGGCACCACGGTGAGGAGCGGCGCACCCACGTTAGCCAGCGTGCCCACGCGCGCCGTGCGATTGCCGATGTAGCCGTCCACGGGTGCCGTCAGCGTCGTGTATTCGACGTTCAATTGCGCGAGACGCTGGTTCGCCGCAGCGGTGGCGACACGCGCCTGCGCGTCGTTGATCTGCGCGGCGAGCACGTCCAGCTGGCGCTGCGCGGCCAGCACCGCCGCGCCGCTTTGCGCGACCGACGCCTGGGCTTTCGCGTAATCCGCGTCCGCGCGCTCGACGAGCTGGTTCGACACCGCGTCGTCCTTCACCAGCTCGCGGTAGCGCGTCTCATCCCGGCCGCTGCGCGTGAGCTCGGCGTTCGAGGCCCGCACCTGCGCCTGGTTCTGGTTGATCACCGCCTCCTGCAACGTGCGGCGCGCCTGCAGTTCCTCGACCGCGGCGCGCGCGCCCTGAAGTTCGGCATTCGCCTGGGCGAGCTTCGCGTCGTAGTCGCGCGAGTCGAGCCGCAGCAGCACTTGCCCGGCTTTCACGCGCTGGTTGTCCTGCACGGGAATGTCGGAGACGAAGCCGCTCACGCGCGGCGCCATGACGGTGACGTTGCCGCCCACGTAGGCGTCGTCGGTGGTCTCGACGAAGCGCAGCACGAAGAACCAGTAGCCGGCGGCCGCAGCCAGCACGAGCGCGACAGCGCCGAGTGCGAGGCGCATGCGCGATATGCGCTTGCGCTCGCTGGCTTGCACCGGCTCGCCCGCAACAGGAGTGGAAGGACTCGACATGATGTTTACCTGTGCATATGCACTACTCAAGATGAAAAAAACGCCGCGACAGGGCAAAGCGCGACGCAACCCGCAAAAAAACTAGACAGCCCGTGTGATCCGGAACAACTCGCGGCGCAGCCACGCCGCGCGCTGCGCCCCGAAGCGGCGCTCGAATTCGTCCTGCGCCGCGCGCCAATGCACGTGCGCCGCATGCAGCCGCGCGCGGCCTTCCCGCGTGAGCGCGAGGCGCCGGCGGCGCTCGTCGCCGTGCTGCGCGTCGGCGATCAGGGCGCCGCGCAGGAGCGGCCGCAAGGCCCGTACGAGCGTCGTGCGCTCCATCACCATCGAGCGCGCAAGCTCCGCCATCGTGAGGCTCGACGCCCGGCCGAGCGCACCGAGAATGCTGAACTGCGTGGGCGTGAGCCCGGCCGCGCTCAGGTGGCGCTCGTAAAGCTGCGACAGGTGCCGCGCGGCCTGGCGCACGGCAAAACAGTCGTCGTGCTCGGGAGACTGGTCGGAATTCGGCGCCGGGTTCTGCTCGACACCCGCTGGTTCGGCTTCGATGTGCATATGCACAGATTAGCTGGCAAGCGGGCCCCGATCAAGACGCAAGCGCGACAGTAGATTATGGACGCGCCGACAACAATCCCCTTCTTGCGCGTTTCACCCGACAGCCAATGTAGCGGGCGCTTCATGCGTCACGCCGTCGAAGAACGTGGTGGCGTGGTCGATGAACGCGCGCACCTTCGCGGGCAGCAGCGTGCGCGTGGTGTACGCAAGGCGGATCTCGATCTGCATGTCGACGATCGGGTAGTCATCGAGCAGGGTCACGAGTGTACCCGCCTTGAGTTCGTCGCGCACGAGCGC
Source organism: Paraburkholderia sp. (assembly GCF_035501035.1). Classification (GTDB taxonomy): domain Bacteria; phylum Pseudomonadota; class Gammaproteobacteria; order Burkholderiales; family Burkholderiaceae; genus Paraburkholderia. The sequence continues at coordinate 2,180 of NZ_DATJWR010000300.1, forward strand.
AGTGGGCAGTATGCCGATGCCGAAGCCTTCAAGCACCATCGCACGGTTGAACTCGGGGTTGTTGGAGGCGATCTCGTGGTGCAGCGGCACCACGATTTCCTCGGCGCCCACGCGAAAGGCAAGCGAAGGCTTGCGCATAGAGGGCGGCATCGGCACGAACGCGTGCGCGGCGAGATCGGCGGGATGCTTCGGCGTGGAATGCGCCGCGAGATAGGCGGGCGTCGTGACGAGCGCGAGCGGAATGCGCTCGAGCAGGCGCGTGACGGTCGAGTCGTTGTTCAGCATGAACGGCAGCACGAGGCCCAGGTCGTAGCCGTCCGCGATGAGGTCGACGGGGCGCTCGGTGAGGATCACGTCGAGCGTCACCTTGGGGTGCGCGCGCTTGAAGCTGGCAATGAGCGGCACGAGCCGGTTGACGGTCGCCGTGGTGTGCGCGACGAGGCGCAGCACGCCGTTGGCTTCGCGCGTTTGATCGGTGGCGGCGGCCTCCAGGGCGTCGAGGTCGTCGAGCACCCGGCAGCAGCCCTCGTAGAAACGCTCGGCCGCCTCGGTGAGCGACACCGCACGCGTGCTGCGATGAAAGAGCCGGTTGCCGAGGCGCTTTTCGAGCCGCGCGATCGCCCGCGAAACGACGGGCGTGGTCAGGCTGTGCATGTCCGCTGCGCGCGTGAAGCTGCGCGCCTCGACGACGGAGCGGAAGATCCGCAGGCTGTCGATGTAGTCCATGGTCGTTCGCGTCAATGAGGTTCGCGTAGCTTAAAGGGTTTCGGGCGTCCCCGTGCCGAATACCTCGGCGCAGAAGGTGCGCCCTTCGTCGGACAGACTCGCCGTGCCGGTGCCGTTCTCGGACTGGGTCGTCACGACGAGGCCGCTGTCCACGAGCGCCGTCAATTGTCTGCGCAATGCGCTCATCGGCACGCCGGCCTGCTTCGAGAGCTTCGCGAGCGACCAGGCGCGCGCCGGCCGCTCGCGCGATTCAAGCGATTCAAGCGATTCGTGCGATTCGCGAGCTTCGCGGGCTTCGCACTCCGCGCGCCAAAGCTGTTCGAGCACGGCCACCAGCGCCGGGTCGACGCCTTCGCCGGCTGCGTCATCATCATCGTCGTCGCGGTTTTCATCTGCGTTCATCGTCTGTCTCCTCATGCCATCGTCGCGACCAGTTCGCCGAGCGTCTTCAGCGCGGCTTCGGTCTGCGCGGTCCATGGGTAGCTGTAGTTCAGCCGGATGTAGTGGTGGTACTCGTTGCGCATCGAGAACATGTAGCCAGGCCCGATGGTGATGCCCTGCGCGAGCGCCGCCTGGTAGAGCCGCATCGAATCGACGCGCGGCGGCAGCTCCACCCACAGCACGTAGCCGCCCTGCGGCTCCGAGGTGCGCGTGCCCACCGGAAAGAAGCGCTCGACCATCGCGCGCATGAGCCGCGCCTGCTGGCGATAGAAGCGCCGCACGCGGCGCAGGTGCCGATCGTAGCCATCGTGGCGCAGATAGTCCGCAAGCGCGACCTGGGGCACCGAGGGCGTGGTGAGCGTATTGAGGAACTTGAGCTTCTCGACCTGCGCGCGATAACGCCCCGGCAGCGCCCAACCGATGCGGTACGACGCCGAAAGGCTCTTCGAAAACGACGCGCAATGCAGCACGAGACCACGCGTGTCGAACTGCTTGAGCGTGGAGGGCCGCGTTTGCCCGAAATACAGCTCCTGATAGACGTCGTTTTCGATCAACGGCAGGTCGTGCGCCTCGGCGAGCGCGACGAGCCGCGCCTTGTGCGCGTCGGGCATGCGAAAACCGAGCGGATTCTGGAAGTTCGGCATCACCATGCAGGCGGCCACCTTCTGGCGCGCGAGTACGCGCGCGAGGGCGTCGAGGTCGATGCCCGTATGCGCGTGCGTGCTCACTTCGATGGCGCGCATGCCGAGGCGCTCGATGGCGTGCAGCATCGCGTAGTAGGTGGGCGACTCCACGGCCACCGTGTCGCCCGGCTTCGCCACGGCCTGCAGGCTCAGGTTGATCGCCTCGGTCGCGCCCACGGTGATGACGATCTCTTCGGGATCGACGCTGACGCCGTTCTCCGCGTAGCGCCGCGCGATCTGGCGGATCAGCTCGGGGTTGCCGGGCGGCAGGTCGTCGATCAGGCTCCAGCTCGCGTGGCGGCGTGCGATCGCGTTAGCGTACTGGTTGATGCGCCGCCAGGGGAAGAGGGCCGGGTCCGGGTACGGCGAGCCGAGCGGCACCGCGTCCTGCGCGCCGATGCTGCGCAGCGTGGCGAGCACGAGGCGGCTCACGTCGACATTGGCCGCGACCGGCTGCTTCGGCGCACTCGCGCGGCGCGGCTTGCCGGCGGACGCTGACTGCGCGCCCGGCTTGCCTTGCGTGCGCGCAGCGTCGTTCGCGCCGTTCGCGCCGCCTGCGTCGCGCGCGCCCGCGCGCGCTCGCACGAAGTACCCCGACTGCGGCCGCGACTCGATCACGCTGCGGCTCTCCAACAGCGCATACGCGTGCAGCACCGTCTTGATGCTCACGCCGTACTGCTGGCTCGCGCGCCGCACCGAGAGGACGCGCTCGCCGGGACCGAACACGCCGCGCCGCACGGCGGCTTCGATATCGTCGGCGAGTTGCTCGTAGCGGGTCACGTAAAAGGAAGGCGAAAGGAGAAATGCCGCGGCGGCGGATCGATTCCGCCAAGTCTATGACAAAACGCCGCAACTGTACCCCTTGCCTTTCAGTTTTTCTGTGATCTCCGGGAGCACAGGAACACAGTAGCCTTGGCTCATCGGGGCGAACCGCCCACGCCAGATGAAAAGCCAACCGCATCATGAAGAAGCCGCAAGGTCGCATCGAGCCGTATCATCACCCCGCCGCCGGCTGGGGTGCGCTCAAACAGGTCGCCATCAACCTCATCAAGGAAAAGGTGACGGGCGGCAACTACCGCACGCTGCTCAAGCAGAACCAGCCCGACGGCTTCGACTGCCCCGGCTGCGCGTGGCCCGACCGCGAGCACGCCTCGACCTTCGAGTTCTGCGAGAACGGCGTGAAGGCCGTGGCGGCGGAGGCGACCAGCAAGCGTGTGACGCCGCAGTTCTTCGAGGCGCACACCGTGAGCGAGCTGATGGCGCAATCGGACTACGAGCTCGAACAGCACGGCCGCCTCACCGATCCGCTCGTCTACGACGCGACGCAGGATCGCTACGTGCCGATCGAATGGAACGACGCGTTCAGGCTGATCGCGAAGCACCTGAACGCGCTGGACGACCCGAACCGCGCCGCGTTCTACACCTCGGGACGCGCGAGCAACGAAGCCGCGTTCCTCTACCAGCTGTTCGTGCGCATGTACGGCACGAACAACTTCCCCGACTGCTCGAACATGTGCCACGAGGCCACGAGCCGCGGGTTGCCGGGCACGGTGGGCATCGGCAAGGGCACGGTCACGCTCGACGACTTCGAGCACGCCGACACCCTGCTGATCTTCGGCCAGAACCCGGCGACGAACCATCCGCGCATGCTCGGCGAGCTGCGCGAATGCGCGAAGCGCGGCGCGACCATCGTCTCGATCAATCCGCTCAAGGAGCGCGGCCTCGAGCGTTTCGCGAGCCCGCAGCACACGCTCGACATGCTCTCGCCTGTCGGCGTGCAGATCAGCTCCGTGTTTATCCGCCCGCGCGTGGGCGGCGACTTCGCACTCCTGAAGGGCGTGGCCAAGCGCGTGATCGACCTCGATGACGAAGCGCTCGCCACCGGCACGGAGCGCGTGCTCGACGTCGATTTCATCGCCGGGCATTGCGTGGGCTTCGAGGCTTTCGCCGCCGACCTGCGCGCCGAATCGTGGGACACGATCCTGGCCGAAGCGGGCGTGCCGATGGAGGACGTGCTCAAGCTCGCCGATATCTACGTGAAAGGTCGCGCCGTCATCGCGACCTGGGGCATGGGGCTCACGCAGCACAAGAATTCGTTGGCGACGATCCAGTTGCTCTCCAACCTCATGATGATGCGCGGGAACATTGGCCGGCGCGGCGCGGGCCTGTGCCCTGTGCGCGGCCACTCGAACGTGCAGGGCGACCGCACTGTGGGTATCGAGGAAAAGCCCACGCAGGCGTTTCTGGACCGCCTCGGCAAGGCCTTCGACTTCGAACCGCCGCGCGAGCACGGATACGACGTGGTCGAAACGATCCACGCCATGCTGGAAGGGCGCGTGAAGGTGTTCATTGGCCTAGGCGGCAACTTCTCTATCGCCACGCCCGACACGCCGCGCACGTGGGAAGCGATGCGCGCGTGCGCGCTCACGGTGCACGTGACGACGAAGCTCAACCGCAGCCATCTGGTGCACGGCCGCGACGCGCTGATCCTGCCCACGCTCGGCCGCACCGAAATCGACTTGCAGAATGGCGTACCGCAGGGCGTGAGCGTCGAGGACTCGATGAGCATGGTCCACATTTCATACGGCATGAACCGGCCCGCTTCCCCGAACCTGCTTTCGGAGATCGCGATCGTCGCGCGCATGGCGCACGCCACGCTCGGCAGCGCGAAGGTGGACTGGCTTGGCCTCGCCGCCGACTACGCAAAGATTCGCGACGGCATCGAGCAGGTGTTCGACGGATTCGAGAACTACAACGAGCGCCTGAAGCATCCGGGCGGCTTCCACCTGGGCGTCGCCTCGCGCGAGCGCGTATGGAAGACGCCCAGCGGCAAGGCGCAGTTCGTCGTGCATGCCATCGCGCTCGACACGCCGATCCACCGCGCGCGCGCCGAACACGGCAAGCGTCTCATGACGCTCATGACGACACGCTCACACGATCAGTACAACACAACGATATACGGTCTCGACGACCGCTATCGTGGTGTATATGGCCTGCGCCGCGTCCTGTTCGCGAACCGCGAGGACATGACGATGCTCGGCTTCGAGCCTGGCCAGCATGTGGACATCACGAGCGTGTGGGATGACGGCATCAAGCGCCACGTCGAGGACTTCCTGCTCGTGGAATACGACATTCCGCGCGGCTGCCTCGGCGCGTACTACCCCGAGACGAATCCGCTCGTGCCGCTCTCCTCAGTCGCCGATGGCGCGGGCACGCCCACGTCGAAGTCGATTCCGGTGCTGTTGAGCCCGGCAAGATCGACGGCGGATAACGGCGCGGGTGAAGCGGCCATCGCGGCCTGAGTGCGCGCGTCGCGGCTCAGCGTCCCTCCGCTACGTTCAGGAACTGGTTCAGAATCGGCACGAGCCAGCGCACGCGCGCCGCGTTGCCCTGCTCCAGCGCTAGCGTCAGAAAGCCGATGATCCACAGGCACGCATAGAAACCCGTCGCGCGCCGCTGCACGCCCTCCGGCGACCAGTGGTGCAACAGCGCTCTCGCGTAGGCGCGGCCATGTTCGCCCACCTCGCTATCGATATGCGCGAGCGTCGCGCCCAGCACAAGCAGCGGATCGCCATAGCAAACCGTATCGAGGTCGATCAGGCCGCTCAGTTCGCCGTTGTCCACCAGCACGTTCTTGATGGTGAGGTCGTCGAGGAAGCAGACCGGGCGCAGCGTGTCGAAATAGTCCTCCAGCGAAGCCCGCGCAAGGCCGAGGCGCGCGCGAAAGCGTTCGAGCGGCGTGGCGTCCACGCGCGCGAGCATCTCGGCGAGCTGCGCCTGCGGTATGGGCGCACCAAAGATTTCGGTCCAGCGCGCCTGGGGTGCGCGCTCGCCGATCGCAGCCCAGCCGAAGCCGCCTTCCGGTGGCGCTGGCAGCCGCTCCGTCACACGGCGCTGGAACGCGGTCACCGCCTCCGCAATCCGTTCGGACTGCGTATCGCTGAGTGTCGAAAAGGCATAGTAGATATCGCGGCCAGGCAGCCAGTCGAGCACCACGAACTCCCCGCCCGAGGGCGTAACGCCCTGCGCGAGCACTGCCTGCACCGGCAAGCCGAGGCCGCGCAGCGTGGCGAGATTCGAGCGGGTATGCGAGAACGTTTGCGCTTGCGGGCTCACGCGCACCGCCAGAGAGCGTCCCCCGGCCATGCGCGCGCGGTACACCGCGTTGCCGCTATGCGCGAGCACCTGTCGTTCCAGCCCCTGCGGCTGCTCGCCCAGCGCTTGCGCCACGCACTGCGCGATCGCCGCTTCGTCATTGCCATCCCGCTCGCCCATCGCGCCGCCCGCTTCACCCGTTGAGCGGCGTATTCAAGCAGGGTGGTGCGCGTGCGACAACGGCGCACTATTGGACTTTATTAGCGCTGTAACGCACCGTGCAGCGCAGACGGCGTTGCGCCATCGTCGCTGTAACAGATCGTAAGCGGGGGAAATATTTCGAAGGCAAGATCGCGCCGGCTCTAGCCCGCCAGCTTTCGAAACGTTTCGAGAACGGCTTCGCCCTTGAAAGGCTTCACGATCCAGCCGCGCACACCCGCCGCCTTGCCGCGCTCCTTCATTGCGGGGCTGCTCTCGGTGGTCAGCATCACGACGTTTACGGCCGTATTCGCAAGCTCGCTGCGGATCTTCTCGACCATCGTGAGGCCGTCCATGTTCGGCATGTTCACGTCGCTCACCACGAGCTTCACGCCGGGGTTCGAGCGCAGCTTCGCGAGGCCGTCCTTGCCGTCCACCGCCGTGTCCACGTCCAGACCGTTCTTGCGCAGAAAGCCCGCCACTTCGTCGCGCACCGTGCTCGAATCGTCCACCACCAGAATTTTCGCCATGTTGTCCTTGTCCTTCGCGCCATGTGCGGCGCGTCCTTGATCAAAATAATTCGAGTTCGCCGCTCGCCTGTTCTTCTTCTTCGGCGGCGGCTGCGGCCTGTGCGGCCGTCTCGTCGAACCCTTCGCGCGACCAGCCGAGGCTGAACACGAAACGCTGGTCGATGACCACCTCGCGGCCCGTGTCCGCGCACGTGAGCCGGTACTTGATGCACAGTTGCGGATTGTCGGAGCCAAACGACAGATAACGCCGCCGATGGTTGATGAGCAGCGGCACCTGCACCTGCGCGCGTCCCCAACCCGCTTCGCCGGCCGCGCGCGCGTTGCCCAGATAGCGATTGCGGAACGCGCCCCACACGAGATTCGTGAGCTCCGCCAGCACGCCGTTCACGTCACGAAAGTCGCTGGCCTCGTCGCGACCCGCGCGCGGCGGCAGCAACTCGATCAGCGGCGCCTCTTCGGTCTGCATGAGGAGCCAGCCACGGCACCACGCGGTCTCGATCGGAATCAGCGTGAGCACTTCGCCGAAGAGGATGCGGTCGCGCACGATGCCCGGCGTGTCCCAGTTCACCTCCAGTTGGGGAAAGAGCCCGCGCAGGCGCCCGAGTGTCATGTCGGTGATGCCGTCCACGAGCGGGTCCGGATAGTCGTGCGAGAACACGTTCGCACCGAGCGCCGCGAGCAGCGATTGCTCGTCGCCTTCCAGCCAGCTCGCGCAAGGCACGCGACGCAAGGGCTCGGGCAGATCGCCGCCGCTCTCGTGTGCTGCGCGCCGCAGCACGACAGGCAGTTCGGGACGCTCCGCTTCGAGCGCCACCGCCACGGCCGCCGCGGCTTCGCGCGAACCGCCGAAGTCCTCGCCCAGCAGCACGCCTCCCAGATCGTAGTGCGCCTTCAGCGCCGCCGAAAGCGCTTCGCGCCGCACCGGCACGCACGCGCAATCATGCGCGGCGCCGATTTGCGCAATCGCATCGGCGCGCGCCGTATTGCTTTCCAGCAGCAACAGCTTGCTGACTGGCTTGTTCGCGTTCATGTTTCCCTTCTCTGCTTTCGCCTGCCTGATTTCATACCCACGCGCCATGCGCGCTCAAAACAATTCGAGTTCGCCCGCGCTGTCGTGCGCCTCGATGGCCGCGAGGCTCGCGACGAAATCCAGCGGCGTTTGCGTGCACACGCATAGCGTCGCGCCGATCCGCACTTCCCGATCGATCGTAATCGCGTAGGACTGCACAGAATCCGGCTTCAATTCACGCAGATACGGCAGGCATCCACTGCTGAGCGCATAGGGTGTCGACATGCCCAGATCGGGGAAATGCTCGACCAGTTGCTGGTTCATCGCGCCACAGCACAGGTTGCCGAACTCCATGAAGCATTCGGTGAGCGTGCGTGCCGCATCGCCCACGTAGTAGCGCCGCGTGCGCTCGTCGTCTTCGAAGTGCAGGAGCAGCAGCAGGCGGAACTGCATCGACGAGATCGTCAGCACGACCAGGTGCTCGCCCTGTGCGGCCACGCCCGGGCGCGGCGCGATATCACAGGCATGCTGCTGGTCGGTCACGAGCCGCGTGCGCGCGGCCGCGAAGAAAATGCGCTCGATACTGTCCTTCGCATGCGTGCCGATCATGCGTGCGCCCCGCTGCGCGCCGCTTCGAGCTGGGTGTGCAACTGGTTCGACGCGGACTCGACGCTCGCGAGCGACGCCGCGATCATCTTGCCGCCTGCCTGAATGTCCTGAAACGTCGCGGCCGTGATGAGGTCGTTGCGGTTCAGACTGTCGCGATAGCTCTTCGAGAGCTCCTGCGAGCGCGTGGCGAGCGCACGCACCTCGCCCGCCACGATCGAGAACCCGCGCCCCGCCGCGCCCGCGCGCGCCGCTTCGATCGAGGCGTTCAGCGAGACGATCAGCACGTGGCTCACGATCGACGACAGCTCCTGGTTCTTCTGGTGCATGTCGTGGTTCTGCGCCATCAGCGAGATCATCTGCTCGTGCCAGCGCTCGAACGTCGAGGACATCAGCTTCAGCCGCGAGGCCTCGCTCGCGATGCGCGCGGCATGATGCATGGCGTCGTCGCGGTGGGCGCGTTCGCTCGCGAGCGCCGCTTCGAGCGCATCCGCCACCAACTTGCGCTGCGCGAGTTCGGCGCGCAGCGATTCGACCTGCGCGACGAGCGCCTCATGTTCGTGCGCGGCCTCCTCCTGCTGCGCCACGTGGCGCGCTTGCGCCTGTGCGAGCGCGGCGGCGTGCGTCGCGCCCTGCACGCGCGCTGCCTCTTGCGCCTGCGCTTGCGCGTGCCTGCGCCACGCGACGGCCGCGCCTGCTGCCAGCGCGGCAAGCGCCGTGCCTTCGATCAAGTACGGTAAGACCACTGCCACCCCCGCCATGCGCTAGCTTGCCAGCGCTTCCTCTAGTTTTGCCTGCGCTGCTTCCACCGTTTGCACCGCCCACTGCAGCGGCAGGCGCACGATGGTCTGGAAGTGCCGGTAGTCGGCGCCCTGGCGCTCGTCGGTGAAACGCAGCTCGATTGCGCCGCCCTCGCGTTCGAGGAAGTCGCGCACCGCGTCCATGCCCACGCCGCGCCCCGACACTTCGGTCACGTTCGTTGCCGTCGAAAAGCCCGGGCGGAAGATGAACGAGGCGATCGTCTCGTCGCTGGCCGCTTCATGCGCTTCGAGCCAGCCGCGCTCGACCGCGATGCCGCGAATGCGCGCGAGCGCGAGACCGCGGCCGTCGTCGGCAAGCGTCATCTGCATTGCGCCGTTGCGCACGTTCACTTCGATGTCGATATGCCCGGCTTCGTCCTTGCCCTGCGCGCGGCGTTGCGCCGGCATTTCAATGCCGTGATCGAGCGAATTGCGCAGCAAGTGCATGAACACATTCTTCACGGTGCCGACGGCCTCGCTGCGCAGACGGCACCCGTTGTCCACGATATGCACGGCCGGCTCGACCTTGCCGAGTTCCTGGGCGAGCGAAGGCAGCGACCCGATCACGCCTGCGAGCGCGTCGGCCACGCGCTCGGTGCCGATCAGGCGCAGCGTGCTGCGCAGTTCGGCACGCATCGCGCGCAGCGCCTGCAGATCGCTGTCGTCGGTTCGATCGATGATGCGCAGCGTCTCTTCGATCGCCTCGCGCCCGACGGTGAGGCGTGCGTCCGTGTTCTGCGCGCCGGCCGAACGCGGACCACGCCCGAGGCTCACCTCGTTGATGCTCGAATAGTGCTCTAGCGCGGCCTTCACGCGTTCGAGATCGGCGATCAGCGCCTGTTGGTCCCACGTGTGGCTCGCGTCTTCGCGGCGCAGCGCGTCGTAGCGCTGCTCGACCTCGTGCACGACACCCGTGAGATGCTGCAGGCTATACGTGCGGGCGTTGCCCTTGATCGTGTGCATGTTGCGGAACAGCGCGGCAATCGCGCCCGTGTCCGCGCAATCGTGCTGGCGAATGATGTGCTCGTTCTCGTGGATGAAGCCCGTCGAGCTCTCGACGAAGTGCTGGAACTTCTCTTCGCTCACCGCGAGAATTTCGCCGATCATCTCGAGGCGGCGCTTCTGCTCGCCGGCCTCGGCCGCAAGCTCGCGCAGCTCCGTCACGTCGCGCACGCAGAGCATGAGGCGCACGACCACGTCGTTCTCGTCGGTGATCGCCGACCAGCTGAGGTCGAGCACCTTCGCGCGGCCATCGGGCGGCGTGCGCGTGATTTCGTTCACGAGCAGATGCTGGTTGAACGCGAAGTTCACGTCGTCCTCGCCAAGGCAGGCGTGCACGGCGGCGTCGATCTGCGCGAGCGTGTCGGCGTCGAGATCGGTATGCGAGAACACGAGGTCCATGAGCGGACGGCCCGCGATCTCGTTCGTTTCGAAGATCGCCTCGAGATACGCCGAGTATTCGCTGTGGATCGTCGCGCCTTCCACCACCGTGAGAATACCCTGCTGCATGTTCTGCAACATCGCCTGAATGTCGGCGGTCTTGCGCTTGAGCTGCGCGGAGCTGAGCTGGATCTTCTCGATCATGCCGTTGAAGGCAACGATCGAATGTCCGATCTCGTCCATGCGGCCCACCGGCACGCGGCGCGTGAAGTCCTGGTTCGACGCGATCTCGCTCATCATGGCCTGCATGCGCGAGAGCGGGCGCGTGATCTGGCGGTACAGCAGCGTTCCGATCAGCGTGAGCAGCAGCACCGCGCCGCCCGTCACGGCGGCAATGGCGCTCGTGGTGGTGTCGAGCGTGTCGTTGAGCGTGCGGATCGCATCGTCTTTCTGGCGGTTCTTTTCCACGCGCATGGTCGTGACGATGCCTTCGAGTTCGTCGCGGTACTGCGCGACATTCGCGAAGAGATTGGCCTGTGCAAGCTCGTTCTTGCCGCTCGCCTTCATCGTCGCGGTGTCGTCGATCGCGGAGAAGTAGTTCGCGAGGCTTTCCTGCGCCTGCGCGACGAGACCTTCCTGGGCGTGGCTCGCGGCGCCTATGCGCTGCACGTCGAGTGCGGCGCGCAGCGCGGCTTCCTTCTCCTTCAGCTCGGTTTGCGCGAGCGAGGCGACGGTGGCGTCGGGCGCGTAGACGAGCGTCATGGTGGCGAGCTGCACGTCCTTCACGAGCGCGACGAGGTCGGACGATGCGAGCGCGCTCGGCACGACGCCCTGGGTGACCTGACGAACTTCGGTGGCGCTGCGGCGGGCCTGATAGGCCGCGTAGCCGCCAATGGCGGTCAACGCGACGAACATCAGGACTATGAGTAGCGTGATGCGGTGACGAATGGTCATGTCGAAATCCCCGGGCCTGCCGCGTGCCGGTCGCGCTATGGCTGCGCGACTCGTGACACTGAGGCCAATTTATTCGCGGTGGATTATCGACGCTCAGGTATGACGAAATGATGAAGATGTGCGATTTGCCTTGGCTTCACGCGATCTGGCGAGGCCAGGCATCACTGAAATCGGCGACCGGCTGCCGGTGCGCGCGAGGTAAGACTTGGGGCGATCCTTTAGTCGGGCACGGCGGGGTTGTCGAGGAAGAGCACCATGAGTTCGTCGTCGGCGTACTCGCCGTCGATGCAAAGGCCGCGCGGTTCGACGCCATACCGCACGAAGCCGAACGAACGATAGAGCGCCTGCGCCCGTGGATTCTTCACGCTCACCACGAGTTGCACCTGCACAAGGCCCAGCGTGCGCGCGTGAGCGACCGCACTTTCGAGCAGCTGCCGAGCGAGACCCGCACCTCGATAGGCCGGATTGACGAATACGCCCCAGATGAGGGCCTTGTGCGCGAGCTTGCGGCGCGGCTCGCGTGCGAGCCCCGTTATGCCGACGAGCTTGTCGCCATCGAATGCGCCGAACACGATCTGATACTCGGTGGCGCGCACGCGCGCTTCGGTCTCTACGCGCGTGCAACGCGCTTCCTCCTCATAAGTCGGCACGATGCCCGCGGGATAGTTTTCAGCCGCCTGCAGGCGCATGGCGTGAAAGGCGTCGGCATCTCGCTCGTTCAATGGGCGGATTTTTGGGTTTGTTGGGTTCGTTTTGTTCATTTGCAGTGCCTGGCAATAAGGAAGGATCGGCAGCGTTCGTCATGCAAGAGTAGCACGGCCTCCGTCAGGTTGCCGCCTCGCGCTATGCATGTGCTTCCAGGGATTCTAGTCTTTAGATTTTTGTCGCGGTTCTTGTCGTTTTGGCCTTTCCTTGTTTTCGTGTCGGTGTGCATGCGTTGCCCCTGTGCGGGGCGGCACCTACTTTTCTTTGCAGCGGCAAAGAAAAGTAGGCAAAAGAAAGCCGCTCACACCGCCAATGCTTCGCATAGCACCACCCGCCGTTTCTGGGAGTGGTGCCGGAGCATCTGTCACCTCGCACCCTTCACGTTAGTGACAAAGCGCTCATTCATCCCGCTGCGCGCTACGCGCGTCGCGGACGGGTCTGCGAGGGAAACCGGTTGTACCGTTCAGTCTTTCGTGAAAAAGGAAGCCCACCAATGGTTTGGGTTATGCCCATCGGCGCGCGAAGCGCCGCCGGAGGTATGAGCCCTTTGTCACTTCGTTTGAAGGCGAGTGATGACAGATGCTCCGGCACCACTCCGCGAGTGGGCGAGCGGTGCAAGGCGAAGCATTGGCGGTGTGAGCGGCTTTCTTTTGCCTACTTTTCTTTGCCGCTGCAAAGAAAAGTAGGTGCCGCCCCGCACAGGGGCAACGCTGGCACACCGACACGAAAACAAGAAAATGCCAAAACGACAAGAACCGCGAAAAAAAACCGCGCCCCGCGCGCGCCCCCAACCAAATCCCAAACCCGTACTAAGATACAACCTTCGCGCCGCGCCACGCGCGCGGCGATACCACCGAGGTCCTTCATGCCGCAACCCGCAACGCCCGACGCCCTGCCCTATTTCTGGCGCGACGCAGCCCTGCCGTTCATCGAAGTGCGCGCGATTGCCGACGGCCGCAAGGTCCGCTACGGCCGCCACGCGCACAGCACGTTCTCGATCGGCGCAGTGACGGGCGGCCGCAGCACCTACCTGAACGGCGAGACGCTCGCGCATGTGAGCGCGGGCGCGGTGGTGGTCGTCAATCCGGAAGTCGTGCACGCGTGCAACCCGGCCGCGGACGAAGCCTGGGCCTACCGCATGTTCTATCTCGACACGAACTGGCTCGCGAAGCTGCAGCACGAACTGGGCTTCGGCGCGCACGAAGGCTTCCGCCCGTTCGAACAGACCTTGACCTGGCAGCCCGATCTATTCGCGGGTCTCAACGCACTGTACGAGCTTATCGTCGATCCGCAGGAAACGCTCTTGCGCAAGGAAAGCGAGATCGTGGCGTATTTCACGAAGCTGCAGCAGTCGCTCAACCCCGCGCCGGCCTCGGCGCGCGAGCCCAATGACCGCCTCACGCGCGCCGCCGAATTCATCGACGCCAACTACACGCGCACGCTCAAGCTCGAAGAGATCTGCGCCGCCGCCGATCTTTCGCCATCCTATTTGATACGAGCGTTTCGCGAGCAGTACGGCATGACCCCGCACGCGTATGTCGTGAACCGGCGCATCGAGTTCAGCCGCGCACAATTGCGCCGCGGGCGCGCCATCGCCGAAGTCGCGGCGGAAGCCGGCTTCGCCGATCAGGCGCATCTGCAGCGCACGTTCCGCCAGTTCGTCGCCGCGACGCCGGGGCAGTACCGCGGCTGAACACTCCTCACGCGCCTGGCGTATTCAGGCAAGCGATAGCCAGATCGCACTGCCCGCCAGCAGCAGCGCCATCACGCGATTCATGAAACGCACGCGCGACGGTTTGCGCATGGCCTGGCGCAACGACGTGCCGGCCCACGCCCAGCACGCAATCGACACATAACACACGACGAAGTAGATCGCGGCGAACTGCCAGACGAGCGCTTTCTCGCCGGATGCCGCATACACGCCCATTCCCGCCACCGTGGCGAGCCATGCCTTCGGATTGAGCCATTGCATCATCGCCCCGATCAGCAGCGAAGGGCCGCGCGCCGCGCCCTCGGGGTCGATCCGGCCGTCGTCGGCGGCGAGCCGGTATGCGACGTACAGCAGAAACGCCACGCCAGCCCATTCGATCGCGCGCGTGAGAAACGGCCAGCGCGCGAGTAACTCGTGCATACCAAGGCCGACCAGCAGCAACAGCAGCGTAAAGCCGACCGTCGCGCCGGTAACGTGGCGCAGGCTCGCGCGCAGCCCATAGCGCGCGCCCGCGCTCAGCGCGACGACGTTGACGGGGCCGGGGGTAATGGAGGTGGCCAGCGCAAAGGCGGCCATCGACAAGGCAGTGCTCAAGGTTTTCCTCGCTACGCCGGTTGGCGATCGTTACCCGTGAGCCTAAGCATCCGAGCCGCGAACGTATTGAAGAAAATTGCCCATGCCGACAGCGCGCGGCCCTGGGGCGCAAGCGTGGCGCGATGCCGCAGCGAACTCGCGCTATCATTGCGCCGCGCAACTCGGTGGCACCGAGCTGCCCGACGACTCCCTTTCCGGAATTGCAACGTGAAAAAGATCCTCATCATCGGCATCGGCGCGGGCGACCCGAACTACCTGACCATGCAGGCCATCGAAGCGCTCAATGCCGCCGACGTGTTCTTCGTGATGGACAAGGGTCCCGCCAAGGACAAGCTCGTCGCGCTGCGCAAGGAAATCTGTGCACGCTTCATCAAGGACCACGATTACCGCATCGTGGAGGCGACGAGCCCCGAGCGGCGCCGCGACGAAGGCATCGACTACAAGGCCGCCGTGGACGAGCTCAATCGCGACAAGCAGCGCGTCTTCGAGCATCTGATCGAAAGCGAGCTGGCCGATGGCCAATGCGGCGCGTTTCTCGTATGGGGCGACCCGTCGCTCTACGACAGCACGATCCGCATTCTCGACGCGATCCTCGCCGAGGGGCGGCTCGCGTTCGACTTCGAAGTGATTCCCGGCATCAGCAGCGTGCAGGCGCTCGCGGCGAAACACCGCGTGCCACTCAATTTCATCGGCAAGCCGGTGAGCATCACGACGGGAAGGCGGCTCGCCGAAAGCGGTTTTCCGCAGGACGTGGAAAGCGCCGTGGTCATGCTCGACGCGCAGAACGCGTACACCCAGCTTGCGGGCGAAGCGCTCGACATCTACTGGGGCGCCTATGTGGGCACGCCCGACGAGATCCTGATGTCGGGGCGCCTGGAAGACGTGAAGGACGAGATCGCCCGCGTGCGCGCACAGGCGCGCGAAGCGAACGGATGGATCATGGACACCTATCTGCTGCGCAAGCGCGGCGTGAAGGACTGAAGCGCAGCGGGCGCGACGATCAACAGCGTTCGCGCGCACCAAGTCGTTACAACACGGGCGATCAGGCCAGCCCCACGCACACCGCCACGACAATCGAGCCGAACAGCAGCACGGCGCCCACCGTCTTGCGCTTGTTCAGTTCCGTCCACAGCAGTACGCCCGTGAGCGAAAGCAGAATGAGCGCGCCCGCGAAGCTGTCGATGAACAGCACCCAGCCAATGCTCATGCCCACGCCCTTGTGCAGGTTCGTGATCGTCGAGACGAGCGAGTTGTCGCTGCGCTTGAGGGTGAGCTTGTCGTTGCCCACCCAGTACTCCACCGTCACGCTCTCGCCCGGCGAGTTGAAACTCATCTGCCAGCGTTCGGGCTGCACGATGCGCCGGTCACCCCACGCCACCTCGCGCTCGGGCTCCTTCTGCATGCGGCCCGTGCGCGCGGGCAGCTTGAGATCCGGTTGCGAGCGCAACCACTTGATCATGTCGCGCGGCGTTTCGGGCGCGGGGTCGGGCATCGCGAGCTGCATCGTCGAAACCTGCGGCGCGCCCGGCGAGATGCGCAGCGGTTCAGTGCGGTGGTTGAGCACGAAACCGGTTGCGCCGAACAGCAGTCCAAGCACCGCCCCCCACAACCCCAACCAGCCGTGGACCTTGCGCAGCCACTTGATGAACGCTGCGCGGCGCGATCGCCTGGCACGCTCGTCACGCTGCTCGGCGTCGAGAGGCACGCGCGCCGCCGGCGCGTCGATCTCGGCAGTATCGGGAAAGCTCATGTTTCACTCCAGAGTCGCAGAAGATTGTGATAGCAGCCTACGAGGCTGCGCCGCGCCTCTACGTCGGCGTCGCTCGCGTTCAGGCGCTGGATCGCGGTGTCCATGTCGAAGAGCAGCGCACGTTTCGTGTCGTCGCGCACGAGGCTCTGCACCCAGAAAAAGCTCGCCACGCGCGCGCCGCGCGTGACCGGCCTCACCTGGTGCAGGCTCGTGGCCGGATAGACGATCATGTCGCCCAACGGCAGCTTCACCTCCTGCACGCCATAGGTGTCTTCGACCACCAGCTCGCCACCGTCGTATTCGTCGGGCGACGAGAGGAAGAGCGTGCAGGAGACATCGGTGCGCAACTTCACGCCGTTGGGCAGCACGCGCACCGCGCCGTCCACGTGGCTCCCGAACGTCATGCCGCCTTCATAGCGATTGAAAAGCGGCGGATACACCTGGTTGGGCAGCGCCGCGCTGATGAAAAGCGGATTGCGCTCGATGGCCGCGAGCACCACGTCGCCCAGCTCGCGCGCAATGGGCGTGTGCTCGGCGATCTGCTGGTTGCGCTTCACCGGCGCGCCGGACCAGCCGGCCGTGGCGCGGCCATCCACCCAGGCTTCGCCTGCGTGGTCGAGCCGCGTGCGCAGCGCGCGCACCTGCTCGGGTGTCAGTACGTTGGGAACGTGAACCAGCATTGTCGTTTCCTTCGTTACGCCGCTTTCGCGGCTGCGTTCATGCCGTCGCCCAAAAGCCCGCATGATGTGCGGAGCACTTCTCGCGTACGGTGATCAGAGGCGGTAGTCGAACGTCGCAAGGAGCGTTCGGCCGATGCCCGGGACCGAACGCCCGCCGTCCGACTGGATGAGGGCGTCATAGTAAAACTTGTTGGTGAGATTCAGCAGATTCAGCCGTACGTCCCACTTTTTCTCGCGGTACTCGGCCATCGCATCCCAGCGCGTGTAGCCAGGCGCCTCCACGTAATTCGTGTTCGCCGCGTAACGGGCGGACATATAAGTCGGGCCGCCGCCAATTTCCCAATGCGGCGCGAACGCATACGTGGTCCACAGCGTGAACGTGTTGCGCGGCGTGTTGGCCGGCGTGTTCCCCTGGGTGCCGTCGAGCGCCTTGAGGATCACGCCGTCCATATAGGTGTAGCCCGCGAACACCTGCCACTTGTCGGTGAGGTGGCCCGTTGCGCCCGCCTGGAAGCCGCGCACGCGAATGTCGCCTTCGAGCGTGTATTCGCCCGTCGAGGTTTGCGTGCGCGCGTTGTCCATTTCCTGCTGGAAGAATGCTGAGGTAACCGAAAGGTTGCCTCCCAGCAGATCCCACTTCGCGCCCACTTCATACGACTTCGTGTGCTCGGGCGCGAGGTTCTGCGTAGTGTTCGTGACCGTGAGCGCCTCGAGCGACGGATCGAACGACGTGCCGTACGAGAAGTAATACGACTGCCAGTCGGTTGGCTGATAGATCGCGCCCGCGCGCACGCTCGTGAAGGTGTTGGTCTGGTCCGCATAGAGCGGCGCGTTGATCGTGTTGGCGATGTGCGCCTGGAAGCGATCCCAACGCACGCCGCCAATGACCTTCCAGTGCTCGCCGATCGACATCGTTTCGTTGAAGTACGCCGCGAGCGTGGTCGCGCCCGACTCCGCGTGATTGCCCACTGTCTGCGTGACGTTCGAGGGCGTTGGAATGTACACCGGGTCGAGCAGCGAAAGAATCGGCAGGTTGTTGCGCGTATAGGCCTGGTTCGTGTAGCTGTCGTGCCCGACCTCGACGCCCGCGATCATGTCGTGCTTCAGGAAGCCCGTGGTGAACTTGTACTGCGCCATCGTATCGTTGTAGATCGAGTGGTTTTCGATCACGCGGTCGTGGCTCGCCAGCTTGATGTAGAGGTCCTCGAGCGGCAGGTTCGTGAAGTTGCCGTTCTTGAGCGCCGTGCTCGTGGCGAGCGGCCCCGTCAGCACCGCGCCCGGCGCGGTTTCGCGCGCATCGGTGAGCGAGTGCGAGAACTGCGTCTGGTTGCTGATCTTGAACTGGTCGTCGAATCTGTGATCCACCCGCGCCTGAACGGTCTGCACGTCCTGGATCGTGCGGTCGTCGGTGAGGCCGTAGAACGTGCTCTTCGATGGCGCGAACGGGCGGCCGTTGATCGCCTGCACGCCGTAGTCCGGCATGTCGTAGTTGTGCTGAATGAGCGCCGAGATCGTCACCTCGGTCGGCGTGCCGATACCAAAGCGCAACTCGGGCGCGAAGCCGTAGTCCTTGTTCTTCATCTCGTCGCGCGTCGAGCCCATCGACTGGCCGAAAGCGTTGAGCCGGAATGCGGCGTGATCGCCGATCGGCCGGTTCACGTCGAGCGTCGCGCGATAGCGGTCGCTGGTGCCTACCGTGGCCGAGACTTCGGTGAGCGGCGTGAGGTTCGCCTGCTTCGTGACCTGATTGATCACGCCACCCGTCGAGCCACGGCCGAACAGCATCGACGACGGACCGTAGAGCACTTCGATCGATTCGAGGTCGAAGGTGTCGCGGTAATACTGGTTGCGGTCGCGAAAACCATCGAGATAGATATCGTTTTGCGCCGTGAAGCCGCGCAGGTTGATGTTGTTGCCGATCTGGCCGCCTTCCGCGCCGCCGATCGTAATGCCGGGCGCGTTGCGCAGCGCGTCCTGGAACGACGTGGCGCCCTGCGACTGCATCACCGCCTTGTTGATGACCGTGACCGTCTGCGGAATGTCGCGCAGCGCCGTGGGCGTCTTCGCGCCGACGGTCGCACGGTCTGCCTGGAAGTCCTGATCATCGTTTTGGCTCGAGACGGAGATCGTGGGCAGTGTGGCGTTGTCGGTTGCCGGTGCCGCGGATTGGGACGCTTGAGCCGTTTGAGCCGTTTGAGCCGTTTGAGCCGATTGAGCCGTTTGAGCCGTTTGAGCTTGGGCTTGCGCCGCCTGCGCGGTCTGCCCGGTCTGGACGGCTAGCGCCGGTTGCGCGGCGGCGGGGTTGCCGGTGCTCGCCGAAGTTCGGGTGGCCGTCGAAGCGGCGGTGACAGCAGGCGCGCTCTGCGCGAGCGCGGGGGAGGCAAAAGGCAAAGCAAAAGCCAGCGCGAGCGCACTCGCGAGCGGCGTCCTGTTCAACATGAGGTCCCTGTGCAAGACAAAACCCGGCTGGGCAACGCGCACAAAGCTGGCGCGTGCGAAGCGGGTTGATTGGCTGGCTGGCCGCCCCAGGAGGACCGAGGAAATCGACGCTAAGCTGGCTGGTGTTGTTGTTTCGCCGCAGATTTATCCACGGGAAATGAGAATCGATATCATTTCACATGTTTCATCCGGTTTCAATCTCAATCGACATTTCAACAACACTTCCGGCGGCAGGCGCTACACGGCCTGCGAGCATGCACGCAGTTGATGCGAGAGCGCGGCGGTAGCGTCGTTGAGCGCGACAGTGCTGCGCCGAAGAATGCCGATAGGCTCCACGCCCTGCGGAGCCGGCACGTCGATCTGCACGAGCAGCCCAGCATCGATATCGCTTTGCGCGACACGCTGCGGCACGATCCACACGGCGTCCGAGCCGGCGACGATCAGGCGCGCCACGGAAGCCGACTGCGTTTCGATCGCGCCTTCGGGCACCGACAAACCGTGCGTCTCGAAGAACGCCTCGGTGTGATGACGCGGCGCCGTGCGCTCGCCTGCAATCACCAGCGGGAACCCGAGCACGGCATCGAGGGCGGGCGCCACGCCTTCGCCCGCAAGCGGGTGCCCCGCCCGCGCGACGACCCGTAGCGACTCCGTGTACAGGTACTCGAAGGAAACACCCTGCATCATGGCCGGCTCCGCCATCCGGCCCACCATCAGGTCGAGATCGCCGGCTTTCACTGCGCGCAAGAGTTCGGCGTTCGAATCGGTATGAATCTTCACGCCGACATGCGCAAAGAGCGCCTTGAAGCGCAGAAGCGCCTCGGGCACCAGCGCAGTCGCAACGGTCGGCAACGCGCCTAGCCGAACGGCTGGCACCGCGTGCGCTTCATGCCGCGCGAGCGCCGAGGCGGACGCCTCGACCGCGCGCGTTGCGTCGAGCGCGTAGCGCAGGAAGTGCTCGCCCTGCACCGTGAGCGCCGCGCCGTTCCTGCCGCGTTCGACGAGGCGCACGCCGGCCCATTGCTCCAGTTCCACGAGCGTCTTCGAAACGGCGGGCTGGCTCAAATGCAGGCGAGCCGCCGCCCGTGCGAGCGTGCGCTCCTGGGCAATTGCCACGAAGCAGTTCAAATGCCGAAGGCGCAGCCTCGATGCCAGTTGCCGCCGCGCCTCGTCCGCCGCGTCGCGGGCGGGGTCCGCGCGTTTAGTCAGTTTGGTGGCGGGTTTCACGGTCGCGTTCGTGGCCGCTTTCGTGGCGACCTTCGTGGCCGAATTCTTGCGAGATGGCGATTCGCTATTTTCCATAATCTGAAGTTATGGAATTTTGCCGAACAAGTCAATTTACTTAACCTGCCGTCAACCATACATTGTCGCCATCCATCGACACACACCCGACACAAGGAGCACGGAGACATGGCCACGATCGTTGGCGGCATCGCCGTTTCGCATACCCCGACCATTGGTTTTGCGCACGACGCGCACAAGGAACAGGAGCCGGCCTGGGCGCCGATCTTCGAAAGCTTCGAGCCGGTCAAGCGCTGGCTGCGCGAGCAGCAGCCGGACGCGATCGTCTACATCTACAACGACCACGTGACGTCGTTCTTCTTCGACCACTACTCAGCGTTCGCGCTGGGCATAGGCAGCGAGTACACGGTCGCCGACGAAGGCGGCGGCGTGCGCGACCTGCCCGGCATCGGCGGGCATCCGGCGCTTGCACGGCACATCGGCACGAGCCTCATGAGCGACGAATTCGACATGTCGTTCTTCCAGGACAAGCCGCTCGACCATGGCTTTTTCTCGCCCATGTCGGCGCTGCTGGAGCGCACGGCCACGGGCTGGCCCACGCGCGTGGTGCCGTTGCAGGTGGGCGTGCTGCAGTTCCCGATTCCCACGGCGCGGCGGTGCTACAAGCTCGGGCAGGCGCTGCGCCGCGCGATCGAGAGCTACCCCGAGGACCTGCGCGTCGTGGTGATGGCGACGGGCGGCCTTTCTCACCAGGTGCACGGCGAGCGTGCAGGCTTCAACAACGTGGACTGGGACCACCGCTTTCTCGACGCCATCACGAACGACCCGGAGGCGCTCGCCGAACTCACGCACGCGGAGTACGCGCAAGCGGGCGGGCTGGAAGGCGCGGAGGTCATCATGTGGCTCGTTATGCGCGGCGCACTGAGCGCCAGCGTGAAGACGGTGCACAGCGGCTACTACCTGCCTTCGATGACGGGCATCGGCACGCTCGTGCTCGAGAATGCCGCGATGGCGCCAGTTGGCGAGGCGCAGGCGCGGCACCGGCAGCACGTAGCGAGGCAACTGGCTGGCGCGCAGAAGCTGGCCGGCACGTATCCGTTCGGTCTCGAAGCGAGCCTGAAGGCGTACCGGTTGAACAAGTACTTGCACGCGATGATCGACGAGTCGCATCGCCGCGCGTTTCTCGCCGATCCTGAGCGCTCGTTTGCCGAGGCTGGGCTGACTGAAGAGGAAAAGGAACTCGTGCGCAGGCGCGATTGGCGTGGGTTGATTCATTATGGCGTGATCTTCTTCGTGCTGGAGAAGCTCGGCGCAGTGATCGGGACTTCTAACCTTCATATCTACGCGGCCATGCGTGGGGAAACGCTCGAGGATTTTCTCAAGACGCGCAATACGCGAGTGCTCTATTCGGTGGCGGGAGATGTGGGAGGGGCCGAGGAGTGGCGGGAGGGAGCGCAGTAGGCGATTGTGCGAGGGCCGGTGGGCACCCAAAGCATCCCTTTAATGGCTATGTTGCTCGATGCGGTGGATTTGCGCAGGTCCTCGCCGTCGTTGGTGAGTATCGATTTCCTGGTGAGCAGGGGACTCTTCTCGAATTTCCAGAAGGCTGCCAGCCAAGGACGGATTGAAAATGGTCGAAAAAATTGCCTTCATCGTATCTACTGCTTTAATTTTCACTCCTTGTGTCGGCTTTGTCGCGGTAACAACGAGACGTTCAGTGCTCGGGAATCGCATCGCTGATGACCTCCAGCGCACGCGGCTGCGTGTTCCATGTCATCCGTGATCCTCCATCAGAAGACACCGCGCGTACCGGTAGGCATCGGCCAGGTGAACACCGCCCCTCGCTGGGTGGTGCAGTAGGTGGTGCGGGTAAAGGAATGCTGCGAGACGTGCCGCGCAACGTAGCGCTCCAGCGCCAGCGCGAATGCAAAGGGCGACCAGCCATCGGTGCGCGATTCATCGAACGTGAGCGTGACCGCAAGGCCGCGCGTCAGATGCAGGTCGTCCGCCCAGCGGTGCATGTCATGGACCACCTTCACGCTCGCGCCCACGAGGCTGTCAAGGAACCGAGCCATTGACGGGTCCCCGGCACCAAGGTATGGGCGCAGCATCTGACGCAGCCCAGCTAGCGTTTGGGAAATTTCGATTCCACGGACACATTTCCATATATAGTTCGTTATGCGAAGTAAATAGATAAATTCCCCGTACCAGCAAACGAACGATTATGTGACGCAGCAAGTCACCCGGTGCTCACAGCCAGAGGGAATGTTGCGGTGGATCGGAGAACTGGATCAGTGCCTGGCTGGCAGAAATTCGGGATAGCGGATTGTGGCCAGCTTTACCATTTCACTGAGCGGGTTCATCGCGCCGACTCACTCGTCGCAGGTTGCCCGCTCTCGATCCCATCCGAGACGCGCAAAATGCCCTTCAGGTATGTAAGACAGCTTTGCGACAACCCAGACAGGCGCGCACCTGCATCAGCCGGTTCTTCCTTGGCGATGCGGCCAGGCAAGGCAGGTTGATGTACATGGCGTCCGCCGGTTCTGAAATCTGCACATTCCCAACAAGGAACGGGGGTAAGCGGGCACCGAACAGGGCCGGCACCGGCGCGGACCCAATCCGGAGGGCAGGTCGTGACTCGTCAGGCATCAACTAATACCACCATCCACCATCCGATTTCTCCGGTAACGCGAGACGTTCTGCCAGCCACGATTTGTCCACAAATTTTGTTGGCAGCCCTGCACACAACCTCTGGACAGCGAACCCAAGTCCCTGATCGAAAACGGTAACTGTCCGAACGTCAAGCAAGTTGCAAGCTTTCACAGCGGCAGGCCTAATGTCTTGCGTGGCTCGCAACCCGCGAGTACCTCGCCGGGCATCAGAACATGCCCTCAGCCACCACCCGATTTCCCCGGCAACGCGAAGCACCCCATACACCGCGATTTGTCCACAAATATAGTGGGTAGCCCTGTGCGTAACCCCGGGAAGATCGCATCAAGTCCTTGACGCGCTTCGGATAATGCCCAGCGTTCCCAATCGCAGCATCACGGCCCGAAGCAGTCGAAAAGCCACCGCGCTTTTCCACAGTTTTTGTTGGCAGCCCTGTGCATAACTTCTGGACAGCGAAGCTAAGTCCCTGATCGCAAACATCAATGGTGCGCGCGACAGAGAAGTTGCACGTTTTCGAGGCAACGGACTTGTCCACAGTTCAAGTGCACAAGTCTGTGCATACACCCCCCAACATCCCACCCAATCCATTGATCGCACAACGGATTTTCCCGTTGCCCGCGGATCGCCTCCCGCCTGCTCAAATCCCTAAAGTTCGTAGGGGAAAAGCCGTTAACCCTCCAGTGTCGTTGGGTCTCAAGCGGCCCTCTCGAAGGAATCTCATGCGCAACAATCAGCCCGTCACGCAGCAGGAATTCGACTATCCCGCTTCGCAGATGCTCGTCTCGGCCACCGATCTCAAGGGCCGCATTCAATACTGCAATCCCGCTTTCATCGCGGTGTCCGGTTATACGAAAGAAGAACTGATCGGCAAGCCGCACAACATCATCCGTCATCCCGACATGCCGGCCGAAGCGTTCGCCGACCTGTGGGAGACCATTCGCGAAGGCCGGCCCTGGACCGCGCTCGTAAAGAACCGCCGCAAGACCGGCGATCACTACTGGGTGCAGGCGAACGTCACGCCCGTCTCCGAGCAAGGCACCTTGGTCGGTTATCTGAGCGTGCGCGTGAAGCCCACGCGCGAGGAGGTCCGCCAGGCCGAGGCGCTTTATGCGCAAATGCGCGAAGGCCGTCTGCACGGCGTGCGACTGCGCCATGGCGCCGTGGTTCGCACGGGCGTGATCGGCGCGCTGCAGTCGCTGATGCGCGTGCCCGTCGCCACGCGCATCGCCTTCGGCTTTGGCGCGGTGCCCGCCGTCTTCGCCGCGACCGGCTTCGCCGCCTGGCAAGGATTGCCGCCGCTGCCGTTCTGGGGCGCGTTCGGCGCGGCCTGTGTCTGCGCCTTCGGGGCCTGGCGTCTCACCACGCGCCACCTCGGCGCGCCGCTCGCGCAGATGGCAACCGCTTCCACGCGCATGGCCGCCGGCGACCTCACGGCCACGCTCGCGATCGCCACGAACGACGATCTCGGCGACGTGCTCCAGGCGCTCAATCAATTGCAGGCCAATCTCACGGCGATCGTTTTCGACGTGCGCTCGCAGATCGACGGGATGCTCGACGCCGCGCACGAAATTTCCAGCGGCAATCTCGATCTTTCGCGCCGCACCGAAATGCAGGCCGCCTCGCTCGAAGAAACCGCCGCCACGATGGATCAGCTGACGACCACCGTGCAGGCCAACGCCGAGGCCAGCGCCCGCGCGCTCGATCTCGCGCGCGACGCCCAGGCCGCCGCTGCCGAAGGCGGCTCGATCGCGGCGCAAATGGAGCACACGATGGTGGGCATCACCGAGGCGTCGCAGCGCATTGCCGACATCACGGGCGTGATCGACGGCATTGCGTTCCAGACCAACATTCTCGCGCTGAACGCCGCCGTCGAGGCCGCGCGCGCCGGCGAGGCGGGCCGCTCGTTCGCCGTGGTGGCGGGCGAGGTGCGCATGCTCGCGCAGCGCTGCGCGGCGTCGGCCAAGGAGATCAAGCAGGTCGTCGACGCCAGCGTGAGCGAGATCGCCGAGGGCACGAGGCTGGTTGGCAACACGACGGCGCAAATGCGCTCGATCGACGAAGCGGTGAGCCGCGTCTCGTCGATCATCGTCGAGGTCGCGAATGCGAGCGGCGAGCAGGCCGAGGGCATCCGCCAGGTCAACCAGGCGGTCGCGCATCTGGACAGCGCGACGCAGCAGAACGCCGCGCTCGTCGAACAGGCCGCCGCCACGGCACAGCGTCTCGCCGAGCAAGCCGACGTGCTCGACGAAGCCGTGCGGCTCTTCACCGTGGCGGGCGTCCAGCCGGCGGCGCGCTCGCCGTCCGCTCGTTCCTCCGCACGCCACCCCGCAAGCCATCAGCCGGTTCGCGCGGCGAACGTCGCTGCCGAGGCGGCCGAGGACATCGCGGCGTAAGTCTCGAAGCGGGCGCCGCCACGCGGCGGGCATCTAGCGGCACGCGTGCGCCGATTGGTCAGAGGGATCGGCGTTCGCCCCATCTCGACGCTGCCACGGTCGAGCGTCACCATGCGAACCGTCGGCAACCCGCACCGCAGGCTTGCTGATCGAGTAACAATGGCGTTTTGACGGCCTGCCCGGGCGAGCCGTTTTTTCTGGGGCGCACGTCCCGGCCCGACACCGGCGTGTTTCGCAACCATGACAATGGTGCAACGCGCAACGCATTTCGCAAGGGCCGTTGCGGGGCGAGCAAAAATGGAGCGTCGTGGCGGCGAGTCGCGTTAAACTGGCTGGCCAGGATCGCGGCACGGCGACCTTGCTGTGTGCGGCTACGCTCACTCGCTAAAAGACGCCGCGCGGCCGACCCCGTACAATGGCTCGACCACCCAACGCACGAGGACAACATCAATGCGCACGACCGGGTCTTCCGGAAACATGACCCTGCTCACCGAGCATGACGACGCGACCGGGCGCGAACTGCGTTCACTGCGCCTCGAATCGGCGGCCGACGGCAAAAGCCTCTTGCTGGTCGAAGTCGACGAGCGCAAGCCGGGCATGCATCGCGAAGTGCGTTACGAAATCACGCCGGCTGAGCTGATCGCAGCAATTCGCGCGCAAGGCGCGGAGCTGCCTGGGGAAACGCACACGCGCTAAGCGCGCGCATTCAAGCAGCGGACAAGTGGCGCGCATGCAATTGCACGCCGCTTGCCCGCTGCGTTCTGTCGTCTCGTTTCAATCCGGCGCTTTTTTCACACGCGTGCCGCGCGTGACAGGCCGGCTCACGTGCGCTCGAGCACGAGCGGTCGTGATGCCCCGGCCCGACGGGGCTTGAGGTGGGTTCAGGCGCACGCACTTCGCTGCTCTCGCGCACGGCGCGCGCAGCCCCGCTTGCACGCCTTCGAAATGCGTCCATAATCTTTACGTTACCCTCCAATCTTTCCCGTTTCCCCGCTCAAGGCGCAACGGAAGTAAGCCGATGCTACATGACCTCATCGCGCACTACGGGCCTGCGCTGGTGTTCATCAATGTGCTCGCCGGATCGCTCGGGCTGCCCGTGCCCGCGATGCCCGCGCTCGTGTTGTTCGGCGCGATGGCGGCCATGCATCCCGGTTCGATCGGCCAGCAAGTGGCGCCGGTGATCGTGCTCTCCATCTTCGCCACGCTCATTGGCGACAGCGTCTGGTTTCTGGCCGGGCGTCTCTATGGCGGCAACACGCTCAAGACGCTCTGCAAGCTCTCGCTCTCGCGCGACACGTGCGTGAAGAAGACCGAACGCTTCTTCGGCCGCTGGGGCGTGCGCGTGCTCGCCATCGCCAAGTTCGTGCCGGGGCTTTCGATCGTCTCCGTGCCGATGGCGGGTGCGATGGGCGTGTCCTACCGGCAGTTCGTCGGCTTCGACGGCATTGGCGCGGCGCTGTGGTCCGGCACCGGCCTGCTGATCGGCGTGCTGTTCGCACCGCAGATCGACATGATGCTCGCCGGCGCGAGCCGCCTTGGGCGCATGGCAGCGGTCGTGGTGGTCGTGCTCCTGCTGCTGTACGCGACTTACCGCTGGCAGCGCCGCCGCCAGCTCATCAAGAAGCTCGCCAGAGCCCGCATTACAGTGGACGATCTCTACCACGCGATGGGCGGCAAGCCGCCGCCCGTGGTGTTCGACATTCGCTCGGAGGAAAAGCGCAAGCTCGATCCGTACATCATTCCGGGCGCGCTCTTCGCCGACGAACGCCAGCTCAACGAGATCCTCGAGAAATATCCGCGCGATCAGAAGCTCGTGATCTACTGCTCGTGCCCCAATGAAATTTCCGCGGCCTGGATGGCCAAGCAACTCGTCGAGGCCGGCTTTTCCGATGTGCTGCCGCTGCTCGGCGGCCTCGACGCGTGGCGCGATGCCGGCCGCACGCTCGAGTCGCTGAAGGTGGAGGCCGCCTCCGAAGTCCCGGTCAACATTACGCCTAGAGCTGTCTGATCCGGGCGGCCCGCTCCCGAGCCGCCCGCACGAGGAGAACCGCCAGATGGGCACGATCACCGAAGCCGAGGTTCCCGATTCCGAGGTGCCTCCTTCCGCGAGCCGCCACTCCGATACGCAGCCGCAACCCGCGGAAGCGCCGTTCTCGACGCTTTCCACGCGGCGCCACCAGATGTTCCCGCAGCTCACCGACGACGAGATCGCGCGCCTCGCGCGCTTCGGCGAGCAACAGCACTGGGCAGCGGGCGAAATGCTCTTTCGCACGGGCGAAACCGGCCCCGGCATGTTCGTGCTGCTCTCCGGTTCGGTCAAAGTGTTCCAGCGCGACGGGCTCGGTCGCGAGCGGCTCATCGTCGAGCATGGGCGCGGCCATTTTCTTGCCGAAGTGGGCCAGCTTTCGGGCGGCCCGGCGCTCGTCGACGGCGTTGCGCTCGAACCCGTCGATGCGATCCTGATTCCACCGGAGCGGCTGCGTGCGGCCATCGTCGCCGAAGCCGAGCTCGGCGAGCGCATCGTGCGCGCGCTGATCCTGCGCCGCGTCTCGCTGATCGAAAAGGGCGCGGGCGGCCCGATTCTCGTCGGCAAGCACAACGATCCCGCACTCATTTCGCTGCAAGGCTTCCTCGCGCGCAACGGCCATCCATATTCCCTGCTCGACGAGCGCGACGAAAACATGCTCTGCGTGATCGAGCGCTTCGCCGCGCGCTGCGAGGACCTGCCGCTCGTGATCTGCCCTGATGGCACGGTGCTGCGCCATCCCACTTCGCCCGAAATGGCCACGTGTCTCGGCATCCTGCCCGAGCTCGACGGCCAGCGCGTCTACGACGTCGCCGTGGTGGGCGCGGGCCCCGCCGGCCTTGCGACGGCGGTCTATGCGGCGTCCGAGGGCCTTTCGGTGATCGTGCTCGACGCGCGCGCGCCGGGCGGCCAGGCGGGTGCGAGCTCGCGCATCGAAAACTATCTGGGCTTTCCCACCGGCATTTCGGGCCAGGCGCTCGCGGGCCGCGCATTCGTGCAGGCGCAGAAGTTCGGTGCGCACGTCGCGATTCCGGTGACGGTGCGCGCGCTGCACTGCGAGGAAGAACCGCGCCGCCTCGAAACCTGCAGCGGCGACGTGCGCGCCCATACCGTGGTGATCGCGAGCGGCGCGGTGTACCGCAAACCCGCCATCCAGGGCCTCGACCGATATACCGGCCGCGGCGTCTACTACTGGGCCTCGCCGGTCGAGGCGAAGCTGTGCAAGCACGAGAACGTGGTGCTCGTGGGCGGCGGCAATTCGGCGGGCCAGGCCATCGTCTATCTCTCCACGCATGCGCGCCAGATCGACGTGCTGATCCGCAAGACCGGCTTCGAATCGACGATGTCGCGCTACCTGATCGACCGCATCGCCTCGCTCTCGAACGTGATGGTGCATCCGCACAGCGAGATCGGCGGGCTCGGCGAGGACGACAGCGGCCTCGCCTCGGTTTTGCTCAAGCAACCGTGCCCGGAAGGCATCGACCATTTCGACTCGCGCCACCTCTTCCTCTTCACCGGCGCGGACCCGAACACGGGCTGGCTGCGCGCGTGCGGCGTGGCGCTCGACCCGCACGGCTTCGTGCTGACCGGCGACGGCGACGCGTCGTGCAGCCTCGCGACTTCGGTGGAAGGCGTCTACGCAATCGGCGACGCGCGCGCGGGCTCGACCAAGCGCGTGGCGGCGGCGGTGGGCGAAGGCGCGGCCGTGGTCGCGCAGATCCATCAACGGCTCGCCACGCTGCGGCCGGTGACGGTGGCAGCGGGCGTCCATGCGTGAGCGCAGTCCGGATATTGCGGAAACGAGCGCGATTGCCGAGGCCAGCCCACACTGCCACACGCTGACACTGCCGCTCGCTGCGGCGCGCACGCTGCACCTCGCGGCGCAGGGGCTGCTCACGCCGCCGCGCCGCAAGGCCACGAAAGACGACGTGCTCGAGGCGATCCGCCGCATGGCGCAACTGCAAATCGACACGATCCACGTGGTCGCGCGCAGTCCTTACTTCGTGCTGTTCAGCCGCATCGGCGCATTCGAGGCGGCCTGGCTCGACGCGCATCTCGCCGAGGGCCGGCTCTTCGAATACTGGTCGCACGAGGCGTGCTTCGTGCCGATCGAAGACTACGGGCTACTGCGCCATCGCATGCTCGACCCTTCCAGCATGGGCTGGAAATACGCGGCCGAGTGGCACGCCAAATACCGCGACGAAATCGCAGCGCTGCTCGAACATATCCGCGCCGAGGGCGCCGTGCGTTCCGCCGACTTCGCTCGCGCCGAAGGCGACAAGCGCAGCGGCTGGTGGGACTGGAAGCCGGAGAAGCGCCACCTTGAAGTGCTGTTCGCGACCGGCGCGCTGATGGTGGCCGAGCGGCGCAACTTCCAGCGCGTGTACGACGTGGCCGAGCGCGTGCTGCCGAACTGGAGCGACGCGCGCGACCTGCCGAAGCGCGCCGACGCGGAGCGCGCGCTGCTCTTGCGCACCTGCCGCGCGCTCGGCGTGATCCGCGCGGTCTGGGCCGCCGACTACTACCGGCTGCCGCGCCGCTCTTATGCCGAGGCACTGCACGCGCTCGCCGACGCGGGCGAGCTGCAGCCGGTGCGCGTAGAAGGCTGGAAACACGAAGCGTTCGTGCATCGCGACTACGCGACGCTCATCGACGATGCCGCGAGCGGCAAGCTCGCCTCCACGGTCACGACGCTGCTCTCGCCGTTCGATCCGGTGGTGTGGGACCGCAAGCGCGCGGTCGCGCTATTCGATTTCGACTACGCGATCGAATGTTATCTGCCGGCTTCGAAGCGCAAGTACGGTTATTTCGCACTGCCGATCTTGAACCGCGGGCGGCTGATCGGGCGCATCGACGCGAAAGCGCATCGCACGCAACGGGTATTCGAGGTGAAGTCGCTGCATCTGGAGCCCGACGTGCGGGCGAGCGGCCGTCTGGTGACCGATTTGCGCCGGGCGCTGCAGCGTTGCGCGGAATGGCACGGCACGCCGCAGCTGAACATAGGCGCCGCGCCGGACGGCCTGGCGGCCGCCCTGCTGGCTTCGTGAGCGTGCGGTTGCGAAGCGCCGCACGCGGTGGCGGTAGTCAGTGCTCGAGCTTGGCGCGCAATTCGCGCGCGGCTTCGAGGAGCCCTTCGTAGCCCGAGCGCGCGTGCTGGGGCAAGTCCGGATCGCCCACCAGCGCCCCCAGTGTTTCGACGAGGCTGAAGACGAGGCCCTTGGCCGCGCCCGCCGCGATCTTGCCGGATTTCACGCCTTCGTCGACGTGGGAAAGCGCAGCGTTCAGACTCTCCAGATCCGGTTGTGGCGCCCCGGCGCCAGGCGTTTGAGCGTCCTGCTTTTGCGTGTCGTCGCTCGTCATGATGAACCCTATCCCCTTGCTGAACAGTAGTCGAAAGAATCCCGCACCTGCTTTCTGTTATATACCCATCGCGTGCGGGCGTCCATCCGAAGCCGGACGGCAGGCGGCGCTCTGGGCAACGCGCAGCGCACTCCCGAATCTTCTCACCTTTGCCGCCCGCATGACGTTACAGCGGGCGCGGCCGCTTGTCGCCTTGTCGGGCAAGGTATGGAAAAACGCCTTGAAATCAGGCCTAAAGTGCGTTTCGTTTCATTTTGCGGCTGGCGCCATATCCCGCTTCACCCGTACGCCGCGCGTGCGTCGAGCCGCTCCCGAAAGCACTCACCTTTGCTCGCCGAAGCGTGGATTCGTCTCGCTCCGAGTGCGGCCGGCGATCAGGCAGCGCTCACCTCATCGCACGTCAGAATGCAGTTTTAGGCCTGTTTTCAGGGTACTTTCGTGAAACAGCGCCTCGCGGTCGAACGCGCGCGCTTCGACCAAAGGTGCGCATTCACGCACCGGCTTGCTCACTCCCGAAAAGCCTCACCTTCCGCTCTTGCGTGCCTTGACGCCGCTCTCGCGCCTCTCCAGACTGTGCGGGTCCTCACGTCCACAGGCTCGTCCGCGCCATGAGTCACGTCACGCCGTTCATTCCCGATCGCTTTCGTCACGCCGCGCAGCACTACCTGAGCGGCCGCCCCGCCTACTCGCCCGCCTTGATCCGCCGCGTGGCGCAGCATGTCGGCCTCGACGGCTCGCAGCGCCTGCTCGATCTCGGCTGCGGCCCGGGCCAGCTTTCGCTCGCGTTCGCCAGTTGGGTGGCGCAAGCCGTTGCCGTCGACCCCGAGCCGGCCATGCTGGAGATCGCCGCGCAACTCGGCGCCGGCATCGCGCCGAACATCGCCTACCGCCAGGGCAGTTCGTACGACCTCGGCCCCGAGTTCGGCACGTTCCATCTCGCCGTGATCGGCCGCGCGTTTCACTGGATGGATCGCACCGACACGCTCGCGCGCCTCGACACCCTTCTCGCGCCGCGCGGCGCCGTCGCGCTGTTCAACACCTCGCATCTCGACGATCCGCTGCGCCCATGGGCACGCGAATATCGCAACCTGCTCGATCATTACGCCGATACGGACCCGACCCGCGCGCTGCGCAAGTCGGCGGAATGGGAAAGCCATCTCGACGTACTCGCGCGCTCCGCGTTTGCAGCGCTCGAACGCATCTCGGTGGTCGAATACCGGCGCGTGAGCGCCGCGCAATTGAAGGCGCGCCCGCTTTCGATGTCGAGCCTCTCGCGCGAGCGCCTGGGCGAGCGTCTCGACGCCCTGCTCGCCGACATCGACGCGCTCGTGGCCGCGCACGCCGAGGACGATGGCTGCCTCGTCGAGCGCATCGAATCGACGGCGACCATCGCCACGCGTGTGCACGCCTGAACGAAGCCGCGCGATGCGGTATCGTATGCAGATGCCAACGCATGGAATCCCACCATGAGCTACGCCACGAATGCGCCCGCCCGCAAAGAAATCGACGCGCTCAGCGGGCCCGCCGTCATCGAGTTCGGCACCGACTGGTGCGGGTATTGCCAGGGCGCGCAGCCGCTGATCGGCGCGGCCTTCGAGCGCAACCCGCAGGTGCGCCACCTGAAAGTCGAGGATGGACCTGGCCGCGCGCTGGGCCGCTCGTTTCGCGTGAAGCTCTGGCCCACGCTGATCTTCCTGCGCAACGGCGTGGAAGTCGCGCGCGTGGTGCGCCCGCAGAACGCCGCCGAGCTAGATGAAGCTTTCGCCACGCTCGGTTAGCCCACCCAAGCGGCCCGGCCTCACCGTGCCGGCCGCTCCCGTAAAGTCTCACCTCACGCACCGCGCTCACTCCAGCCCGGCGAGCAGATCGTCGATCGCGCGGTAGACGCGCTCGACCACCTCCGGTCCCACCTCCTCTTCGAGCGCCTTGTAGCGCGCCTCCAGATCCTTCGAAATCGCCTTCACTAGCTGATGGCTTTTCCTCGTGAGCGAGACGAGCACGCGGCGCTGGTCGTCGGCGAAACGCTCCTTCGTCACGAGCCCGAGCGCCTCCATGCGTGCGAGCACGCCCGCCATGCTCGGGCTGGAAATCGTGCACAGCTCGGAAATCTGCCGCGGCTCGAGCGGCCCCGTTTCGTTGAGCGCGCGAATCACGCGCCACTGCTGCTCGGTGAGCCCGTGCGAGGTGATCAGCGGGCGAAAGCGCTCCATCATTTTTTCGCGCGCGCGCAAGAGCAGCATGGGCAGGTTGCGGTGCGCAACGCGGGTGGACGTACGCGAGTTTTCAGACATGGTGGTTTCGGCCAGGCGAAGAATCGGGTCAGCGGGGACACCCCCAGGGGAAACCCGCAAAAATCGGATCGAAGATTGACGACGGATCATAGCAAGCGCACTATCGCTAACATATTAGTGTTTTCAGGAAGCCAATCCAAGCCATGTTTTCCGTTGCCGATCATCTGCTGCACGTCGAAGGCGAGGCCTTGCCGCGCGACGTGAACGCGGCTGCCGTGCACGCGCTGCTAGCCACGTGCGCGGCCTGCCGCGCGCCCGTGAGCGGCGCCGTTTACGGCACGCTGCTCAACGACCGTCACGCGCTCGAAGCGCTGGGCGAAGCCGTGAACGCGCCGCCTTACAAGGCGCCGCCGCGTGCGCCCATCCTTTACCTGAAACCGCGCAACACGCTTGCGGGCCACCGCGCGCGCGTGATCGTGCCCGGCAACGAGGGCGTGCAGGTGGGCGCGTCGCTCGGCATCGTGATCGGCCGCACCGCCGCGCGCGTCGCGGCGCATGAAGCATTCGATTACGTTGCGGGCTATACGCTCGTGGCCGACCTGAGCGTGCCGCACGCGAGCGTCTATCGCCCCTCGGTGCGCTTTCGCGCACGCGACAACTTCTGCGTGATCGGCCCTGCCGTGGTGGCGCGCTCTCACGTGGCCAATCCCGACCAGCTCGCCCTCGCCGTGAACGTGGAAGGCCGGCCCGCCTTTCACGCCACAACGGCCACGAGCGTGCGCAGCGTGGCGCAATTGCTCGCCGACGTCACCGATTTCATGACGCTCGCCCCCGGCGACGTCATTACGCTCGGCGTGCCGCACGGCGCGCCCGTGGTCCAGGCCGGCGAGCGCGCAACGCTCGCCATCGGCGACTGGGCGCCGCTCGAAATCGAATTCGTCGCGGCACACGCGGCGCAGGGAGCACAAGCATGATGCGCGGACGCGTTGCCTACGCAGGCGCAATACACGAAGCCACACCCGAAGGCGGCCGCGTGCGGCTCGCCGACGGCCGCGTGCGCGAGGAGCATGAAGTCGTCTGGCTCGCGCCGCTCGAGCCCGGCACGATCTTCGCGCTCGGCCTGAACTACGCCGAACACGCGAAGGAGCTGCAATTCTCGAAGCAGGAAGAGCCGCTCGTGTTCCTCAAGGGACCTGGCACGGTGATCGGCCATCGCGGCACGACGCGCCGCCCCGCCGACGTCACGTTCATGCATTACGAGTGCGAGCTTGCCGTCGTGATCGGACGGACCGCGCAGAACGTGAAGCGCGAAGACGCCATGCAGTACGTGGCCGGCTACACGATCGCGAACGACTACGCGATCCGCGACTATCTGGAGAACTACTACCGCCCGAACCTGCGCGTGAAGAATCGCGACGGCGGCACCGTGCTAGGGCCCTGGTTCGTCGACGCCGCCGACATTGGCGACGTCAACGCGCTCGGCCTGCGCACTTACGTCAACGGCGAACTCAAGCAGGATGGCAACACGCGCGATTTCGTCACGGGCATCGCCGAACTCATCGAGTACCTGAGCAGCTTCATGACGCTCGCCCCCGGCGACGTCATTCTGACCGGTACGCCCGAAGGCGTCGTCAACGTGAACGCGGGCGACGAAGTGGTGTGCGAAATCGACGGTCTCGGCCGCCTCGTCAATACGATTGCAAGCGACGCCGACTACGCGCGTTGATCCGCCAGCGAATCGAACCCAGGATAATTTAGTCATGCGAATCGAACATCTCATCAACGGCCGCTCGCACGCCAGCCACGACTACTTCGAAACCGTGAATCCCGCGAACCAGGACGTGCTCGCGGAAGTCGCGCGCGGCGGCGCCGAGGAAGTCGATCTTGCGGTGCGCGCCGCGAAGGAAGCGTTCCCCGCGTGGGCGGCGAGGCCCCCCGCCGAGCGCGCAAAGGCCATCCGCAAGCTCGGCGAACTGATCGCGAAGAACGTGCCCGAAATCGCCCAAACGGAGACGAATGACACGGGCCAGACCATCTCGCAAACGGGCAAGCAGCTCGTGCCGCGCGCGGCCGATAACTTCAGCTACTTCGCCGAGGTTTGCACGGCCGTGGACGGCCACACCTATCCCACGTCCACGCACCTGAACTACACGCTGTTTCATCCGGTGGGCGTGTGCGCGCTCATCTCGCCGTGGAATGTGCCGTTCATGACGGCGACGTGGAAGGTCGCGCCCTGCCTCGCGTTTGGCAACACCGCCGTGCTGAAGATGAGCGAACTCTCGCCGCTCACCGCTTCGATGCTCGGCCAGCTTGCGCTCGAAGCCGGCATTCCGGCGGGCGTGCTCAACATCGTGCACGGCTACGGCAAGGAAGCGGGCGAGCCGCTCGTCGCGCATCCCGACGTGCGCGCGGTCTCGTTCACGGGATCGACCGCCACGGGCAACCGCATCGTGCAAGCCGCAGGCCTCAAGAAGTTCTCGATGGAACTGGGCGGCAAGTCGCCCTTCGTGATCTTCGACGACGCCGACTTCGAGCGCGCGCTCGACGCCGCCGTGTTCATGATCTTCTCGAACAACGGCGAACGCTGCACGGCCGGATCGCGCATTCTCGTGCAGCGCTCGATCTACGCGAAGTTCGCCGAGCGCTTCATCGAGCGCGCGAAGCGCATCACGGTGGGTGACCCGCTCGATGAAAAGACCCTCGTCGGCCCGATGATCAGCCAGGGCCATCTCGCGAAGGTACGCAGCTACATCGAGCTAGGGCCGAAGGAAGGCGCGACGCTCGCATGCGGCGGCCTCGACACGCCCTCGTTGTCCGAAGCGCTCAGGAAGGGCAACTTCGTCCAGCCGACCGTGTTCGTCGATGTCGACAACCGCATGCGCATTGCGCAAGAGGAAATCTTCGGGCCGGTCGCCTGCCTGATTCCGTTTGAGGACGAAGCCGAAGCAATCCGTCTTTCCAACGACATTGCCTATGGACTATCCAGTTACGTGTGGACCGAGAACACCGGCCGCGCGCTGCGCGTGGCGGCCGCCGTCGAGGCCGGCATGTGCTTCGTGAACAGCCAGAACGTGCGCGACCTGCGCCAGCCGTTCGGCGGCACGAAAGCTTCGGGCGTGGGCCGCGAAGGCGGCACGTGGAGCTACGAAGTGTTCCTCGAGCCGAAGAACGTGTGCGTCTCGCTCGGCTCGCATCACATTCCGCACTGGGGCGCGTGAGCGTACCTCGTACATCAGGATGACGAACCAATTTGCATGGGGAGACGATGGGCAAACTCGCACTCGCAGCCAAGGTCACACACGTGCCTTCGCTGTATCTATCCGAACTCGACGGCCCCCACAAGGGCTGTCGCCAGGCCGCCATCGACGGCCACTATGAAATCGGCCGCCGTTGCCGCGAACTTGGTGTCGACACGATCGTCGTGTTCGATGTGCACTGGCTCGTGAACAGCGAGTACCACATCAATTGCGCCCCGCGCTTCGAAGGCGTCTATACGAGCAATGAGTTGCCGCACTTCATCAAGAACATGCCGTACGCCTATCCCGGCAACCCGCAACTCGGCCACCTGATCGCCGAGGTCGCGAACGAAATGGGCATAAAGAGCCGCGCGCACAGCGAAACGACGCTCGACCTCGAATACGGCACGCTCGTGCCGATGCGTTACATGAACGGCGACCAGCATTTCCGCACCGTTTCGGTGGCGGGCTGGTGCGTGTGGCACGACCTCGCCACGAGCGCGCGCTTCGGCCTCGCGGTGCGCCGCGCGATCGAGGAGCGCTACGACGGCACGGTGGCGATACTTGCGAGCGGCTCGCTCAGTCACCACTTCGCGAACAACGGCACGGCCGAGGAGTATATGCACAAGGTCTGGGACCCGTTCCTCGAGACGACGGATCGCAACGTCGTCGCCATGTGGGAACGCGGCGACTGGAAGACCTTCTGCGGCATGCTGCCGATGTACAGCGAAAAGTGCTGGGGCGAAGGCGGCATGCACGATACGGCCATGCTGCTCGGTGCGCTCGGCTGGGACCGCTACGAGGGCCGCGCTGAAATCGTCACGCCGTATTTCGGCAGCTCCGGCACCGGGCAGATCAACGCGATTCTGCCGGTCACGCCGTTGCCGGCCTGAACGCGGGAGAACGCCATGCCCCATCTCACCCTCGAATACAGCGCGAATCTCGCTGGCGCCGAAAGCATCGGTCAGCTCTGCGAAGCGCTCGCACACGTACTCGATGCACAACGCGATGAAACCGGTGCGCGCGTCTATCCGCGCGGCGGCATCCGCACGCGCGCGCTGCGCTGCGAGCATTACTTCATCGCAGATGGCAATCCCGGCAACGCCTTCATGCACGGTTGCCTGAAGATCGGCGCGGGCCGCTCGCCGTCCGTGCGCAAGGCGACCGGCGAAGCGCTCTTCGAAGCGATGAAGCAGCACTTCGCGCAAGCCTTCGCCGCGCACGGTCTCGCGCTCTCGCTGGAGATCGTCGAGTTCAGCGAGGAAGGCGCGTGGAAACACAACAACCTGCACGCCCGGCACAAGACGTGAGTGCGCGCACGCACAGGAATTCATGATGCTAGATCAGCAAACCATCCGCGAGCTCGCCGCGCAGCTCGACGAAGCCGAGCGCACGCGCACCCAGCTGCGTCACTTTTCCAGAGCGCATCCGGAGATGACGATCGACGACGGCTACGCAATCCAGCGCGAGTGGGTCAAGCTCAAGCTCGCCGCGGGCCACACGATCAAGGGCCGCAAGATCGGCCTCACCTCGCGCGCCATGCAGCGCTCGTCGCAGATCGACGAGCCCGACTACGCACCGCTGCTCGATAGCATGTTCATTCCCGCCGGCAGCGACATACGCGCTGACCGCTTCATCGCGCCGCGCGTGGAGGTGGAACTGGCGTTCGTTTTGAACGGGCCGCTGCAAGGGCCGAACGTGACGCTATTCGACGTGCTCGACGCCACCGCGTATGTCACGCCGGCCATCGAGATCATCGACGCGCGCATCGAGCAATTCGACCGCGAGACCAAGGCACCGCGCAAGGTATTCGACACGATCTCCGACTTCGCGGCCAACGCGGGCGTGGTGCTGGGCGGACGCCCCGTGAAGCCGCTCGACGTGGACCTGCGCTGGGTGGGCGCGCTGCTCTACAAGAATGGCGCGGTGGAGGAAAGCGGGCTGGCCGCGGCCGTGCTCAACCATCCGGCGACGGGTGTGGCGTGGCTCGCCAACAAGATCGCGCGCTACGACGAGCGGCTCGAAGCCGGCGACATCATTCTGAGCGGCTCGTTCACCGCCCCGATTCCCGCGCGCGCAGGCGACACGTTCCATGCCGACTATGGTCCGCTCGGCGGCATCGGCTTCAATTTCATCTGATCAGGATTGCCAACCGTATGACCGCACCCGCCAACCCGTTCAAGCGCGCGCTTGCGCAAGGCCGCCCGCAAATCGGCCTGTGGGCCGCGCTGGCCGACTCGTACGTGACCGAACTGCTCGCGAACACCGGCTTCGACTGGCTGCTGATCGACGGCGAGCACGCGCCCAATGATCTGCGCAGCACGCTCGCGCAATTGCAGGCCGTCGCGCCTTATCCCACGCACCCCATCGTGCGGCCCGTGCGCAACGACACCGCGATCATCAAGCAGTTGCTCGACATCGGCACGCAAACGCTGCTCCTGCCAATGATCGAGAACGCCGATGAGGCGCGCGCCGCCGTGGCCGCAACACGCTATCCGCCGCACGGCGTGCGCGGCGTGGGCAGCGCGCTTGCGCGCGCCTCGCGCTGGAACGGCTCGAGCGATTATCTGCATCATGCCGCCGGCGAGTTATGCGTGCTGGTCCAGGTGGAAACGACGAGCGCACTCGCGCAGCTCGACGAGATCGCGGGTGTAGATGGCGTGGACGGTGTGTTCTTCGGCCCGGCGGACTTGAGCGCTTCCATGGGCCTGCTCGGCCAGCCGGGCTCGCCGCGGGTGCGCGAAGCGATCGGCAAGGGCATACGCGCTGTGCGCGCACAAGGCAAGGGCGCGGGCGTGCTCGCGGCCGACCCCATCATTGCGAACGAATATCTCGAAGCCGGCGCGACCTTCGTAGCCGTGGGCAGCGACGTGGCACTGCTCGCACGCAGTGCGAGCGATCTCGCCGCGAAGTTCCGCCAGCCCGCGACGCGCGGCTGACACGCCTCTTACCGCCACCGCGCGTGTTCAGTGCCAAAGCGCGCGCGGCACCTTGCAAGCCTGCTTCAATCGCTTTCTTCGCCGCTCGCCACGAGTTTCGCCAGTACGGCCGCCAGCACCGCGCGCTCGTGCTCGCTCAACGTGCCGAGGATCGCGTCGTTCGTAGACTTCGAGATCGCCGCCGCACGGCGGTGGGTGCTGCGGCCCTGCTGCGTGAGCGCTACGAGCACGCCGCGCGCGTCCGCCTCGTTCGAAGTCTTGATGAGCAGGCCTTTGCGCTCCAGCACGTCGGTGGCGCGGCTTGCCTGGCTGCGATCGAGATTCGACACACGCCCGAGATCCGACACCGACAACGGCCCGAACGCACCCACGCTTAGCAGAATACGCGCCTCCGTGAGCGAGAGCGAAAGCGCCGCCGCGAACGCGTCGTTCATCGTCCGGTCGGTCTGCTTCTTGATCACATGCAGCCGGTACGTGAACAGCTCTTCAATGTTGTGCTTCCCCGTCATTCGTCTTCCTGACTGATTTCGCCGGCCGCAACGATACGACCACGCCGTTAGCATAGCATCGCCGCAAGCGCTGTCATGCAGGAATTCCATCGAAATTTTGATGCTTGCGCACGCATCTATTTGAGCATATGATCGCCGTCATCAGTGCCTGAAAAGGAGGAGACTGTCATGAATGAAAACATCCAGCGCTCGCGCCCCGAATGGTGCGACCCCACGGAATGGGAAGCGCGTGTGCAGCTTGCCGCCGTGTACCGCGTGTTTCATCTGATGGGCTGGACCGAGCTGATCTTCAACCACATCACGCTGCGCGTGCCCGGGCCGCACAAACATTTCCTC
The DNA here is from genome assembly GCF_035501035.1 of Paraburkholderia sp. Taxonomy (GTDB): domain Bacteria; phylum Pseudomonadota; class Gammaproteobacteria; order Burkholderiales; family Burkholderiaceae; genus Paraburkholderia. The sequence continues at coordinate 42,420 of NZ_DATJWR010000300.1, forward strand.
ATCAATCCGTTCGGGCTCACGTATGACGAAATCAAGGCCTCGAATCTCGTGAAAATCGATCTCGAAGCCAATATCCTGAGCCCGAGCGAGTATCCGATCAACCCGGCCGGTTTCGTGATTCATAGCGCGATCCACGCGAACGTGGAAGATGCCCATTGCGTGATGCACACGCACACCACGGCAGGGCTCGCGGTGGCCTGCATGGAAGGCGGTCTCGCGTCTACGAACTTCTATTCGGCGCAGTTGCACGACATGGTTGCCTATCACGACTTCGAAGGCATCACCGTGCACGCAGACGAGAAAACGCGCATCCTGAAGTCGATGGGCGACAAGCGTCTGCTCATCCTGCGCAATCACGGGCTGCTCTCCCATGGCGTGAGCCTCGCCCATGCGTTCGCGCTATTGTGGACGCTCAATCGCGCCTGCGAAGTACAGGTCGTGACCGATTCCATGCGCGGCCAGACGCTGCCGATCGCGCCGGACATCACCGAGCGCGCCACGCGCGACGCGCTGCAGTTCTCGCCTGAGCACGGCGCGGGCCAGAACGTGCTCGACGCGCTGATCCGGCGTGTGACGCGCATCGATCCCACCTACCAGGAATAGGCACGATTGGCCACGATTAGTCAGGAGTGAAGCGTTGAATACACCTAATCAAAAGATCACCGTCGTTGGCGGCGGCGCGATCGGCGGCCTGATCGCAGCGCGCCTTGCGCATGCCGGCGTCGCGGTGAACCTGCTCGCGCGCGGCGCACATCTGGAAGCCATCCGCCGCGACGGCCTCACGATCGTCGAAGGCGACACGCGCTACACGCAGGCCGTGCACGCCACCGACACCGCCGCATCGCTCGGCGTGCAAGACCTCGTCTTCGTCTGCCTGAAGGGCCAGGCGCTCGTGCAAGCGGCCGCCTCGCTCGCGCCGCTCGTCGGGCCGCACACGCACATCGTCTCGGCGATGAATGGCGTGCCCTGGTGGTTCCTCCATGCGTTCGGCGGCGCGCGCGCGAACGGGCGGCTCGAAGCGGTCGATCCTGGTGGCGTCGTCTCGGCGGCGTTGCCACCCGAGCAGGCCTCGGGCTGCGTCGTGCATCTTTCGTCGTCGATCGCGGGGCCCGGCGTGATCCACAAGGGCAACGGCAACCAGTTGATCGTCGGCGAGGGCTCGCCGCAAATGGCCGCGCACGCGCAAGCCGCGCGCGAGCTGCTCACGCGCGCGGGCTTCGAGGTCACGCCGGGCGCACCCATCCAGGCCGATATCTGGGCGAAGCTCTGGGGCAACATGACGATGAACCCCATCAGCGCGCTCACGCGCTCGACCGCCGACGTGATCCTCGACGATCCGCTCACGGCGGGACTCGTGAGCGCCGTGATGGCCGAGGCGAGATCGATAGGCGAAGCGCTCGGCATCCGCCTCGCGATGACGATCGAAGAGCGCAACGCGATCACGCGCAAGCTCGGCGCCTTCAAGACCTCGATGCTGCAGGACGTGGAAGCGGGCCGCACGCTCGAAGTGGAAGCGCTGCTAGGCGCGCCGTACGAACTCGCGCAACGCATGGGCCTCGCAGCGCCTTCGCTCGGCATGCTCTACGGACTCGCGCGCCAGCTCGACGCGAATCTCGAAGCCACACGCCGCGCCGTTGCGCGCTAAAAAGGCCTCAGCGGCGGCATAATCCATCGGGAGCGCGCCATCGGCCTGCGCTCCTCGCCGATCATTTCCAGGCGTGCACGATCAATCCTCGAGCGGCTTGCCCGTGAGGTCGCGAATGAACGGCAGCGCGAGGCACGAGAGCGCCACGCATGCCATCACGTACCACGCAGGCGAGAGCAGATTGCCGGTGGTCTTCACGAGCCAGGTCGCGATGGTCTGCGCGAAGCCGCCGAAAATCGCCACCCCGATGCTGTAGACGATCGCCATGCCCGTCGCGCGCACGGCACGCGGGAACATCTCCGGCAGCATCGTGATGGAAGGTGCGGCCTGCAGCCCGAGCAGCACGCTCAGGCCACCCACGGTGATGAGAAGCCGCGCCGCATCCGGGCCGCTCGCGAGCCAGAGGAACGCCGGATAGATCAGCAACACGACTGCCACGCGCGGCCACAGGATCAGCGTGCGGCGGCTCAGACGGTCGCAGAGCAGCCCCGAGAGCGGCGCGACCACGAAGGTCACGACGCCGGAAACGAGCCCCGCCAGCAAGGCCGTCGGCGCGGGCACCTTCAGCTCGTGGATCGCATAGGTCGGCATATAGAACGTGACGACGTAGGCCGTGACCGTGGAGCCGATCGTCAGCAGGATGCCGAGCCCCGCGCGGCGCCAGTGGTCGCGCAGCACGGTCAGCACCGGCATGCGCTCCTGGCTCGCCTGCTCGGGCGTCTGTTCTTCCAGGCGCCGGCGAATCCACATGCCGATGGGCGCGATCACCACGCCCATGAGAAACGGCACGCGCCAGCCCCAGGCGAGCAGCGCGTCGGTCGTGAGGAAGGTGGTAAGGAGTCCTGCCATCAACGCGCCCAGCGAAACCCCGATGCCCTGGCTCGCGAACTGGAAGCTGCCGAGCAGGCCGCGATTGGTGGGCGTGCCCGCTTCGATCAGCAGCGTGGTGGAAGCACCCACTTCGCCGCCGGCGGAAAAGCCCTGCAGCAGCCGCGCGAACACGATCAGAACGGGGGCGGCCACGCCGATCTGCGCGTAGGTGGGAGCCAGGCCGATCAGCATGCAGCCCACCGCCATCATGAAGATCGTGAGCGTCATGGCGGCCTTGCGTCCGGCGCGGTCGGCGTAAGCGCCAATCACGATGCCACCCAGTGGCCGCATCACGAAGCCCACGCCGAAGGTCGCCACCGAGGCCAGCAACTGGCCATAGCTCGACATGGTGGGGAAGAACAGCTTGCCGATGGTCAGCGCAAAGAAGCTGTAGACGGTGAAATCGAAGAATTCGAGCGCGTTGCCGATCGTCGCGGCGACGATCAGCTGCGTGCGGCTCAGTTTGCCCTTCTGCACTCCGGACATGCTGACGCTGTTCATGGGCTCTCCTCGTTGGCCTCTGGCGGGCCTCAATGGTGGATCGTGCAACGTTAGCATTCGCGGGTGCGCGTGCGCCACTGATCAAAACCCGCGTAGAGAACGTGGCGAGAAGCGGCGCCGGTCCCCGAAAAAGCGCTTGCGCATCCCTCGAAGCGTCCCTCTTTATCCGCACCTGCCGTGTGCGGTTCAACCGCGCCGGTGCGCCAAAAGAGGCATACTCCGAGGCGTAGCCAGCTCTCCCGTTTCGCGCGCCGCGCCGTTTGCGGCTCCGCAAACGCCATGTGGCCCCGCTCGGGCACAACATTTGCGGCAGCGCCACAAACGATCGGACGAATCGGGCGACGGCAGCGTTCACCGCGCCAACGCGCCCCAAGCGCACGCCCCAAACTCGTCCCGCTGTCTTTTCTTTCCGCCGCCACTCAAGGTCGTCGACACCCGACCCGTAAGCCCATGACAAGGAAGTTGCTTTCTTTCGCCTTTCGATTACCACGCACGCCACGCTTGCATTTTCTGCTCGCCGCATTCGCCTGTATGACACTTGCGCTCGGCGCTTCGAGCGCGACGGCGGCGACACCGGCCTCCGTCGCCGCAATGCTCAAGCCCGCTGCGAGCCCCTCGCATCCGTCCCAACCCGCTGCGCACGCGCCCAATGCCGACGTGCATGTAAGCAACCCAGCCGCCCCCGTCGCGTTGACGCCCAACCAGGCGCAAGCGGCGCTCCAGGTCCTCGACGATCCCGTGCAGCGCGGCCGCGTGGAAGACACGCTACGCGCCATCGCAGCTGCCGGTGCGCTCGCCGCGCCCGCATCGGGCAGTGCGCCTTCCAGTACGGCGGCGACTGCGTCCGGGGCATCCGCAGCCACGCCGGCTTCCACGCCGCTCGCAGGCGCGCTGCGCTCGAACGGTCTCGTCGCTCAGCTCGCCAATCACGCTGCGCACGGCGCGAGCATGGTCGGCCAGCATCTGAACCATACGTTCTCGACGTTGCTCGGTCTCTGGTCCACGCGTAACTGGTGGCAGGACCACCTCTCCACACCGGAGGGTCACGCGTTGCTGCTGAGCCTTTTGCGCGTGCTGGCGCTCACGCTCCTGCCCGCGCTCGTGCTCGCAACGCTGCTGCGCCGCGCCATCGCCACGCCGGAGCGCGCCATTGCCGCGCACCAGGCCGCCAGACAACGCGACGGCGACGACACCCCGGAAGGCGGCGTCATGCCCTCACCGCAGCCGCAATCGCCCGAAGCCACAGGTACGAGCATCGCGCTCGCGGCGCAAGCCGGGGCACACGCAAAGGAGGAAGCCCTGCGTGAAGCCGCCGGCATGAAACCCGCCGACAACCTGGCCGACAACAAAGCGGACAACGAGGCGCACAACAAAGCGCACGACGAAGGCAAGACTGACGGCGACCCGAACGCCGGCCCCAACGCCAATGCGCGCGCCAACGAGGCGGCACGCGCAACCGTCATCGCCGTCCAGGCCGGGGACAACGCCGCCGCCTCGCTCAAGAGCGCCGCCGAGCGTGCGAAAGAGGCCTATCACGTGTTGCGCGGCGCGCACCACTGGCGCCTGCTCCAGCGCCTGCCGGGCGCGCTGCTCGTGATGCTGCTCGAAGTGGTGCCCGTGGTCGCGTTCGGCCTGTGCGCCGCGGCCGTGCTCTCGCTGTTCGGCCCCGACGACGCGGCGAGCGCCGAAGCGGTGGGCCACATCGTCGATACCTATGTGATCTGTCGCATCGCCGTCATGTTCGGCAAGCTGCTGTTCGCACCCGAAGCGGCCGCGCTGCGCCTCGTGCCGCTTCCCGACGACTGGGCCGCCTACGCGCAGCGCTGGGTTGTGCGCATCGTCACGATTGGCGGCGTGGGCGGCGCGATTGGCGGCGCGGTGCCGCTCGGCATGACCGAAGATGCCCATCTCGCGCTCGTGAAGGTCGTCACGCTGATCGGCCACCTCGCGCTCGCCGTGATGATCCTGCAGTTGCGCCGCCCCGTGGCCGACGCAATGCGCAAGGCGGCCGCGCGACACGGCTCGTACGCGTGGTTCATGCAATGGTTCGCCGACATCTGGGTTGGCGTGGCGCTCTTCGTCGTCATTGCATTGTGGTTCGTCTGGGCGCTCGATCTGCGTGGCGGCTACGCCGAACTGGTGCGCGCGGGCGGTCTCTCCCTCGTCGTCCTGCTCGCCGCGCGCGTGAGCGCGATCGTGCTGCTCGGCGCGCTCAGCCGCCTGTTCGGCTTGCGCGAAGGCCCCGAGAACATGAGCTTCGGCCAGCGCCGCGCCTATCGCTACTACCCCGCGCTGCGGCGAATCGTGATCGTGGCGATCTGGATCGTGACGCTCGACCTGCTGCTGCACACCTGGGGCCTGCGTCCCGCGCGCATTCTCGCGCTCGCGCCCATCGGGCATCTGCTCGGCTCCGCGCTGCTGACGATCGTCATCGCCGTCGTTGCCGCCGTCGTGATCTGGGAGTTCGCAAACGGCGCGGCCGAGCGGCGCCTGAACGCCTGGACCGACACGGGCGACTTCGTGCGCGCCGCGCGCCTGCGCACGCTCTTGCCGATGTTCCGCACCACGCTGTTCGTCGCGATCCTCGTCGTGGTCGGGCTCACCGCGCTCTCGCAGCTCGGCGTGAACACCGCGCCGCTCATTGCGGGCGCAAGCATCTTCGGCGTGGCGCTCGGCTTCGGCTCGCAAAAGCTCGTGCAGGACTTCATCACCGGCATTTTTCTGCTGACCGAAAACGCCATGCAGGTGGGCGACTGGGTGACGGTGGCGGGCGTGTCGGGTACGGTCGAGTTCCTTTCCATTCGCACCGTGCGCCTGCGCGGCGGCGACGGCTCGCTCTATACCGTGCCGTTCAGCTCGGTGACGACCGTGAACAACACGAACCGCGGCATCGGCAATGCGGCGGTGAAGGTGGCGATCGCGCATGGCGCGGATCTGCAACGCGCCATCGACACGTTGAAGGAAATCGGCGCCGAGATCCGCAACGAAGACGCCTACAAGGACGGCATCCTCGGCGACTTCGCCTACTGGGGCGTCGATCAGGTGGACGGCGCGAGCGTGACGCTCGTCGGCCAGATCCAGTGCAAGGATTCGGCGCGCTGGGGCGTGCAGCGCGAGTTCAACCGCCGCGTGCTGCTGCGCTTCACCGAGCGTGGCATCGAGCTCGCGAACCCGCAGCGCAGCTTCCTCGTCGGCATGGCGCGCGAAGGCGATGTCGAAGGCCTTGCCTACGGCGACGATCGCGAGGACGACACGGGCGACGATCGCACGCGCGCGCAATCGCGAGACGCTTCGAAGGCTACGCAAGGAGCCGGCAAGCCTCGCAACGGCAGGAGCGGCGCGTCGGCCGACGGCCACGGGCCGTCGAGCGGCGGCAAGCCCAACTGACGCGTTGAAGCCGCAGCCGGTGCGCGGTTCGCGCGCACCGGCCTCACCCTTCGCTTCGCCTGGTCACCATCCCGAAAAGGCTCACCGATGCACCGCGCGAGTCGCCGCGGCGCAGTGCCGGTGGAACAAACTTTCCCATCTAATCAAGGGCCTGCGCGCAGTGCCCACGGTGCGGCGCACACACGGCGCGACGGCTCCCGAAGAAGCTCACCTTAGGCGCGCTTCGTGGGCTGATCTATCGTGGGCTCTGCCAAGCCGTGGCGAATATGAGAGAAGCGAGGGGGAAGACGTGACCGCCGCCGGGGCGGCGGCATGAAGAACGCCGGGCGGCAAGCCGCCCGGCTGCGCGCGTAGATGCGCTTTACGCCTCGACGTCCTCGAGGCTGAAGATTTCGGTCTGGTCGTTGTACGAGAAGACCTCGCCATAGCGTGCCCAGTCGATCACGGTGTCGAGCGTTTCTTCGGCGGCGACGTCGGAAAGCACGTCTTCCAGCTCCTGCTCGAAGCGCACGCGCGGCGCACGATGGCCCGGACGCTCGTCGAGCACCTTCTTGATCCGCGCCGCGAGCGGCACGTTGCGTAGGAGGTGATCGGCGAACATGAGCTTGCGCGCCTGCGTGCCCATCTCGGCAAATACACGCGCGGGCGGCGTGAGCAGCACGTCGCCCTCGCGCACGTCAGCAAAGCCGAGCTGCTGCAGCATTTCCACGATCGGGAACAGATCGTCCACTTCCAGGTGCAGCGAGCGGGCGATTTCCGGCATGTCGGCGCGGCCATGGTAGGGCGCGGCCGCCAGCGTCTCGATCAGACCGGCCATTGTGTTCGTCGAGACGTCCGGCAGGCGGCTGCCCACTTCGAGACGGCGATGCGTGGCCTCGGCGGCTTCGCGCGCGGTCATCTTCGCGTAGATGTCGTCCACGAGCTTGCGGAACGCCGGGTCCAGACGATTGCGCGGATGCTTGAACGGCACCTTGATCTCGGCCACCACGCGGCCCGGATTCGACGACAGCACGAGAATGCGGTCGCACATGAACACCGCTTCCTCGATGTTGTGCGTGACGATCAGCATCGACTTGATCGGCATGCGGCCTTGCGTCCACAGGTCGAGCAGGTCGGTACGCAGCGTCTCCGCCGTGAGCACGTCGAGTGCGGAGAACGGCTCGTCCATCAGCATGAGCATGGGATCGACCACGAGCGCGCGGGCGAAGCCCACGCGCTGGCGCATGCCGCCCGAAAGCTCACGCGGATAGGCATTTTCGAAGCCGTCCAGACCGATCAGGTCGATCGCGGCCAGCGCGCGCTCGCGCCGCTCGCGCGCGCCCACGCCCTGCGCTTCGAGGCCCGACTCCACGTTCTGCAGCACCGTGAGCCACGGGAACAGCGCGAAGGTCTGGAATACCATCGAAACGCCTTTGGCGGGCCCTTCGAGCGGCTTGCCGAGCCAGTTCACTTCGCCCGCGCTCGGCTCGATCAGGCCGGAGATGATGCGCAAGAGCGTGGACTTGCCCGAGCCGGAACGGCCGAGCAAGCCTACGATTTCGCCCTCGCGCAGCGAGAGGTTGACGTCGTCGAGCACGAGGCGCTCGTCGTCCTTCTGCGCGAAGCCGCGCGAAACGTGCTTGACCGCGAGCACTTCTGCGCCTGGCGCGGGGCGCACCGAAAGCAGGTCGGGTGAGACGGTTTGAGGATTCAGCATGTTGGTCTACTCCATCTCAATCGAGGCGCAGGCGGGCCTCGGCGAACGCGTACATCGGACGCCAAAGCATGCGGTTGAACAGCGTGACGAACAGGGACATCATCGCGATGCCCAGGATGATCTTCGGGAAGTCGCCAGCGGCGGTCATCTGCGCGATATACGCGCCGAGGCCATGCGCCTCGATCTTGGTATCGCCCCACTGCACGAACTCGGAGACGATGCTCGCGTTCCACGCGCCGCCCGAAGCGGTGATCGCACCCGTGACGTAGTACGGGAAGATGCCCGGCAGCATCACGCGGCGCCACCATTGCCAGCCGCGGATATGGAAGTTCTTTGCCGCTTCCTTGTAGTCGTTCGGATAAGCGGTGGCGCCCGCGATCACGTTGAACAGGATGTACCACTGCGTGCCGAGCACGATGAGCGGCGAGAGCCAGATGTCCGGATTCAGGTGGAACTTCACGATCACGATGACGAACACCGGGAAAAGCAGGTTCGCCGGGAACGCCGCGAGGAACTGTGCGAGCGGCTGGATCTTCTCGGCGAGCGCCGGGCGCAGGCCGATCAGCACGCCGAGCGGCACCCAGATCACCGATGCGATCACGATCAGCAGCAACACGCGCATGAGCGTGATGAGGCCGAGCACGAACACATGGCCGACTTCGTCGAGCGTGACGCCCGTGCGCACATAGACGGCCACGCGCCAGACGACGTACACCGTGAGCGCAATCACGAAGAGCGCCCAGACGATATCGCCGGCGCGCGAGCGCACGCTGCGCGTGACGCTCACCACAGGCATGGCCTTCGGCAACTGCACGCGAATCGGCACACGCGCGAGCGTGGCGAGCAAAAAGCCCATCGGCACGAGCAAACGGTGAATGAGCCGCGTGCGGCGGATCAGATCGAGCAGCCACGATTCGGGCGCGTCGCCCGAGCTCGTGGTCTCCATGCGGAACTTGTCGGCCCATGCCACGAGCGGGCGGAACAGGAACTGGTCGTAGGCGAGGATCACGACCGTCATCGCGAGAATCACCCAGCCCACCGCGTGCAGGTTCTTTTCCGTGATC
>NZ_DATJWR010000301.1:0-2576 GCF_035501035.1 Paraburkholderia sp.
GCAGTCGCCCCCGCCACGATCACGGCGGCCGCGACGGCGATCACCACGAGCGCGATGAGCGAAGCCGTAAGGAGCGAGCGCATGCCCGCCGTCGCGTCGTCGCGGTCGAACGCCACGACCACACGCCAGTCCGTACCCGGAATCGTTTGCGCACGCATCAGCTTGATGTCGCCGCCCACGTCCACCTTCAGCGGCGCCTCTGCCGAAAAGAGCGCGTTCAGGCGATCGCCCGCCAGCTCCGGCGCGAGCTCCGAGACGTTCTTGAGCGTGAGCTTCGCATCCGGGTGCGCGACGATTGCGCCGGTGCTGTCCACGAGCATGCCGAAGCTCGCGGGCGTGGGGTGAATCGACTGCACGTTGGCGATCACGCTGTCCATCGTCACGTCGCCGGAAATGACGCCCTTCACCGCGCCGTCGCGGATCACGGGGGAAGCGAACGCCACCACGAGCTTGCCGGTGGCCACATCGAGATACGGCGGCGTGACGACGGCCTTGCCCGCCGCGACGGCCTGCTTGTACCAGGGGCGCCCGGTCGGATCGTAGTCGGACGGAATGCCGGTCGGATCGGAGAATTTCGCCGTTTTGTCGGCATAGCCCACGTAGACGTTCGTGAAGCCGCCCGCCGCCGCGATCTGCTTGAGCGCAGGCACGGGGTCGGCGCCGAGCACGGCGTCCTGCAGCGAATCGATCATCCGCTCGTGCGTCGCGACCCACTCTGCAATGCCTTGCGCATGGCTGCCTTCCACCGCCGTCAGCGTGCTGTCGATCGACTCCTTGTTGTGCGAGTTGGCGACGAAATAGTTGAGCGCCGTGTTCGCGGCGAGCGCAGCCACGACGATAACGACGCAAAGCGCGACGATGCGCGCGCGGATGGTAGAGAACATGAGGGGAATGCCGTGTGGAAAGAAGGAAAAGCCGCGAAGCCCGATCTGGAACTACCAGGGTTTACGGCAAATCACACGACAATCTTGAGGCTTCAATGGCAGATGATGCGCCATGAAGCGCGCCACGCGCGCGAGATGACAGACGATGAGCGAAATTGTCAGACAAACAACGACGCAAAACAGCGCCGAACCGAGCGGGCGGACCGGCGCGCACCGGGCTACTTGCCCGCGCCGGCGGCCTTCTTCTCGCCGATCCGGCTCTCCTTGCCGGCCAGAAGCTTGGAGATGTTCGCGCGATGCCGCCAGAACAGCAGCACGCTCATCGCGAGAATGGCGAGCGCGATGACGCGCGGGCCGAACATGAACACGTAGTAGAGCGGCGCGAACACGGCGGCCGCCAGCGCCGCGAGCGACGAGTAGCGCGTGAAGAACGCGACGATGAGCCAGGTGGCGAGCGTAGCGACGCCCAGTATGGGGTTCACGGCGAGCAGCACGCCGGCCGCGGTGGCGACGCCCTTGCCGCCCTTGAAGCGGAAGAACACCGGATACAGGTGGCCGAGGAACACGGCGATCGCGGCGAGCGCGATGGCGGCGTCGCCGAGACCGTAGCGCGGGCCGAAATGCGCGACGAGCCAGACCGCGAGCCAGCCCTTGAACGCGTCGCCGATCAACGTGAGGATCGCGGCCTTCTTGTTGCCGCTGCGCAGCACGTTGGTCGCGCCGGGATTACCGGAGCCGTAGGAGCGCGGATCGTCGAGGCCCATGAAGGCGCTCACGATCACGGCGAACGAAACCGAACCGATCAGATAGGCAAGAACGGCGACGAACAGGTTGTACATGCACGAAACCCGGAGGAAGAGGAACGATAAGAGCACCCGGCGAGGGGAGCCCGGCAGGGGCGCCTCGCTGCGGGCGCCCGGCTGGGCGCGCGAGGCGCCGCGCGACGGCGCTCATTCTACCGAAGCGCGGGCGGCCCCTGCCCGAACACCAGGGTTAATCAGGGAACCAACGACTGTCAGCAACCCAAGGCAAGCAACCCCTGGCGGCTAGCCACGCGCATCAGCCGACGCTCGCGCACTGCAGCGGCTTCGCGCCCAGCAGCGTGATGAGCACCGAGGGCGCAAGGCTCACAAGATAGCCGCGCCGGCCGCCGTTGAGCCAGATCTCGTCGAGTTCGAGGATGGTCGCCTCGACGTAGACCGGCATGGTCTTCTTCGTGCCGAAGGGTGACGTGCCGCCCACCAGATAGCCCGAATGGCGGTTCGCGACTTCGGGCTTGCAGGGCTCGACGCGCTTCGCGCCGATCTGCCGTGCGAGATTCTTCGTCGACACCTTGCGATCGCCGTGCATGAGGACGATGAGCGGCTTGGCCTGCTCGTCCTCCATCACGAGCGTCTTGACGACGCGATGTTCATCCACGCCGAGCTGGCGCGCGGATTCGCCCGTGCCGCCGTGCTCCACATAGTCGTAGGGATGCTCGCCGAACGCGACGCCCGCGCGGCGCAGCATCTGCGTGGCGGGCGTTTCGGACACATGTTTCGTTTTGCTCATCGCGACATTTTAATCGCCCACTGCGTTCGCTGTGCCCGCGCACGAGTAACGAGCAGAGGCCGCGCCGCCCTAGCCGCGCGGATGATGCTTCGCGTGCAGCAGCCGCAGCCGCTCACGGGCGACGTGCGTATAGATCTGCGT
>NZ_DATJWR010000302.1:0-9535 GCF_035501035.1 Paraburkholderia sp.
CGCCGTGGAGTTCGACATTCCGCACGTCACGGGCTTCATGCTCATCGATTCGCTGCTGCCCGGCACCGACGAAGGCTCGTTCCGCTCGGCGCTCTCGCATCTGATCCTGCCCGCGATCGTGCTCGGCACGATTCCGCTCGCCGTGATCGCGCGCATGACGCGCTCCTCGATGCTCGAAGTGCTGCGCGAGGACTATATCCGCACCGCGCGCGCCAAGGGTCTCTCGCCCGCGCGCGTGATCGTCGTGCACGGGTTGCGCAATGCGCTCATTCCGGTCGTGACCGTGATCGGCCTGCAGGTCGGCACGCTGCTCGCGGGGGCCGTGCTCACCGAAACGCTCTTTTCCTGGCCCGGCATCGGCAAATGGCTGATCGACGCGATCAGCCGCCGCGACTATCCGGTGGTGCAAGGCGGCATTCTCATGATCGCGACGCTCGTGATCGTCGTGAACCTGGTCGTCGATCTGCTGTATGGCGTGCTCAATCCACGCATCCGACATACGAGGTAAGCGAGCCATGAAGATGCATTCCCCGCAACCTGTTCATCGAAACCCGGAGGCGTGATGGCTGACATTCAGAACACCGCGCCCCAGGCGGTCACGCCGCCATCGGGCCGCGCGCTCGTGCTGCGCGAATTCTGGGCGAACTTCTCGCGCAACCGGGGCGCCGTGGGCGCCGGCATGATCGTGCTGATCCTGATCTTCGTCGCGATCTTCGCGCCGGTGATCGCGCCGCACAGCCCCATCGAGCAATACCGCGACTTTGTGAAGATTCCGCCCGCGTGGCTCGACGGCGGGAACTGGAAGTTCATTCTCGGCACCGACGAAGCGGGCCGCGACATTCTCTCGCGCCTCATGTACGGCGCGCGGCTGTCGCTGTGGATCGGCTGCGTTTCGGTCGTGCTCGCGCTGATTCCGGGCATCGTGCTCGGGCTCGTGGCCGCGTTCTTCGAGAAGTGGGCCGACACGCCGATCATGCGTCTGATGGACGTGCTGCTCGCGCTGCCCTCGCTGCTGCTCGCGGTGGCGGTGGTGGCGATCATCGGCCCGGGTCTCACCAACACGATGCTCGCCATCGCGATCGTGGCGCTGCCCGGCTACGTGCGTCTCACGCGCGGCTCGGCGCTCGGCGAACTGCACAAAGAGTACGTGACGGCCTCGCGCGTGGCGGGCGCCGGCACGCTGCGCCTGATGTTCTCGCAGGTGCTGCCCAACTGCACGGCGCCGCTCATCGTGCAGGCTACGCTCGGCTTTTCGTCCGCGATTCTCGACGCCGCCGCGCTCGGCTTCCTCGGCCTCGGCGTGCAGCCGCCCAGCGCGGAGTGGGGCGCGATGCTCGCCTCGGCGCGCGACTACATCGACAGCGCATGGTGGATCGTCACGATGCCTGGCCTTTCGATACTGATCTCGGTGCTCTCGATCAACCTGCTCGGCGACGGGCTGCGCGACGCACTCGATCCCAAGCTCAAACGGATGGCCTGACATGACTGCCACGAACAAGGAACTTCTGACCATCCGCAATCTGGCGGTCAACTTCGGCGGCCTGCCCGCCGTCGACCGCGTGAATCTCTCGGTCGCGCCCGGCGAGGTGCTCGGCATCGTCGGCGAGTCGGGCTCGGGCAAGAGCGTGACGATGATGGCGCTCATGGGCCTCATCGACGCGCCCGGCAAGGTGAGCGCCGATTCGATCACATTCGACGGCCGCGACCTGCTCAACGCCACGGGCAAGGAGCGCCGCAGCATCGTCGGCAAGGACATCGCCATGGTGTTCCAGGACGCGCTCACGAGCCTGAACCCGAGCTACACGGTCGGCTATCAGATCAAGGAAGTGCTCAAGCTGCACGAAGGGCTGCGCGGCTCGGCGCTCAACGCGCGCGCGCTCGAACTGCTCGACCAGGTGGGCATACCCGACGCGAAGAACCGCATCGACAACTTCCCGCACCAGATGTCGGGCGGCATGAACCAGCGCGTGATGATCGCGATGGCCGTGGCCTGCAACCCCAAGCTCCTGATTGCCGACGAACCCACCACCGCGCTCGACGTGACGATCCAGGCGCAGATCATGGAGTTGCTCGTGCACCTGCAGAAGGAGCGCGGCATGGCGCTTGTGCTCATTTCGCACGATCTGGCCGTGGTTTCCGAAGTCGCGCAGCGCGTGGCCGTGATGTACGCGGGCGAGATCATCGAGACGAACCGCGTGCCCGATATCTTCGCGAAGCCGCATCATCCGTACACCGAAGCGCTGCTCGCCGCGATTCCCGAGCACAACAAGGGCGCGGCGCGCCTCGCCGCGCTGCCGGGCATGGTGCCGGGGCGCGACGACCGGCCGCGCGGGTGCCTGTTCGCGCCGCGCTGCAAGTACGTGGTGGACGACTGCATGAAGGCGAGGCCCGCGCTCGATCCGCTCGCGGATGGCGGCGGCTACGCTCAGGTTCGCTGCATCAAGCCGCTCAATGCTGCGGCGCGTATGCCGGATCAACTGCCTGGTCAACAGCCGGGTCAACTTTCCAACGGAGGCGCGCGATGAACGCAGTCCAGCAATCCGCGGCTCGTGAGGACACGAGGGACGACAAGGTTCTCGTCGCCGAGGGCCTCAAGAAGCATTACACCGTCAAGCGCGGCATGTTCGGCTCGGGCACGGTGAAGGCGCTCAACGGCGTGTCGTTCTCGCTCACGCGCGGGCGCACGCTCGCCGTGGTGGGCGAGTCCGGGTGCGGCAAATCGACGCTCGCGCGCCAGCTCACCATGATCGAGCCGCCCACGGCGGGCAAGCTCACCATCGACGGCGAAGACGTTGCGCATGCAAACGCCGCGAAGGTCGCCGCGCTGCGCCGCCGCGTGCAGATGGTGTTCCAGAACCCGTTCGCGTCGCTCAACCCGCGCAAGACCGTCGAGCAGACGCTCGGCGAGCCGCTCGCCATCAACACGCGGCTCACGGCCAGCGAACGCGCGGACCGCATCGCGCACATGATGCGCATCGTCGGGCTGCGGCCCGAGCACGCCAAGCGCTATCCGCACATGTTCTCGGGCGGGCAGCGTCAGCGTGTGGCGATCGCGCGCGCGATGATTCTCGACCCGCAGATCGTGGTGGCCGACGAGCCGGTCTCCGCGCTCGATGTCTCGATCCAGGCGCAGATCCTCAATCTGTTCATGGACTTGCAGGAGCAGTTCCGCACGAGCTACGTGTTCATCTCGCACAACCTGGCCGTGGTCGAGCACATCGCCGACGACGTGATGGTGATGTATCTGGGCGGCGTGGCGGAACTCGGCGACAAGCACACGGTGATCTCGCGGCCGCGCCATCCTTATACGCGCTCGCTGCTTTCGGCTACGCCCGCGATCTTCGAAGCGGACCGTCACGTGAAGATCAAGCTCGAGGGCGAATTGCCTTCGCCGCTGAACCCGCCGTCTGGTTGCACGTTCCACCAGCGTTGTCCATACGCGATCGAACGGTGTCGCAAGGAGGTTCCGGCGCTTCGCGAAGTGGATGGTCGTCAGGTATCCTGCCATCGTGCAGAGGAGGTGGGGGAAGAGAATGCCTGAAGCGACGGCGGCGCGTCGTTTTACGCGCCGCCAGCAGCTAAGGGGCGGCCGTCGAGCCGCTTTTTGCCTCGTTTTCCCCCGCGCTTTATTGCTCGCTTTCCTGCTCGCCTCGTTTGCCGTTTTCGCCGGGGCTGCGGTCGTGCGCGCGGTTTTGCGTTCGACGTTCGGTGCGGCGCGCAAGGCGGCGTTGTGCGGTGCGTTGCACGCGGCGCTCGTGCTGGCGGTTGCGTTGTGTGCGTGGCCCGCCTTGCCCGGAGCCGCGTTCGCGGCGGGCGCCGCCGCCAACACGCCCGGCGCGCGTCCGTCCGTGCCGATGCCGCCGGGCAGTTCAGGCGGCATTCCCGGCTTCCACGCCGCGCCCGCCGTGCCGAGCTACGCTTCGGGCACGACGGCCGGCGGCCCGGTGCGCACGCAACCCGCGCGCATGCCGTTCTACGTCGCCACGCGCGGCAACCTCACGATCTATCTGCTCGGTACGCTGCACGTGGGCGACCCCGCCGACTATCCGCCGGGCCAGCCGTTCCGTCAGCCGATCCTCGCGGCGCTCGCCGCCTCGCCCATCCTTGCTCTCGAACTGTCGCCCGACGATCTGCTCGTCTCCCAGGACGACGTCTCGAAATACGGCGTGTGCAGGCGGCCTTGCCTGCCGGGCATGCTGCCCGAGCCGCTCTGGCAGAAGCTGGAGGCGCGCATGCGCGGCAATCCGGAGGCGCTCGCCGAGATCCGCAAGATGCGGCCGTGGCTCGCCTCGCTGCTCGTGGAAACCTACGATTCGCTGAGCGCCGGCCTGCAGACCGAGTACGGCACCGAGGCGCAGTTGCAGAACGTGTTCCTGCAATGGAAAGGACGCCGCATCGTCGGGCTGGAGACGCTCGCCGAGCAGATGCGCGCCTTCACGAACCTGGGCCTCGCGCAGCAGCGCGAGATGCTCGCGCAAGACCTCGCGCAGACCCCGGCGCAAAACGTCGCCGACGTGCACACGCTGGTGCGCCTGTGGCGCGTGGGCGACGCCGACGCGATCGCCGCTTGGGAGTCGGCGCGCACCGAGAAGCTCGCGCACGACCCGCGCATGGCGGCCTCGGTGGACAATCGCATCGTCTACGAGCGCAACCGGCGCTTCGTCTCGCGCATGCAGCAATATGTAGCGCCCAACAAGCCGCTGTTCGTGGCGATCGGCGCGCTGCACCTGGGCGGCCGCAAGGGCGTGCTGCAGCTGCTGCGCCAGCGCGGCTTCACGGTCGAGCCCGGCTGAACACGACTCGAACGAATCGAGCGCACCGCGCCTCGCAGCGGCAGGGCGCGCTGGAATCGATCGTGATCGACGACAGCGACGCACCGGGCGCCTTCGAGTCGAGCCCGGCTGAACACGGCGACGAGCGCGCCAGCAGACGGCAAGCGTCCACAAAAAAAGCCGGCGTGAGCCGGCTTTCTCGTCCTCTTCACGCCAACGCGCCTTTCTCAGAAGCCCAGCACGTTCAGCAGCACGATATTGCACGCGAGAATGCCGAGCGCCGTCGGCACCTGCACGCGTATCACCGCGTTCTTGTCGGGCAGTTCGAGCAGCGCCACGGGCACCATGTTGAAGTTCGCGGCCATCGGCGTCATGAGCGTGCCGCAGTAGCCCGAGAACATGCCGATGGCGGCCATCATCGCCGGATTGACGTGGAACACGCCCACCAGCACCGGCACGCCCACGCCGCCCGTCATCACCGGGAATGCGGCGAAGCCGTTGCCCATGATGATCGTGAAGAGGGCCATGCCCACGCAGTACACGACCACGGCGACGAAGCGCACGTCCATGTTGATGTACGAGGTCGTCACGTGCGCCACCGCCTTGCCCACGCCCGCATCCGAGAACACGAGCCCGAGCATGCCGAGCATCTGCGGCAGCACGGCGGCCCACGAGAGCGCATCGACGAGGCGGCGCGTTTCCTTCATGGACTGGCCGACGCTGTCGCGCGTGATGACGCACGCAATGCCGAGCGCGACTACGCAGCCCACGCCGAAGCCGATCAGCGTGACGTTCTTCGGATCGACGAGCGGGGTGCCGCCGATCACGAGATGGCTCGCCGCGAGCGTGAGCGCGACGGTGATGGCGGGAATGGTGAGCGCGGGCACGAAGAGCTTGTTGCCCAGACGCTTCGCGCTCGCGATGCGGGTTTCGAGCGCGAGCACCTTGGGCTTCGCGGCCGTCACGCCACCGAGCCCCGCGATCAGCGCCATGGCGAGCACGAGCACGCCGACGATTTCGGCGGGCAACAGGTCGCCCACGAGAAAGATGAGCGCGTAGAGCAGCCAGAAGCCGCCGGCGGTGAAGCGGCGCGGGTGTTCGCGGTCCATCATGATCATGCCGCCCACGATGAGCAGCACGATGCCGAGGAGCCAGAAGAGCCAGTTGAGGGTGAGTGTCATGCGTCGTCTCCCTGGCGGGCTTGCCGGGTTTGCGGGGTTTGCCGATCAGCCGCCGCATTCGCTTCGCCGGCGACCTTGCGCGCGCCGCCCAGCTCGCGCTCGAGCTTGCGGTCGAGCAGCCAGAGCCGCGCGCCGTGGATCAGGAACGCGCAGATCGCCGTGGGGATGCCCCAGAACGCCACGTGGATCGGCTCGACCGAGACACCGGCTTCCTTGAGCAGCGTGACCATCAGCACGATCGCGCCGAACGCGACGAAGATGTCCTCGCCGAAGAACAGGCCGACGTTGTCGGTGGCGGCCGAGTAGGCGCGCAGCCTGTAGCGTATGGCGTCGGGAAGCTTGCCGAAGCGGTTTTCGGTGGCGCCTTCGGCCATCGGCGCGATGAGCGGGCGCACCATCTGCGGATGGCCGCCGAGGCCCGTCAGGCCGACCGCCGCCGTGATCTCGCGCACGAACAGATAGACGATCAGAAGACGGCCCGCGGTGGCCGCCTTGATGTTGCCGATCCAGATCTGCGCGCGCTCGCGCAGGCCGTGGCGCTCGAGCAGGCCGATCACGGCGAGCGGCAGCAGGATGATGAGCGGAATGTTGCGTGTCTTGATGAAGCCGGTGCCGATGGCGGCGAGAATCTTGCCCGGCGGAAAGCCCCCGGCGAAACCGGTGACGACGGCCGCGGCGGCGACGATCAGCATCGGATTAAACCGTAACAGGAAGCCGGCGATGATGACGGCCACGCCTATTAGCGGCCATAAGTTGACGGTGCTCTGCATGTGGATCTCCAAACGTATTGGCTTGTCGTGGTTGCCGCGGGTGGCGGCGAAACGGTCCAGCTCGCGTGGCTTTGCATGGGAGCGGAGCGAGTGCTTTGCATGAGCGCGGAGTGAGTGCTGAAGCACCCACTTCGGCCGGCAGCCGAAGCACCAACCCCGGCCGGCAGCTAAAGCACCCACCCCGGATCGACGGGGTGGCGAGGCTGGACCGCGTTGACTGCACGGCTCTGATGGCCGTTCGTACACCTACACTTGCTGTTGCTGAGAGATTGCCCTGCGAAACCTTCGGTGATGCGTCGCGCGCGGCGCGTGCCGCGCGCTTGTGTACTTCCGTGCCTGGTGCTGGCGCTTTCGGGCGCGTCTTCAGCCTTCGACCGCCCCGAGCGCGTGCACGCCAATGCCCGCTTCGTCGAGCGCCGCGCGAATGCGCCGCGCGAACGCGAGCGCATGCGGACCGTCCCCGTGCAGGCAGATCGTTTGCGCGTTGAGCGGCACCCAGGCGCCGTCAACGGCCTGCACGCGCTGCTCGCGGATCATCGCGAGCGTGCGCGCGAGCACGGCGTCCTCGTCGTCGAGCAATGCGCCGGGCTCGCTGCGCGGCACGAGCGAGCCGTCCGCGCGATAGCCGCGATCGGCGAACACTTCCTCCACGGCCACGAGCCCCGCGGCGCGCGCCGCGCTCACGAGCCCGCTGCCCGCGAGCGCGTACACGGTCACCGAAGGGTCGAAGTCGTGCACGGCGCTCACGATCGCCTCGGCGATCTGCGGGTCGCGCGCGGCCTGGTTGTAGAGCGCGCCGTGCGGCTTGACGTGGGCGATGCGCCCGCCCTCGGCCTGGGCGATCGCGGAGAGCGCGCCCAGTTGATAAAGCACGCCCGCGTAGATCTCGCCGGCCGGCAGGTTCATCTCTTTGCGGCCGAAGTTTTCGGGGTCGTTGAAGCTCGGATGCGCGCCGATCGACACGCCTTTCTGCACGGCCCAGCGCACGCATTCGCGCATGGCGTTCGCGCCGCCCGCGTGCCAGCCGCACGCAATGTTGGCCGAGCTCACGAGGTCGAGCAGCGCTTCGTCGGCGCCGCAGCCTTCGCCGAGGTCGGCATTCAGATCGATGGTGGTCATGATGTTCCTCTTGCTGCTTGTTCTGGAGTTGGTGCGAAAAATGTGAAGCGTCAGGCGTTGGCGGCCGCGCGCAGGCGCTGGCTCGCATAGCGCTCGTCGTGCATGGCGATCGCGGCATCGATTTGCCGCAAATACGCCCGTTCCTCCTGCAGCGCCGCGCGAGCGGTGGCCGGCGTCGATTCGACGAAGCGCACGCCGCCCGTCAGGCGCACCTGCGCGAGCTTCCACAGGTCGGCGCGGATCACCGAGCCGATCTTCGGGTAGCCGCCCGTGGTCTGCGCGTCGCTCATCAGCACGATGGGCTGGCCGTTCGGCGGCACCTGGATCGTGCCGGGCAGCACGGCGTGCGAGAGCAGGTCCTGCGCGTTCGTGCGCACGAGCGGCGTGCCCGTCAGGCGAAAGCCCATGCGGTTGCTGTTGGGCGTGAGCTGCCATTCGTCGGACCAGAACGCGCGCTGCGCCTCGGGCGTGAAGCTGTCGTACTCGGGGCCGCGCAGCACACGCACGGGCACGGCCCACGCGACGCCGTCCGCGTGCCGGCCACGCCGGTGATGCGGCTCGTCGAACAGCGCGAAGTTGCACCACACGGGCGCTTTCACGCCGAACGCGGGCGCCGCCGGATCGAGCGCGGCGCGCTCGCGGCCCGGCGCGAACGAGGCGCCGATGGCGAGGCGGTCGCCGTCCTTGAGCGCGCGGCCCGCGAGGCCGCCGAAGCCCGCCGCGAGGTCGGTGCTGCGCGAGCCGAGCATCGGCAGCACGTCGATGCCGCCCGCCACGCAGACGTAGGCGCGCATGCCGCGCTTGGCGCCGTTGAGCACGAGCTCCTCGCCGGCTGCCACGGGCAGGCTCCACCACGACCAGACGGGGCGGCCGCCCAGCGTGGCGCCGAAGTCGGTGCCGGTGATGGCGATACGCGTGGCGCGCGGGAAACGCAGCGCGACGGGGCCGAAGGTGATTTCGAGGCCGGCCGCGTCGGACCGGTTGCCGACGAGCCGGTTGCCCACTTCGAGCGAGAGCGCATCGAGCGCGCCGCCGGTGGCGACGCCCAGATGCCGGTAGCCGGGGCGGCCGAGATCCTGGACCGTGGTGAGCAGGCCCGCGCGCAGGACTTCGATCATGCGTGCAGCTCCGCGATGGTGAAGCGCACGCGGTCGCCGGGCATGTGCAGCGTGGGCGGATTGCGCGCGGGGTCGAAAAGCTTGAGCGGGGTGCGGCCGATCAGTTGCCAGCCGCCCGGCGACGCGGCCGGGTAGATGCCCGTCTGCTCCCCGCCGATGCCGACCGAGCCCGCGGGGACGGCAAGACGCGGCTCCCGCCGCCGCGGCGCGTGCAGCGCGGGTTCGAGACCGCCGAGATACGCAAAGCCTGGCTGGAAGCCGAGGAAGAACACCGTATAAGCGCCTGCGGCATGGCGCGCGGCGACGTCGGCCGCTGCGAGCCCGCACTGGTGCGCGACCGCTTCGAGATCGGGACCTTCCTCGCCGCCGTAGACCACGGGTATCTCGACTTCGCGGCCCGCCTCGGGCGCGTCCTCGGCGTCGCGCCACGCGTCCCTGAGGGCGCCGGCGAGCGCCGCGGCGTTGGCGGTCAGCGGGTCGAAGGTGATCGTCAGGTTGTTCATGCCGGGCACCACTTCGCGCACGGGCGCCCAGGCACGCACGAGCGCGGCGACGGCCCAGACGCGGCGCTGCAC
>NZ_DATJWR010000303.1:0-4741 GCF_035501035.1 Paraburkholderia sp.
TGTCGTGTGCCTGGCCGATGTACACCAGCGTCAGCATCATGAAAATGAACGCCTGCAGCAGAACGATCAGGATGTGGAAGATCGCCCAGACACTGCCCGCAATCACGTGGCCGATGAAGCCAAGCACCGTCGTGTCCGCGCCGAAGGTCCACAGACTGCCCAGCAGGGCGATCAGCAGGAACAGCAGTTCGCCTGCGTACATGTTGCCGAACAACCGCAGGGCGAGCGAAACCGTCTTTGCGACGAACTCGATGATGTTGAGTGCAAGGTTCGGGATCCAAAGCAGCGGATGCGCGCCGAACGGGGCCGAGAGCAGCTCGTGTGCGAAGCCGCCGGGACCCTTGATCTTGAGGTTGTAGTAAATCATCAGCACGAACACGCCGAGCGCGATGCCGAACGTGCCGTTGAGGTCGGCGGTCGGGACGATGCGCTGATGCGGCAGCGCTTCAGACAGACCGAGCCAGCCGATCACGCGGCCCGGCAGGTCGACAGGAATGAAGTCGAGCGAGTTCATGAGCGCGACCCAGACGAACACGGTCAGTGCGAGCGGCGCGATGAACTTGCGGTTGCCATGGATGATGGACTTCGACTGGTCTTCGACCATTTCGACCAGCATCTCGATGGCGCACTGGAAGCGGCCCGGCACGCCCGAGGTCGCTTTGCGCGCGGCGAGACGCAGCACGAAGATGGTCACGAGGCCGCAGAGGATCGACCAGAACAGCGTGTCGATGTTCCAGACGCTGAAGTCGACGATCGACGTCTGGTGCGAGGTGGAAAAGTTCTGCAAGTGGTGCGCAATGTACTCGGACGGATCCAGAGTGCGCGTTCCTTCGCTAGCTGCCATATCGTTAAAGCCACCCAAATTGTCGAAAATCGATTCCAGTCGCTCCCGCCGCAATACTGTATTGCGGGAACGCACCGCCGCGGATCGTGTCTATCCACTGCGCATGGGCCAGCCGCTCTCCACCTGCATCGCCTCAACGCCCGTAGGTGCTTGCCAGGGCGGCGCGATGTTGGTGGGTCAGCGCCACGCGAGCGCGATCCAGTATGTCTTTAGTGCGATCAGGTAGGTGACGAGCAACGGGATCCACTGCACGTCGCGATACCAGAACGCGATGGCGACGAACATCGCAATCGTCGCCCCCATCTTGAACGCTTCGCCAAGCATCCAGTTCAGCACGGTGCCGGCCCTGCTCAACTGCTTCAGGCGCGCGGCAAAGAGCGCACCAGGCAACCAGCAGATCGCCCCCCCCAGGAACGCGGACAGCGCAGCGGCGCCCGGCGGCTTATAAAACAGCCACCACACCAGCGTTGCAACCAGGGACAAAGCCACTTGCGCTGCCACGACCCGAAACGGCGTGACGCGCGATGGGCGACTCACCTCTGTGCCAAAGAGCTGCTCGGCCTCGGCCCGGGTGAGCGGAACGATATCGTTGTTGTCTTGCTGGCTGGCGTCCAACTCATCCCAACGCGCGTTGTGATCAACGCGCCCGGAAGTTTCTGCCGTTGCATCCTGCCCCCGGCTGGATGCCCGGGTTGCGCCCGGTGGAACATCGGGCCCTTCATGCGCCTGCGGCGCTTCGTCTGGCCTCTGACCCACCATCGCTTGATTCCGGATATTTGCCTTGCGCGCATTTTTTTACAGCGCACTTACAGCATCGCCAACCAATTAAATCCGGGCGATTGTAAGCGATAGTTGCAGGCAATTCAAGACTTTAGGCCGCTCAATAACACCCGTGAAATACGACTTCATGATGCGGGAAAGCCGCCCGCTACGAGCACGTTAACGGTAACTGTAAGAGAGGGAACATTCTTCAGGATAACCAGGTAAATCTGTGGTCAACCAACGTGCAAGTCAGGGCGAGGAAAGCGCCACATCAGAACAGATGCAACAGCAGCGCCCCGCCGAAAAAGGCCGCAATCCAGAATGGCACGGAGATCAGGTGAAACGGCAGCCACACGCCACGCTCGCCAGAAAGGCGCACAGCGATAAGGTTGGCGAGCGAACCAATGGCGACCCCAAAGCCACCCACGCTCACGCCGAAAGCCAGCGCGCGCCAGTCATGCGTGAAGCCGGCGAGCACGATGGCGGCCGGCACATTGCTGATTGCCTGCGATAACACGGCGCCTGCGGCAAAAGCGCGCATCGGCGTTTGCAGCGAGAGCGACGCCAGCGCGTGATGAATCCAGGGCAGCGCGGCTACGCTGCGCAGGACGATGAACATCAGAACGAAGATCAGCAAAAGCAGCCAGTCGATCTTGAGCACGATGCGTGGGCGCCAGATCAGGAAGCCCGCACCGACGCCAGCCAGCGCGATACCCGCATGGTGTGCGTCGGCGAGCAGCACGAACGCGCCGAAAAGCGCAGCGGCGACAACGGCCAGCGTTCGATCGACGCGCTGGGGTGTAGCGTCTTTCGACAGGTCGAGCGCGCGCGTCTTGAACAGGCATACGGAGAGCACGGCGAGCATCGCCATCAAAAATGCGCACAACGGGGCGAGCCTGAGCACGAATCGCGTGAACGACACCCCGCTCACCTGCCAGAGAAACAGGTTCTGCGGATTGCCGAGCGGTGTGAGCACCGAGCCCGCGTTCACGCCAAGCGCGATGACGATCACAAGGCGCTTGAGCGGCAGCGGCGCAAGCTGGTGCAGGGAAAGCACGAGCGGCACCACGACGAAGAGCGCGACATCGTTGGTCACGATCGTCGAAAGGGCTGCTGCCAGCGCGACGAGCAGCAATGCCAGCCCGCGTTCCGAGTGGACGTGGTGCACGAGCCGGTGTGCGAGCCAGGTCAGCAGTCCTGAATATTCGATCGCCTTCGTCAGGACGAGCAGGCCCGCGAGAGTCATCACCGTTTGCCAGTCGACGAGCGCGGGCAGCGTGCTCAACGGGCGCGGCGCGAATATCTGCAGCGCGAGAAGCGCCACGACGAGAATCGAGAGCACCGGCTCCGCCGCTGCGAATGCGCCAACGCGGCGGACCAGGCTCAAGGGCCCGCGGGCGCCCTGCTGCGATTCGCGCACCGGTTATGCGCCGGTGCGCGCGTTTGCGGCGGTGCGCATCAGACCGCCGTTTCGCCGCGCAGACGCAGCAGAATGCCGTCGAGCGCGTCGAGGTCGCCGAAGTCGACCGTGAGCTGCCCTCGCCCGCGTCGGCCGAGCTTGATCTTCACGGTCGCGGCCAGCAGGTCGGAAAGCTCCTCCTCGAGGCGGCGCGTGTCGCGGCCGCCGTCGTGCGCCGCCTTAGCCTTCACGGCGGGCGCAGCCTTCGTCGTGGCCGAAACGAGCTTCTCCGTTTCACGCACCGACATCCGCTTGTTGACCACCTGGTTGGCAAGTGTGATCTGCGTGGCGGCGTCCACGGCGAGCAGTGCGCGCGCGTGGCCCATGTCGAGATCGCCGGCGAGCAGCATGGTCTGCACCGGCGCCGCGAGATTAAGCAGACGCAGCAGATTCGACACGGCGCTGCGCGAGCGGCCCACCGATTCGGCCGCCTGCTCGTGCGTGAAGCTGAACTCGTCGAGCAGGCGCTGGATGCCCTGCGCCTCTTCGAGTGGATTCAGGTCCTCGCGCTGGATGTTCTCGATCAGCGCCATCGCCGCAGCGGCCTGGTCGGGCACGTCCTTCACGAGCACCGGCACTTCGCTCAGCCCCGCGATATGCGCCGCACGGAAACGCCGCTCGCCCGCGATGATTTCGTAGCGACCCGGCGCGACCGGGCGCACCAGGATCGGCTGCATCAGGCCTTGCGCCCGGATGCTCGCGGCCAGCTCCTGCAGCGCACCCTCGTCCATGCGCGTGCGCGGCTGGTACTTGCCGGCCTGCATTTGCGTGAGCGGCAGCGTGTTCGGCGCACCGTCGATCTTCACCGCCTCGGTAATGTCGGCGCTACCGCCAAGCAGTGCTTCCAGCCCCCGGCCCAATCCCTTCTTGCGTGCTACTGCGTTCATCGTGCTTCCCCAGTCTCTCGTCAGAGTGCGCGCACGCGCTCGATCATTTCCGCGCCGAACTGCACATAGGCCTGCGCGCCGCGCGACGCGCGATCGAACACCACGCCCGGCAAACCATAGCTGGGCGCTTCCGCAAGACGGACATTGCGCGGGATCACGGCGTCGAACACCTTGTCGCCGAAGTGCTCCTTCAACTGCTCGGAAACCTGCTGCTGCAGCGTGATGCGCGGGTCGAACATCACCCGCAGAAGACCGATGACCTTCAGGTCGCGATTCATGTTCGCGTGAACCTGCTTGATCGTGTTGACGAGATCCGACAGCCCTTCCAGCGCAAAATATTCGCACTGCATCGGGATTACCACACCGTGCGCAGCGCACAGGCCGTTAAGCGTGAGCAGCGACAAGGCCGGCGGGCAGTCGATCAGCACGAAATCGTACTCGGCGTCGACTTCGGCGAGCGCGGTCTTCAGGCGACGCTCGCGTTGATCAACCGAGACCAACTCCACTTCGGCGCCGGCCAGTTCGCGATTGGCGGGCAGCACGTCGTAGCCGACCTGCTCCGGCCTCGTGCGCGCATCGTTCACCGTGACACCGTCGACGAGCACCTCGTACACCGTGTTCTCGCACGCTGCCTTGTCGATGCCGCTGCCCATCGTGGCGTTGCCCTGCGGGTCGAGGTCGATGAGAAGGACACGTTGTCCCTGCGATGCGAGGCTCGCGGCGAGATTGACCGTTGTCGTCGTCTTGCCGACGCCGCCCTTCTGGTTCGCAACGCAGAAGATTTTTGCC
>NZ_DATJWR010000304.1:0-13596 GCF_035501035.1 Paraburkholderia sp.
TCTCGGGCAGCAGGATCACGAGCCGCTGCTGGATGGCAAGCAGGCGTTGCCAGCGCTCGGTCTGCAGATAGACGGCCTTCAGGTTGCGCAGCATGCGCGCGACGATTTCGCGGCGCGTGGCCGGTTCGAGCAGCATGCGCAGCGCGCGCGCCACCGAATCGCCGGCGTTGGCGACGAAGGGCTCGAGCATCTCCACCATGTCGGATTCGGTGAGCGTGCGGCCCGTGGTGGGATCGAGCATCTCGTCGCCTTCGGGCAGCGAGACGCGCATCAGGAAATGCCCCGGAAACGACACTCCCCTTACCGGCAGGCCGAGCTGGGCCGCCATCTCCAGATACAGCACGGCCAGCGAAATGGGAATGCCGCGCCGACGCTTGAGCACGACGTTCAGGTGGCTGTTGTCGGGATCGAGGAAGTCGTTGAGGTTGGCCGCGAAGCCCATCTCGCGGAAGAAGCAGCGGTTGAGCGCGGCAATCTGCTGACGCACGTCCGCGCCTTCGGGCATGCGGCGCCGCACACGCAGCGCGAGCTCGTCGATTTCGGCAAGCGTGCCTTGCAGATCGAGGTCGGGATAGGCGTCCTGCGCGATGGCGAGCGCCGCTTCGGTGAGCGGCAGGCTCTCGTCGTCAGCAACGAGCGCGCTGAAGTAATCCAGAACCCGCGTAGACATCGTGCTCACTTCGCCCGCCTCTTGAAGTACGCGTATTTGAAGCCCATCAGCCACAGCATACCGAAATATAGCGCCGCGAACAGAACGAGGCACGCAGCGAGCAGAGCGATGCGCGCGAGCGGTTCATGACGCAAACCGATCCAGTCATAGCTGATCGAACACCAGTGCATCGCACCTGCCAGCACGAGGCATGCCCCGAGCAATTGGACGAAGAACGTCGCCCAACCCGAGGACGGCATGTAAATGCCTCGGCGGCGCAAGCCAATGAAGAGCAGCAGCGCGTTCATGCAGGCGCCGAGCCCGACCGAGAGCGTGAGGCCTGCGTGCGAGAAGATCGGCACGAAGATGTAGTTGCTGATCTGCGTGGCGATGAGCACGCCCACGCCGATCTTCACCGGCGTCTTGATGTCCTGGCGAGCGTAGAAACCGGGCGCAAGGATCTTGATGAGGATGAGGCCGACGAGGCCCACGCCGTATGCCGCCAGCGCGCGGGCCGTCATGACGACCGAATTCGCGTCGAACTTGCCGTAGTGGAACAGCGTGGCGGTGAGCGGCTCGGCGAAGAAGAACAACGCGACGGCCGAAGGCGCGGCAAGCAGGAAGGTCACGCGCAGGCCCCAGTCGAGCAGCGCCGAGTACTCATGCGGGTCAGCGTCGACGTGCGCCTTCGAGAGGCTCGGCAGCAGGATCGTCCCGAGCGCCACGCCGAGCAGCGCCGTGGGAAACTCCATCAGGCGGTCGGCGTAGTTGATCCACGAAACCGCGCCCGCACCGAGACGCGAGGCGATATTGGTATTGATGATGAGGCTGATCTGTGCGACGGAGACGGCGAACATGGCCGGCACCATCTTCGCGAGCACGCGCTTCACGCCGCGATGCGCAAGCGCCTTCAGCGGGTTCAGGCCGATGCGCGGCATCATGTCGATGCGCTTGAGCCCCGGCAGCTGCACGAGGAACTGCAGCACGCCGCCCACGATCACGGCCCACGCGAGCGCGTAGACAGGCTGCTTCATGTGCGGCGCGAACGCAACGGCGGCCGTGATGAACGAGACGTTGAGCAGGACCGGCGCGAACGCGGGCAGCGAGAACTGCTTGTACGTGTTGAGCACGCCGGACGCGAGCGACGTCAGCGAGATGAACACGATATAGGGGAACATGATGCGCGTCATCGCGACGGCAAGCGGATACGCTTGCCCGTCGCTCTTCAGGCCCGAAGCGACCACGGTCACGACGAACGACGCGCCGAAGATGCCAAGCAGCGAGAGCGCCGCGAGCACCCATGCGAGAACGGTTGAGGTCGCGTCGACGAGGTCGCGCGTGGCGTCGTGGCCCTTCTGGTTCTTGAACTCCGCGAGAATCGGCACGAACGCCTGCGAAAAGGCGCCTTCCGCCGAGATGCGGCGCAGCAGGTTGGGAATGCGAAACGCGACGTAGAAAGCGTCGGTAAACTGGCTCGCACCAAACGCGCGCGCTATCAGCGTTTCTCGGGCCAGTCCGGTCACGCGCGACAGCAGCGTGAAGCCGCTGACTGTCAGCAGGGCTCGGAATAGATTCATGGGGCCGTCATTATACGGGTGCCGTCCGGTGCTACGCCGCTGCGCAGCGTCAATAGCCGCGCAGCGCGGGAAACCGGCCGCGAAAAGTCTGCGATACGGCTCCATTTCCGGACGTCCGCACGATGGGTCGATTGCCTGGGATGCCCTGTAGGATGTCCAGCCGCCCACAGTTTGAAAACATCTCGCGCGAAGCACGTTGTGAGCGATTGTGACCGCGCCGATGGCCCGACGTTCGCACGACCCCCCGCTCTTTTTTCGACAATCGGACGCACGGCGGTCAGAACCCCCGTGCCCGCGCGGCTCGTCGAGCTTGTCGCGCCGTGGGGTTAGTTGCTATAATCGCCGATTCGGGAGTTCATCAGCTTTCGAACCGCGCCCCGGAAAGAAAGCGGTAAGCGGCCGTGAACATCGGTCAGCCCATTTCCACTTTGGCACAAGGGGCGCAGCCGGCAAAGCAGCAGTACGCAAAGCAAACCGGCAAATACCGTTTTGCGCTTTCGGGCAATCGTGTCCGCAAGTTCAAATCCAGGCAAAGAGCTTCGCCCAGCCAGACTCGACGTCAGCGGGCTCAAGCTCCGGAAACACAAGGAACCGTAATGGCAAACTCCGCACAAGCACGCAAGCGTGCCCGTCAGGCCTCGAAGGCAAATTCGCACAACTCGGCACTGCGCTCGAAATTCCGCACCGCCATCAAGGCCGTTCGCAAGGCGATCGACGCCGGTGACAAGGCTGCAGCCGCTGAAATTCTGAAGGCATCGGCAAAGACGCTCGACATCATTGCCGACAAGAAGATCGTTCACAAGAACAAGGCAGCTCGCCACAAGAGCCGTCTGACCGCCGCCGTCAAGGCGATGCAGGCTGCGCAGTAACGCATGGATCGAGGCGGCTCGCTTCGGCGTGCCACTTGCAGCCTCCACTGCGCCACAAAAAACCCGCTTCGGCGGGTTTTTTTGTTTCCGCTGCCGTTTGCACGCTCGCTGGCTGCCGCCTTGCCTGTTCCGAGCCGAACGGGCATATGAAAAAAACCGCAGAAGCGGGTCATTCGTCGCGGCTGGCGCTGTCGCGCCCTGCCCGATGCTTCTCTACGGCCGCGTCGCCTGTTAGCGAACGCCGCCTTGCTGCGTCGCGTGATCCAGCGGCAGTTCGCACGCCTCGGTCACGAGGAGATCGTTGTCCTTGGCGAAGTTCATCACGAAGTTGAAGGCCATCGGCTCGATGTCCTTCAGGCGCGAATCCAGCACCACGACCTTGAGATCGCCGATCATCGTCGGCCGCACGTAGAGCGAATAGCGCAGATAGGCATTCGGCCCGCGCGCATTGGCCGACGCCTTCGGGCCGAAGCTCGACATCACCCCCGCAAGACGTTCCGACCAGTCGCTCGGACGAAACTTCTTCCCTGAACTGGTGATGCCTTGAATGAAGTATTCGGTTGGAGCTTCGTCGGCCATGCAGGAGTACCTGTGTATATAGCTGCTGGGTGCGTTCACAGCGTGTAACGGCGGCACGAGCGCTGCACCCGCACTTGTACCGCGGGATGCCGGCCGCAGGAGTTCGCCCGCCGCCACGCGCATGGTCAGTCCAATGGATGGGGAACGGCTGCCCGCGCACCCGGCCCGGCGTCGCCTCGAAAATCACCGCCGCACGTCGCAACGGGATCATTGCAACGGGATCGACGGGCCGATTTCGCGGCGCACTGCCGGCCAGCGCACAGGCCGCTCCCGCGGGCTTGCCTGGTGTCGCCGCAGGTGTTGCCACCTTGCCGCCATCTACGCCTGGAGCCCGTTTGTCGTGCCTGAAAAAACCTTGAGATTATAGCGTACCGGCCGTTTTGACGCAGCGCACACAAGGTACCTGAAAGGCTGAAATGCTCCCCCTTCCGGCACTCCGAAGTCGCCGTATGCCGCGCGCCGGTACGCAATGCCAAACTTTCGGGCAACTCGTCAAATTGCGCAAAATCCTTTATGCTGCTTTGACTTACCACCAACCGCAGCGGCGTCGCCGGCTCCAACCTGCAGTTCGAGGCCGGATCGGGCGCTGTTTTCGTTTCATGACCTCCCGGACCATACGCCATTACCTGCAGTTCAAGGATTTCTCCCTTGACGATTATGAATATGTGCTGGAGCGCGCGCGCATCCTGAAGCGCAAGTTCAAGAATTACGAGACCTATCACCCACTGCACGACCGCACGCTGGCGATGATCTTCGAGAAGAACTCCACGCGCACGCGCCTGTCGTTCGAAGCGGGTATCTTCCAGCTCGGCGGCCACGCCGTGTTCATGAGCACGCGCGACACGCAACTCGGCCGTGGCGAACCGATCGAAGACGCCGCGCAGGTGATCTCGCGCATGGTCGACATCATCATGATCCGTACGTTCGGCCAGGACATCCTCACGCGCTTCGCGGAAAATTCGCGCGTGCCGGTCATCAATGGCCTGACCAACGAGTATCACCCCTGCCAGGTGCTGGCCGACATCTTCACGTACTACGAGCATCGCGGCCCGATTCGCGGCAAGACCGTCGCATGGGTCGGCGACGCCAACAACATGCTCTACACGTGGATCGAAGCCGCCCAGATCCTCGACTTCAAGCTGCGCATCTCCACGCCGCCCGGCTACGCGCTCGATGCGGCGATGGTCGCACCGGAAAGCAAGCCGTTCTACGAAGTGTTCGAAGACCCGCACGACGCCTGCGAAGGCGCGGACCTCGTCACCACGGACGTCTGGACCAGCATGGGCTTCGAAGCCGAGAACGAGGCGCGCAAGCAGGCTTTCGCCGACTGGTGCGTGGACGCGCCGATGATGGCCCGCGCCAACGCCGACGCGCTCTTCATGCACTGCCTGCCCGCGCACCGCGGCGAGGAAGTGAGCGCCGAAGTGATCGACGGGCCGCAGAGCGTGGTTTGGGACGAGGCGGAAAACCGTCTGCACGTGCAGAAGGCACTAATGGAGTTCCTGCTGCTCGGCCGACTGAATCACTGAGCCTCGCGCCACGCAAGAAAAAGCCGACCCGAGGGTCGGCTTTTTTTCGCCCCTTGCGGCTCGAGTCTCGACTCAGACCGTTTCGCCAAGGCGCCGCGCCAGCGACTTCAGCAGCGGCGCGACACGCTCGCGGAACACCTCCGGGCCCATCGACGAAGCCGGCCCGCTGCAACTGAGCACGAGCCAGCGCCGCTCGCGCGGCTCGCGAAACGGCACGGCCACGGCGTTCACGTCTTCGTGCCAGTCGCGAAACGAATAGCAGCACCCCTCCTTCCCAAACACCTCGATCTCACGCTTCGCGGCCTCGACCAGCGCCGGCCCCTCGGCGCCCGCCGCCTTCTCGAGCTCGGCGAACAATGCCATGCGCACGTCGATTGGCTGCACGGCCAGGTACGCGCGGCCCATCGAGCTCGTCAGCATCGAGAGGCGCGAGCCCGAGGCGAGACCCAGCGTGAGCGCCGTCTCGCTGCGGATCGTCTCAAGATAAATCACGTCGAGGCCGTCGCGGCACCCTAGCGACACCGCAGCACCCACCTCGCGTGCGAACGCGCGCATGTGAGGCCGCGCGAGCTCGAGCGTATCGGTGCCCGAGAGCAGCGCGAAGCCGAGTGACAGCACCCCGGCGTCGAGCGCATATTTGCCGAGCGATTCGTCGAAGCGCAGGTAGCCGAGCACGGTCAGCGTGTAGGCGAGCCGGTTCACGGTCGCCTTCGGCAAGCCCGTGCGCTCGACGAAGTCCCGATTGCCGAGCAGCATCTCGCCGGGGCGGAATGCACGCAGCAGGTCAAGCCCTCGGGCGAGCGCCACGACGAACTTGCGCTCGTCGATCGGGCCTTGTTCGAGCGTGGAAGAAAACGATGAAGAAGACGTCGATCCGGATGCAGACATGGGCGCGCTAGTGATACACTAAGGTCGATTTGCAAAACATTGTTCCGCATAGCGGAACCCCCGTCAAGCGCAAATTGCCCATTCAGAGTGAGATTTGGAAGGAGAGACACCATGGCCGCAAACGCCCAGTTCCATTGGGAAGATCCGCTGCTGCTCGACCAGCAGCTCACCGAAGACGAGCGCATGGTGCGCGACGCCGCCGCCGCGTATTCGCAGGACAAGCTCGCGCCGCGCGTGCTGGAAGCGTTCCGTCACGAAAAAACGGATGCCGCGATCTTCCGCGAGATGGGCGAAGTCGGCCTGCTCGGCCCGACCATCCCCGAGCAATATGGCGGCCCCGGCCTGAACTATGTGGCCTACGGCCTGATCGCGCGCGAAGTGGAGCGTGTCGACTCGGGCTACCGCTCGATGATGTCGGTGCAGTCGTCGCTCGTGATGGTGCCGATCTTCGAATTCGGCTCCGAAGCGCAAAAGCAGAAGTACCTGCCCAAGCTCGCCAGCGGTGAGTGGATTGGCTGCTTCGGCCTGACGGAGCCGAACCACGGCTCGGATCCGGGCAGCATGGTCACGCGCGCGAAGAAGGTGAACGGCGGCTACTCGCTCTCCGGCGCGAAGATGTGGATCACGAACTCGCCGATCGCCGATGTGTTCGTCGTCTGGGCGAAGCTCGAGGAAGACGGCAAGGACGACATCCGCGGCTTCATTCTGGAGAAGGGCTGGAAGGGCCTCTCGGCGCCGGCGATCCACGGCAAGGTGGGCCTGCGCGCGTCGATTACCGGCGAAATCGTGCTCGACGAAGTGTTCGTGCCGGAAGAAAACATCATGCCCGGCGTGAAGGGCCTGCGCGGTCCGTTCACCTGTCTGAACTCGGCGCGCTACGGCATTGCGTGGGGCGCGCTCGGCGCGGCGGAAGCTTGCTGGCACACGGCGCGCCAGTATGTGCTCGACCGCAAGCAGTTCGGCCGCCCGCTCGCGGCGAACCAGCTGATCCAGAAGAAGCTCGCCGACATGCAGACGGAAATCACGCTCGGCCTGCAAGGCTGCCTGCGCCTTGGCCGCATGAAGGACGAAGGCACGGCGGCCGTGGAGATCACGTCGATCATGAAGCGCAACTCATGTGGCAAGTCGCTCGACATCGCGCGCCTCGCGCGCGACATGCTGGGTGGCAACGGCATCTCGGATGAGTTCGGCGTCGCACGCCACCTCGTGAACCTCGAAGTGGTGAACACGTACGAAGGCACGCACGACATCCACGCGCTGATCCTGGGCCGCGCGCAAACGGGCATTCAGGCATTCTTCTGATCGCCCCGCCGTCCCGCCTCGCGCAGATAAAAAAACGCCGCACGATTCATTTCGTGCGGCGTTTTTGTTTCTGCCTATTGCCATGCCCCGCACCCCGCGCGTCGCCGCCGCGGGGTAGCTGGCCGAAAAGCTTACTTGTTCGGCTGCGGCGTGAGACGCAGATAAGGACGCACCGCCTTGTAGCCCTTCGGGAACTTCTGCTTGATGACCTCTTCGTCCTTCAGCGACGGGACGATCACGACGTCATCGCCCTGCTTCCAGTTACCGGGCGTCGCGACCTGATAGTTGTCGGTGAGCTGCAGAGAGTCGATCACGCGCAGCACTTCATCGAAGTTGCGGCCCGTGCTCGCCGGATACGTGATGACGAGACGCACCTTCTTGTTCGGATCGATCACGAACAGCGAGCGCACGGTGAGCGTCTCATTCGCGTTCGGGTGAATCATGTCGTAGAGCGTGGATACCTTGCGGTCGGCATCTGCGAGAATCGGGAAGCCTACGCTCGCCGCCTGCGTCTCGTTGATGTCCTTGATCCACTCGTTGTGCGACTCGGCGCTATCCACCGAAAGCGCGATCGTCTTCACGTTGCGCTTCTCGAATTCGTCCTTGAGCTTCGCGGTCAGGCCCAACTCAGTCGTGCAGACCGGCGTGAAATCGGCCGGATGCGAAAACAGCACGCCCCAGCTATTGCCGAGCCACTCGTGAAACTTGATGCGGCCAATGCTCGAATCCTGCTCGAAGTCAGGTGCGATATCGCCAAGACGTAGACTCATGTTGCGGTTCCTTTGAACGAAGTGGGCGAGAGCGGCCCGTTGATCCCGTGAACATTCACGCACTCAAGCATACAGGGCATGGTCGCGCCCCGCTAACGAACATCGCCTCACACCGGTATGAGTTTTTGTAATTTTGAGCCGATTGCTGGAAACTTTTGGTGCCGCATCAACTCAATCAGTTTCGCCGTGTACGTTTTGGACGTTTGATCCACACTTGCGTCCATGCACGATCGCGGGAATGGATCGTGCGTTTTGGAAACATAGCGGCGCATCACGCTTGCCAGCGCCCGTATCTTTGTTACGATTTGCGGATGATGTGACACGATGGGAGCCAGTCAATGTCAGAAGTCAACAAGGAGAGGCTGATGTCCGATATCAAAACTGTCCTCGCGGATGCGGAGGACCTGCTCAAGCAGGCAGCGAGCGCTACGGGCGAGCGCGCTTCGGAGTTGCGCGAAACGGCACTCTCGCGGCTGAAGCAGGCAAAAGAGAAAGCAGCCGACGTTCAGGTCGTGGTGGTCGAAAAAGGCAAAAAAGCGGCGCGAGCCACCGACGACTACGTGCACGAGCATCCGTGGGCGTCGATCGGCATCGCTGCTGGCGTGGGCGTGCTGGTCGGCCTGCTGATCAACCGCAAGTAAGCACCGGCCAGCACTCGCTGAGGGGCGCGGGCGGAAGCAGTCCTTCCCGCGCCATGCATGCGAGGAGCCATGGCTGCCTGCATACATGCTGATGGGTTCTCGCTGGCACGGGCGCTGGCCGCCGTGCCGGCTGGTTTTGCCGGGCGATCCCGCCGGCTGTTTATTCTCGCGCATCGCCGACGCATTCACCTGCGCAACTCCGCCCTCGCCATGACGACAGACACCCATTCGCCGCGACACGAACACGGACCATTGCGCCGCCTGCTCGGTTCCGCGTTCGCCATGCTCCAGACGCGTCTCGAACTGATCGGCATCGAACTCGCCGAAGAGAAGGAGCGGCTGATAGTCGTGCTCTTCCTCGGTCTCGCGGCAATGATGCTTGCGCTGCTCGCGCTCGTTGCGCTCACAGCGCTCGTTGCCATTGCCTTCTGGGACACGTGGCGCTGGCAAGCGCTCACTGGCATTACTGCTGTCTATGCGATCGCGGCAATTGTCTGTGCCTTGAAGGCGCGCAATGGTCTGCGCAATGCGCCTCTCGTTTTTCAGGCGACGCTAGAGGAATTCGAGAAAGACCGCGAAATCCTGCGCAAACCCTAGCCGGTCAGGCTCGAGACGGACGGCCGCGCGTTCGCCTGGCGTGTTGCGCACCTGTCACCGGCCCGTCAGCCAGTCTCTGAACCGCCTGTGAACCGATATCCGCGAGCCAACGCAATGAGCCAACTCCGACCGGACACCACCTTCCGCCCTACTCGCAACCGCTCGCACGACCTGTCGACACCGCAACTGCGCGCGCTGCGCAAGGAACTGCTGATCGTGCGCGCGAGCGTGGAGCGTGCCGAGATGGCCGAAGCAGTCGTGGAGCTCCGGGAGACCGTTACGCGTTTCAGTTGGCTGCGCCTCATCGTCCCGAGCTTCGGGCGCGCTGGTGCGGGCGGCCGTGCGGGCGCGGGCGCGGGAATTGGCAGCCTGCTCAAGCAGTATCCGCTGCTCAGTTCGCTCATCTCGCTCATCGTCGCAAAGCCGCTGCGCTCGAGCATTGCGGCCGCCGCGGGCCCCACCGTCAAGTGGGGCGGCCTCGCCTTGACGGCATGGGAGGCGTATCGCGTATGGCAGCAGGTGCGGCGCCAGCGCGGCGCTGCACCGGCCCGCACTCGAAGCGAGTCGTCCGACGAAGACGACCTCACCGGCTGACGCTGTTCGCTAGCCGGCATCCTGCAGTTCAACGGTCCTTCCAGCACATTAGCGTAATCGTCTCGGCGACGATGCCGCCAGCCGCCTGATTGCTGCGTGCGCCCGTGGCATCGAGCAGGAAGGCACCGCAAGCATCGTCGCGCATCGGTCCGGCGTCATCAGGTTCGGCCGCGATGGCGTAGCCGCCGTTCGACTCGTCGGCAGACATCAGGCGCAAACGGTAGACGGGACGTCCCGTCGCTGGCGCCTGGTCGAGTCCCGCCGGCAATGTCGCCATCGAGGCGGTCTGCGCATCGACGAACTGCGCCGCGCGATAGAGCGCGGCCACGGCATCGATACGATGCCCGCGTGCGATCTGCGCATGCCATCCCGGCAACGCAAAAGCCGCGACGATGGCGACCGCCGCCAGGGCGATGACCAGTTCGAGCAATGTGAATGCGCGGTGCCCGTTGCTTTTCACTTCTCCCCCTTCCCTCTTCAAAACGGCCTCGCGGCGACGCGGCGCCAGTGGTGCTCGACGCGCTCCGCCTCGCCCGATCCTTCGATGACCAACTGGTCCTGCAGCCAGCTTTGTGTCTCTGCCGATACGCCGAACCCTCGCGCCGTGACGAGGTACGCGCGAGCCAGCGGACGGCTGTCGATGCGCCACGCCTCCACGAAGCATTGCGGCGCGCGCCCCGAGCCCGCCCATGCGGCAACGGGCGTCACGGCCTGCCGCTCGAAGCCCTCTTGCTGCTGCCAGGCTTGCGGCTCGCCGGACTGCGTCACGGCCGCAGGCGCGGCCAGCGAGCCGTCCGTAAGCGCACGCGAGCACAGCACGAGCGCGGCATCGGCGGCATGGAAGGACTGCAGATGATCGGCAACGGCGTCCGCGTTGCGCCTCGCGAGCAGCGCCGCCTCGAACCAGGCCGCCGACGTCACCAGCATAATCGAGGTGATGAGCAGCACGACCGGCAGCGCTACGCCGCGACGCGCGGCCCACGAGTTGCGCCCCTTGCGTCGGCGCGCGCTCACGAAGCCTCCTGCGCCACGTTGCGCAGCACGATGTGCCGCCAGAACGCCTGCCGTGCGCGCCCATCCGCGCCGACAGCCTGCGCGCCGTCGCAATCGACGTAGTGCGTGCGGCGAGCAAAGGCTGCGCCGCGCACCAGCACGCAGAGGTCTACCGCGACGACCGCTGCCCACTGGTCGCGCGCGAGCGCCGACGCATCGAGCGGCTGCGCCGCGGCCGCCGTCCAATAGCGCAGCCGCAAGCGCTCGACGCCCTCGACGAGCGGTTGCGCCGTGCCGACCCTGCCGGAGCCTTCGCAGTAAAGCTCGGGCTCGCCGGTCGAACCGCTCGGCTTTGCGTGATAGCGGTTCACGATCTCGACGCCCGCAGCGCCCACCGCCTGACCGAGGCAATCGGTGACCCGGCCATTAGAGGCGGCCCATGTCGATACACCGTCGCCTTGATAGCGCACGGCGAGACCGTCGGAGCGGCTCGATAGCGACTCGCAGGCGAGCGCAGCATCGGCGCCTGCCGGCCGCCCGGCGGAGCAGCCGAAGATCGCGGGACCGGCAAGCGACGCTCGCGCGTCCGCGGCGACGAAGCCCGCCATCTGGATCTGCTCTCCGATCAGCAATAACGCATTCATGCCGGCCTCGTGAATACGCGCGGCGTCGCTCGCATACGCGAAGCCCTGGCGTTGCGTTCGGTAGGCTGACAAAGCGCCGAGCGTCACCACCAGACCCAGCGCGACGGCAATCGTCAATTCGAGGAGCGTGTGGCCGCCTTCGCGACTCACGTGAGCGAGCCTCCGATTCATCGCAGGAAAGCCAGGCTGGCGCAGTCGCGCCCGGCAGGCACCGCAGCGTCGATACATGCCGCGATACGGGAAGTCGCCGCAGTGCCGGACACCGTGCCGAACGGCGTAGCCAGCCAGCTGACCGTCGCAATCGACGCATCTCCTCCCGCGCTAGATGTGCTCAGTTGCCCTTCGGGCACGATGGTCGCAGTCAACGCCTTCCATCGGTCTGTCGCAATGCCAGTTGCGCCCCCGGCACCCGCCGCGCGAGCGGCTTCGGCAAGGGCGTCGGCCGCGAAGACAGCACGCTCGCGCGCCGCAGCCTGCTGCGCCTGACGGGACAGCCCGAGTTGCGTGCTCATCAGGCCGAGACCGCACATCGCCATGATGCCAACCGCAATGGCGACTTCGAGCAGCGTCGACCCGCCCACGCCACGACCCGCAGCCCGGCTCATGACGCCCCCGAGCACGCGCCATCGCTGATACGCGCGCGCCCGCCCGCCGCAATCCGTATGCAGCGCCGCCACCCCGCGCCACGCTGTGCGGCAGACGAGACGCGCGGAGCGATCTCGATATTGCGCAGGCTGCCGATGGCCTGCCCCGCCGGCGGCGTGAACGTGATGGCAGTGAGCCCCGATGCCACGGCAATCGCATCGAGCGCCGGCTGGACGCGCAAAGGCGTGTATGCACCGGCCCGCTCGAGCATGACCGCCCAGCCGCAGGACCAGTCGGCAAGACCGGACGGACAGGCTTTCGCCGCCGCAAGACAGTTGCGCGCGGCGTCGACACGGCAAACGGTGATGCGCGCCTTGCGCCGGATCGCTTCGTTGCGCGCGTAGGCGAGCGTGCCGAGCATCGCGCTGGCGCGCGCGTCGACCTGGTCGCGCACGCGCCACGCCGTGAACACGGGCGTGGAAACGGTTGCGCAGATCGCGAGCAAGACGATGACGACCATCGTCTCGACGAGCGTGAATCCTCGGCATTTCATCAGCAATCCTTAGTTTGAGCGGATTGCCATCAATCTACGGACGAATGTGAAACGGAACAATTAGCCGAACGGCTAGCTGGTGCGCGCAGCCCTCGCTCGCGAGAATGCAAGCGTCATGACAGCGGCAAAGAGGAGGGAGAACGGAAATGCGAACGCGCTCAGCGCTTTTTCGCGGGCGTCGCGGCGGCGCCCGCACGGCGGAATTCTTCGATCACATCTTCGAATTCGGAGACGTCTTCGAAACGTCGGTACACCGAGGCAAAACGCACGAACGCAACCTTGTCGAGCTCGCGCAACTCGGCCATCACGAGCTCGCCAAGACGCTCGCTGCGCACTTCGCGCTCGCCGCTGCCGAGCAGTTGATATTCGATGCGGGCAACCGCCGCGTCGATCGCATCGGCCGCAACCGGGCGCTTGCGCAGCGCCAGTTGCATGCTCGCCATGATCTTGCGGCGGTCGAATTCCGTGCGGCTGCCATCCTTCTTGACCACGGCAGGCATGGCCAGCTCGACCCGCTCGTACGTCGTGAAACGCTTGTCGCAGGCCGGGCAGCGGCGCCGGCGCCGGATCGCGGCGCCGTCTTCGGACACGCGCGAGTCAACGACCTGCGTGTCTTCGTGCCGGCAGAAGGGGCAGCGCATGCTGAGTCGGCGCCAGGCTTAGCGATAAACCGGGAAACGCTTCGTCAGCTCGGCGACCTGCGTGCGCACGCGCTCGATCGTCGCCGCGTCTTCCGGATTGTCGAGCACGTCGGCAATCAGGTTGCCCACCTGCTCGGCTTCCTTCACGCCGAAGCCGCGCGTGGTCATGGCCGGCGAGCCAAGGC
>NZ_DATJWR010000305.1:0-7994 GCF_035501035.1 Paraburkholderia sp.
AGGACATGCTCATCATGCGCGGCATGGGGACGAAGCGGCAGAACGTGATCTCCGTGCAGGTGTTCCCGTACGGCGAGAACCGCAAGCTCGTGCTTTCGCAGGACATCACCGAGCTCGAGCGCACCGACGCCATGCGGCGCGACTTCGTGGCCAACGTCTCGCACGAACTGAAGACGCCTATCACGGTGCTCTCCGGCTTCCTCGAGACGATGCGCGAGCTGCCGCTCTCGGAAGCTGAGCGCATCCGCTATCTGGAGCTGATGGAGCAGCAGGCCTCGCGTATGCGCCACATCGTCACGGACCTGCTCGTGCTCGCCAAACTCGAAGGCGAGGCGCGTTTGCCGGACGAGCAGATGGTCGACATGCGCGCGGTGCTCGGGCACGTGCGCGAGGACGCCGAAAGCCTTTCGGGTGGCCATCATCGCATCACGACCGATTTCGACGACGGGCTGAGCGTCACGGGCTCTGAAAGCGAGATCCTGAGCGCGCTCGGCAATCTCGCAACCAATGCGGTGCGCTACACGCCCGAGGGCGGCACGGTGCATCTGTCCTGGCGCGCGGAGCGCGGCAGCGCGGTGTTCTCAGTCACCGATACCGGGTTTGGCATTCCGGCCGCCGATATTCCGCGCCTGACCGAGCGCTTCTACCGCGTGGACCGCAGCCGTTCGCGCGACACGGGCGGCACGGGGCTGGGCCTTGCGATCGTGAAGCACGTGCTGCAACGTCACGATGCGGCGCTCGAAGTGAAGAGCGAGGAAGGGCGGGGCAGTACGTTCACGGTGCGCTTTCCGGCAAAGCGCACGACGAGAAGGCAGCCGGCGCCGGCGTGAAAATCGGCTGCCGCAAATGAAAAAGCCGCTTCATACTGAGCGGCTTTTTTTGCGTCTTGCTTTTTGCGTTCACAACCCGCGGGCTTCACACCTTCATGGGCAGAACTTCGCCAGCAGACTCAACTGTGCATTGCGCACGGCTTTGCCCGCGCGGCGGCGCCGATAGTGACCGTCGCTCTGCATGAGCCACGCCGACTGGTTGTCGCCGAGGAAGGTCGAAAGCCCTTCGGCGATTACGCGGCGCTTGAGCCTGCGGTCGTGAATCGGGAAGGCCACTTCGACACGGCGGAACAGGTTGCGATCCATCCAGTCCGCGCTCGACAGATAGATGTCTTCCTTGCCGCCCGCATAGAAGTAGTAGATGCGATGGTGCTCGAGAAAACGCCCGACGATCGAGCGCACCGTGATGTTCTCGGAGAGCCCCGGCACGCCGGGCTGCAGCGAACACACGCCACGGATGATGAGATCGATCTTCACGCCGGCCTGTGACGCTTCGTACAACTCATCGATGACCGTCGGTTCGAGCAGCGCGTTCATCTTCGCGACGATGCGCGCCTTCTTCCCCGCGCGCGCGGCCTCGGCTTCGGCGCGGATCGACTCGATGAGCTTCGGGTGCAGCGTGAACGGCGACTGCCACATCTCATGCAGCTGCAGTTCGCCGCCAATGCCCGTGAGCTGCTGGAACACGTGATGCACGTCCTCGCACATCTTCGGCTCCGAGGTCATGAGGCCGAAGTCGGTGTAGAGGCGCGCCGTGCGCGGATGGTAGTTGCCGGTGCCGAGGTGCACGTAGCGGCGCAGCACCATGCGGCCGTTCACGGGCACGCGGCGCACGATCAGCATCATCTTGGCGTGGCACTTGTGGCCCACCACGCCATAGACCACGTGTGCGCCCACGGCTTCGAGCTGGGAGGCCCAGTTGATGTTTGTCTCTTCGTCGAAGCGCGCGAGCAGCTCCACGACCACCGTGACTTCCTTGCCGTTGCGCGCGGCCTGCATGAGCGCGTCCATGAGCGGCGAGTCGGTGCCGGTGCGGTAAATGGTCTGCTTGATCGCGACCACGTTCGGATCGTTTGCGGCTTGCAGCAGCAGTTCGAGCACCGGCTGGAAGCTCTCGTACGGATGATGCAGGAGCACATCGCCCTGATCGATCACGTCGAACAGGTTGCTGTTCGACGCGATGCGCTTCGGAATGGCGGGCACGTGCGGCACGAACTTCAGGTCGGGGCGATCGACCATCTCGGGCAACTGCATGAGGCGCACGAGATTCACCGGACCGTCGACGAAATAGCAGTCCTTTTCATTCAAACCGCTTTCGTCGAGCAGGCGCTTGACGAGATGCGCGGGCGTTTCCGCCGACACTTCGAGCCGCACCGCATTGCCGAGGTGGCGCGCGGGCAGCTCGCCCTGCAGGGCCACGCGCAGGTTGGTGATTTCGTCTTCGTCGACGAACAGTTCGCTGTTGCGCGTGATGCGGAACTGATTGCAGCTACGCACGACGAGGCTCGGGAACAATTCGCCCACGAAGCGCTGTAGCAACGAGCCGAGCAGCACGAAGCCGTGCTGGAAGCCGGACAGCTCCTGCGGCATGCGCACGAGGCGCGGCAGCGCGCGTGGCGCCTGTACGATGCCCATGACGGCCTGGCGCCCGAAGGCGTCCTTGCCTTCGAGTTCGACCACGAAGTTCAGGCTCTTGTTGAGCACGCGCGGGAAAGGGTGCGCGGGATCGAGGCCGATCGGCGTGAGGACGGGCAGCAGTTCGTCGAGGAAGTATTTGCGCGCCCAGGCGGTTTGTGCCTCGTTCCAGGCGTCGGTGCCGTGGAAATAGATGCCTTCCTGCTCGAGCGCGGGCAGCACGGTGTCGTGCAGCATGCGGTACTGGCGATGCACGAGACGCTGCGCGCGCTCGACCACGAGGTCGTACACGTGCTGCAGCGACATGCCGTCTGGCGAGAGGACGCCTGGGTTGTCGCGCATCTGTTCCTGAAGCCCGGCCATACGGACTTCGAAGAATTCGTCGAGGTTGCTGCTGGTGATGCAGATGAAGCGCAAGCGCTCCAGCAAAGGAACAGCGGGATCGGACGCCTGTGCTAGCACGCGCTCATTGAATCCCAGAATGCCCAGTTCGCGATTGAGTAATGGATAGCGGATGGACATCGGCAATGAAAACGGAATGTCAGGGAGTGATTCGAACGGACGCTCGGAAATTCTCACAGTAATATGACTTTATTGTGACATTCGGTGTGTCATAAATTCTACGCTGCATTTTCACGAAATCGACAAGTCGCGTTGCGAACATGCACAGTGGATGAAACTGTGCCATGCGGGACGATGCGAGGAGCGACAACGTGAAGTCGGCTACGCTTAGAATGACGCATTTGGACAGTGCGGCCGCGGCGCAGCAAGCCCGCATGGCCGCGTTCGCACGCACGGAGCCTGCCCCCTCGATGGTCACCAATCCCCAACTGCTTGCCGCTGTCGATCTCGGCTCGAACAGTTTTCGTCTGATCGTTGGCCGCGTCGAAGAAACCGACGCCGGTAGCCAGATCTACCCGGTGGATGCACTGCGCGAGCCAGTGCGCCTCGCGGCCGGCCTTTCGAGAGACAAGCTGCTCGACCGCGCCTCGCAGGTGCGCGGCTGGGATGCGCTCAAACGATTCGGCGAGCGTCTGCGCGATTTCCATCCCGACACGGTGCGGGCGGTAGCGACCAACACGCTGCGCGTCGCGAAGAACGCACGCGAGTTCCTCGCCGAGGCCGAAGCGGCGCTAGGCTTCCCGATCGAAGTGATCGCGGGGCGCGAAGAAGCGCGCCTCATCTACGCGGGCGCGGCGCACTCGGTGCCGGCGAGCGCCGGCAAGCGCTTCGTGGTGG
This sequence comes from Paraburkholderia sp., assembly GCF_035501035.1. Taxonomy (GTDB): domain Bacteria; phylum Pseudomonadota; class Gammaproteobacteria; order Burkholderiales; family Burkholderiaceae; genus Paraburkholderia. The sequence continues at coordinate 3,705 of NZ_DATJWR010000305.1, forward strand.
ACATCGGCGGCGGCTCGACCGAGTTCATCATCGGCGCGCACTACACGCCGATCCGCATGGAAAGCCTCTATATCGGCTGTGTCAGCCATAGCCGGCAATTCTTTCCGTCGGGCAACGTCGACGAGTACACGATGCGCCAGGCCGAGCTCGCAGCCACGCGCGAGATCCAGATCATTTCCTCCGACTACCGCAAGACGGGTTGGGACCAGGCGATCGGCTCCTCGGGCACGGCGCGCGCGCTCGCGGAACTCGTCGAGGCGAACGGCTTCAACGATCCGGGCGTGACGCACGGCATCTCGCGCGGTGGCCTCGAGCGCCTCAAGCGCGCGATCATCAAGGCCGAGAACGTGAACCGGCTCAAGCTCGTCGCGCTCAAGCCCGATCGCGTGCCGGTGCTGGCGGGTGGACTGTCGATCATGATCGCCGTGTTCGACGAGCTCGGCATCGACTATGTCGATACCACCGACGGCGCGCTGCGTCTGGGCGTGCTCTACGACCTGCTCGGGCGCGCGCAGCACGAGGACATGCGCACGGTCACGGTGGAAGGCTTCATGCGCCGCTACGGCGTGGATCGCGCGCAGGCGGGCCGTATCGGCGAGCTGGCCGTGCAGTTCTACGACCAGTTCGAAGAGCCCGACGAGGAGCGGCGCGAAGAGAACCGCATGTTCCTCTCGTGGGCGGCGTCGCTGCATGAGATCGGGCTGTCGATCTCGCATAGCGCGTATCACAAGCACTCGGCGTACATCGCCAGCAACGCCGACATGCCCGGCTTCTCGCGCACCGACCAGGCGCGCCTTGCCGCGCTCGTGCTCGGCCACGTGGGCAAGCTCGGCAAGCTCTCGCAAACGCGCGACGTGGAATGGCCGCTGCTTTTCTGCCTGCGCCTCGCGGCGTTGCTGTGTCGCCGCCGCGCCGATGTCGGCCTGCCGAGCATCAAGGTGGAGCAGGAGGGGAATGGCTATGAGGTGCTGCTGCCGAATACCTGGGTCCAGAACAATCCGCTGACCGATTACAACCTCGTCCAGGAAGCGGCGGAGTGGGGCAAGATCGGCATCCCGTATCGCGTGGTCTATGCGGACGAGTGAGTAGTGGTGGGCGCGCGGCGCGCGTTCGCCACTAAAAAAACCCGGCTCATATGGCCGGGCTTTTTTTTCGTCCAATGAACGACGGATGCGGCGTCAGCGCCCCGCGGCTTCGCCGAGGAAATGGCGCGCGTAGCGCTCGTTGATCTCCGAGAGACGGAAGAGCGTGAGGAAGTCGGCGGTGTTGAAGTCCGGATCCCAGGCAGGCGCGCCGCAGATCTTCGCGCCCAGACGCAGATAACCCTTCACGAGCGGCGGCGGCACGGCGGGGGCGCCGGTGCGCAGCTCGTCGACGGGCAGCGGCGTGTGCGGGAATGCGCGGTATTCGGGCGCGGTCAGCGCGTTCGCGTCGAGCGCGCAATACAGGTTCGCCGCGTAGTGCCCGCCGTCGGCCATGGAAACGCTCGCACAGCCGAGCATCGTCTCGTAGCCGTTGTGCGTCATGTAGGCACCGAGACCGCCCCACAGCGACATGATGACCGAGCCGCTGCGGTAGTCGGGATGCACGCACGAGCGGCCCACTTCGACCATTTTCGGGCGCAGATGCGCGAGACGCGACACGTCGAATTCGCTTTCGGCATAGAGGCGGCCGATGCGCGCCGCCTGGTGCGGCGGCAGCACGCGATAGGTGCCGACGACCTTCAGCGTGTCGAGGTCGCGCACGAGCAGGTGGTCGCAGTAGGCGTCGAAGGCGTCGACATCGAGGCCGGCCGGGCCGGTCAGGCGTGCGCCCATTTCCTCGGCGAACACGCGGTAGCGCAGGCGCTGCGCCTCGCGCAGTTCCTCGTCGCTGCGAGCCCAGGCCACCTGCAGCCGATGCTGCGCGGTGACCGTCTCTTCGGCGCGCGGCAGACGCCGATTCGACTCGAACAACGTCGAGGCGAACGGCAGGGAGGGCGTCGGCAGATCTCGCATGGGGCGTCCTGGTCGAAAGGTAAGGGAACTTTTTCGGCCAATGTAGTAATAAGCGGTTACGTTTACATGGCAATGCAATGACGATTCGATGACGTCATGTAAGGCGGGTGGGAATGGCGGGTGCGTGGTCGGTGCTTCGGCCAAGGGCCGACAACCGTGTCATGCCGCGCCGGGCCGCGCGCAGGCGGCCCGGAGGACAGAAGGGGGGAGCTAGATGAGGTCGGGCGTGATGGCGGCGTGCAGGACGGCGTGCTCGTCGCCGTTGCGCTCGCGGCTCGCGAGCCAGAGGACGCCGGCTTTCTTCATCGCCCAGCTGCGCGAATCGGCGCCGCCCGAGAGCAGCCGCGCGGCGACTTCGCCGAGCGTGGGTTGATGGCCGACCACCACCACCGTCGACGCGAGGCCTTCAGGCCAGCCGACGGCGGCGAGCACCTGCTCGACGCTCGCGTCCGGTGCGAGCTCGCGCTCGACGCGGTACTGGTCGGTGAGCGCCTCGGCGGTCTGGATGGTGCGCGCGGCCGGGCTGGCGAGGATCAGCGCGTCTTCGGGCAGGCGCGCGCGCAGCCACCGCGCGACGCTTTGCGCCTGCTTGCGCCCGCGCGTGGTGAGCTGGCGGGCGAGGTCGCTCGCTGCCACGTCTTCGGCTTCGGCGTGGCGCCACAGGATGAGATGCATTGGCGGCTCCGGTGTGTCGTGTGTCGACCAGAGTGGGCGCGTTAGCGCCTGCTCCGGTTCCATGCAGATGGCTGCAATTGCTGGAAAGGCGTGCGTGCGCTCGGCTGGTTGCATGCTGCGCGGCGTTTGCCGTCACATGTTGCACGCGAGGAGAGAGGTCGGCAAGGTGCACTGCGGCGATTGCTGCGGATCGATTTGGTGAACGCATATTTGACGGAATAGGCGCTGAGCCGATACAATCTCTGATTCGTCGGAGCGTAGCGCAGCCTGGTAGCGCATCTGATTTGGGATCAGAGGGTCGTAGGTTCGAATCCTATCGCTCCGACCAATGGAATCAAGGGGTTACAAGCTTCGGCCTGTAGCCCCTTTTCTTTTGGGGTTACGCCGGGGCTACGACACCGGTGCATCATGATCAACACCTGTCTACGAATGCCACGCTATGGCTAGACCCAAAAAAACCGATTACGTCTGCGATAGCGACCTGTCATCCTGGTACAAACTTGAGAAGTATGCCGAACTGGCAAAAGCGAGCCCGCAGAGGTGGGCGCAGCTAGTTCTTGACCGAGCGAATCTTCAGCTCTTGCGACGAGACCCTGAAAACCTTGATGTCGTCCGCACGCTGTTTAAGAAACTAGAAGAAGACCCGCTCTGTGAGCTGGGTTTTTCATACCGATGGAAATCAGGACATGAGCTCGACATGCCCTCCGTAAAATCCCTCACCCTCAATCGGATGCGTTGGCTTCTCGACGAGGTCGCAGCGTCGTACAAGGACGACTACAGCCCCAATGACACCAATGCCGACTCCGCAGACCTCACGGGTCGAATAGAGACGACGATTTTGCCCCCTGCGGATCGGGACTCACTCGATCGTCCGCACGTCAACGCCGCAATCGACGAGCTACTATTGCCGCACAGGACGGTCTTCTCCGGAACCTTCGCCCATTTGACCGTCGATTTGCGGGCTACAGACGCACAGCTCAGGTCAGACTTTCAGGACTGGCTTACAAAATGGCGAGAACACGCCAACGCGAACGTTAAGGGCGGCGACTACAGCACGAAGGTGTTACGGTGGCATCAAGCCCGCATACTGCCCTACTTCGACCTTCGGCTATATGCAGACCTTGCCGGGCGACGGATCAGCCGCGAACAATTCGTCAGGCTGCTCGACTTCAAAGATCGACCATCCCCGAAAGATCTGCTTGACCAGCTATCCAAGACGGCTGACCACATTATTAGCTTCGATACATTCCACGCTCTCCACGGCCTATCGTCATAGGACTGCCTATAAGGACCTCCCTGTTTTTGCAAGCTGGGTTTAGTTGGTCATTATGGTCATTCGTTAAGCTCCTGCATTGCAGTTGACCTCCTCAGAGGGAACACGGGACGGAGGGGCGGCGAGACCAGACTGCATGCCTATAAACGGCCTTACTGGGCGCCCATCACAACCGGCACCCGGGCCCGGATAGTAACCGCGCAGCAGGACTCCATCCAGGTCACGGCGAATACATGGAATGTAGCGCCTGACAGTCCTTCGAGTTCGCCCGCTGCCGGTCTGACCTGTCGCTATCCTTGCCTTTGCGTCCTGGATGATGAAGCCACCTTTTTCAGGTGACGCCTG
>NZ_DATJWR010000306.1:0-3440 GCF_035501035.1 Paraburkholderia sp.
GCAGACGAAGGCTCCGACGCAACTGCGCCTTCGCCTTCAATCATGAACCTCGCTCGGTCCTTCACTGATGCGAGCCATTCCGGCGCTCGACCGCGGCCGCTCCAAGTCGCGCCAGACTTGGGGTTGAGGTATTTTGCCGGCTGCGGTCCTCGCGCGTAATTGCCCGCAGCTTTCGTCGCTGCCTTTGTCTTTGCCTCAGTCGCGGGAGCAGGTGCGCTGGTACGCGCTGTCATCTTCTACGGAACATGCTCACATGACGATTTCCCAAGCCGCAGAGAAGCATTAACCCCTTGTTCGAGCGGTGAAGTGCTGGCTGAAAGCGCAGCTGATTCTATCAGCGAGGAACGGCGCCAATAGGAGAGAAAAATGGCGGATGTAGCCGTAGTCAGGTGCAGCCACATACGGGCCCGAGAGTTCGGTTCGCGCGAGCGTGAATGGCGATTCAGGTCGCAACAGCCAATGAGCGCCTGCCAACTTGGCGTCACGGCGCGAAAACGACACCCGCGGGCGACAACCATTCTGACTCGGGGGGGTTCCCTTTCGCTGGAGACTTCACACCATGACGACTCGCCACATTCCCGACAACGCCACGCAGCGCGATTTTCCGGCCGCAAAACTTGTTGCGTATGAACCGCCCCGGGATTTCCGAAGGCTCCACTTCTTGAGAAAATGGAGCTATGGAAAACACCAAGAAGAAGTCCCCAAGGTACTCGCCGGAAGTTCGTGAGCGGGCTGTGCGAATGGTACTGGAACATCAAGGCGACCGCGAATCGCAATGGAAAGTGATTGCGTCGATCGCAGCGAAGTTTGGCTGCTCGGGCGAAACGCTGCGTAGCTGGGTGCGCAAGGAAGAGCGGGATCGGGGTTTGCGCCCGGGCATGAGCACGCAGGAGCAGGATCGGATCAAGGAACTGGAGCGGGAAGTGCGTGAGCTTCGGCAGGTCAATGAAATCCTGCGCAAGGCGTCAGCGTATTTCGCACAGGCGGGTGCGACACGTGTTCCGTCCCTCACGCGTCGTTGAGTAGTATGTTGTATGGGATGGGAAAGCTCATTGCGGTCTTGTCACGCGCGTCACGTATTTGTTGACGCAGTCGTGACCTGCTGTGCGACCAGCAGTTGTCTACCCGGACATGCGCGACTGGTAACGGTCGGGTATGAAGCTTCGGGGAAAATGTACTCTTCGTGAGAAGGTTCATCCGGCGACGGGTGGGCTGACACTGCCAGCAGGAAGGCGGTGTGGAGGCTAGGCAATTCCGTATGCACAACTTAGGTAAACTGTCGTCTGAACCCTCGTAAGCGAAGAGAAGCCAAACCTGCTGACAGGCTTCAACCAAAAGGTGAGTGGCCGGTTGCGTTCTTCCGCCTTGAGCGCACGTCGCCATGGCGCCACCGGGGGATAGACAGGTGCTAACCGGATAGGCTCGGCTAACGTCGGGTCGGCGGCAATGGGAACGTGGTAAACCCGATTTCCCGCCACACACTGCGCGCAGTGAATGCGTGGCAGGCAAACCGCAAGGGGCGCTGTTGGGAGAGCGGGCAAGAGAACGCGGAAAAAGCGAAGGGTAGCCGGTAATAGGCTACATAGGGGTTCCAAATTTGCCCTGATCTGAAAAGATGCAGACTTCCGCGTGGTGCAGTTGTCGTAGGCCTACATTTGAGATTCAGCGAAGGGCAGCTTGTGAGTGGCCGGTCTGACTACGGTTCAGCGCCCTTCGCCTCAGCATGAGGCGAATCAACGATGTGACGTTTGCGAAGGGCTTGCGCTGCAATGGCAAGACCGGCGTCAGTATGGCGCTTAATGCTGTGCTCGAGCTGTATGCAGGGAAACTTGCACGTACAGTTCTTCGGGGGCCGCGTTTCCGAGAGGGAACGCGGCTACCCTCTAGCTCGACCGCCGACCGAAGTGATGATCACGTTCATCGATGATCATCGGCACGTCTACGGAGTCGAGCCGATCTGCAGGGTGCTGCCGATCGCACCGTCGACGTACTACAAGCACGTGGGCCGCCGCGCCGATCCTGGCCTGGCGCCGCCGCGGGCCCGGCGCGACAGGATGCTCAAGGATGAGATCCGGCGCGTATGGGAAGAAAACTTCCAGGTCTATGGTGTGGACAAGGTCTGGACGCAATTGAAGCGGGAAGGCATTGTCGTGGCGCGCTGCACGGTCGAGCGGCTGATGAAGCAGATGGGCCTACGCGGTGTGGTGCGGGGCAAGACGGTACGCACGACAGTGAGCGACGGTTCGCCGTGCCCGAAGGATCTCGTGAAGCGGCAATTCACGGCTGAACGGCCCAATGCGCTGTGGGTGTCAGATTTTACCTATGTATCGAGCTGGCAGGGCTTCGTCTATGTCGCGTTCATCATCGACGTGTTCGCCCGACGCATTGTCGGCTGGCGTGTGTCGAGTTCGGCGCGCACGGACTTCGTTCTGGACGCACTGGAGCAGGCCTTGTACGAGCGAAAACCGGTGCAGCAGGACGGGCTGATCCATCATAGCGACCGCGGCGTGCAATACGTATCAATCCGCTATACGGATCGTCTGGTCGAAGCTGGCATCGAGCCGTCAGTGGGCAGCGTGGGCGACTCCTACGATAACGCACTGGCTGAAACGATCAACGGCTTGTACAAGGCAGAGGTGATCCATCGCCTCGGGCCGTGGCGCAATCCGCAGGCCGTTGAAATGGCGACGCTCGAATGGGTTGACTGGTTCAACAATCGTCGGCTCTTCGGCCCCATCGGCAACATTCCACCTGCCGAGGCAGAAGCCGCTTATTATGCAAATCTCGCTGGGTCTGCCGCCGTGGCATGACTCAAGCAAAATAGTCTCCGGGAAACCCGGGGCGGTTCAGATACTCGTAGGCCGGTTCTTCCGGAAGGGTTTCAAGTTCGTCAGCGGGCGTCTGGTCGGCCAGCTTCTTCGCCTGATTCACCAGCCTCTGGCTTCGCACGAAGTCGTTTTCCAACGCATACGCAAGGGCGAGTCCCGATGCGGTCAGCGAGCGTCGGCCAGGCGGGATCTGCTCGTCATCAACAATGTTTTCCATCACCCGCCTCGCGTCGGCAGGGTCATTCGCGTCGAAGTAATCCTGGACGAGCACGATCAGCAGCGCAAGTCGCACATTGCCGTCCGAATTCTCGTCGAGTAGCTTGCGAATGGCCTTCTCTTCATCGGCGACGGAGGGTTGTCCCGACGTCTTGTAAATTCTTGCGGCCGGCGCATTCACACCATGAGGCTCATCTGCCGGCGAAGTCCCGGGTAACCCGCAGAACGATCCGACGATCGCTGCGGCCAGGATACCCAGCGTGGGCCTCAGACACGACCACACGACCTGCGATGAATTTTCGGGTCGCATGACCATCTTTGCCTCCGGTTCACACGTCGTTGCTGGCATCGCTAGTCTATGGAAACGTCCTCACGGGCGATGCCGCTTGTTGATTC
>NZ_DATJWR010000307.1:0-2618 GCF_035501035.1 Paraburkholderia sp.
GTCGCCATCGTGCTGATCGAAACGGGCCTGCAGAGCGAGCGGCGTCCGCACCGGCTCGCCATCAAGGTCGTGCGCTCGTTATTGCGCAATCCGCTGCTGGTTGCGCCGGCGCTGGGGGCGGTCGTCTCGGCCGCGCATGTCACGTTGCCTGCGAGCGCAGAGACGTTCCTCAAGCTGCTGGGCGGCGCGGCGAGCCCGTGCGCGCTCGTGAGCCTGGGCCTCTTTCTCGCGGAACGGCGCGCGAGCGGGGACGCGCCGCGCGAGTCCTCCTGGTGGCTCACGCTCACGAAGCTCGTCGCCCAGCCGGCGCTCACCTGGTGGCTGGCCGAGCGTGTATTCGCGCTGCCCACGCCGCTCGTCGAAACCGCGGTGCTGCTCGCCGCGCTGCCCACGGGCACCGGTCCCTTCATGCTTGCGGAATACTATCGGCGCGAGGCGCACGTGACTTCGCGCACGATCCTGCATTCCACGCTCGGCTCACTCGTCACGCTCACGCTGATCCTGCTGCATCTGCATCACGGCTGATGAGGCTCAGGCGTTCCGAAGCGGCCGCATGTGGAGGGCTCGCTGCGCGTGCGCTATGAATTGCGGGACATTTAGATGAAGGTGCGTGGGCGGGGCCAGCGGCGCTGCATCGCACTTGAGCACATAGCCCCACGCAAAGATAGACGGGCCTGCGCGGCCCGTCCGTCGTGCTCACTTCACGGCGCCGAGCGCCAGCCCCTTCACCATGTAGCGCTGCAGCCACGCAAATACCACCGATACCGGCAGCGTGGCCGCGAGCGTCGCCGCCATCACGAGCTGCCATTCCACGGTGTACTTGCCGGCCACCATGTCGGTGACCTGCACCGTGAGCGTCTTGTTCTCGGGCGAGCGGATCAGCGTGTAGACCACGGCGAACTCGTTCCATGCGCTGATGAACGTGAAGATCGCCGTCACCACCACGGCCGGCACCGCGAGCGGCAGGAACACGCGGAACACGGCGCCCGTGCGGCTGCAGCCTTCGAGCCATGCCGACTCTTCGAGATCGCGCGGCACGGTCTGGAAATACGAAGAAAGCATCCACACGGCAAACGCGATATTGAACGCCGCATACGAGACGATCACGCCGATCTTCGAATCGACGAGATTGCCGTCGCCGTACGGAATCATCGCGGCGAGACGGAACAGGCCCACCACCAGCAGGATGGGCGAGAGCATCTGCGTGACGAGGAGGAACTGCCGGTAGAGGCCGCGCCCGCGGAACGGGAAGCGCGCCAGCGCATAGGCTGCGGGCAGGCTCACGGCGAGCGCGAGCGCCGTCGAAAGACAGCTCACGATAATGCTGTTGCGCAGCGCGACGCCGAAGTTCGCGGCCTGCCACATGTCGACGTAGTTTTGCCAGCGCCACTGCATGGGCAGCCAGCGCGCCGGATAAACGAACACTTCCGAAGCCGGCTTGAACGAGGTGAAGAACATCACCGCGAACGGGAACAGCACGACCACGACGAGCGGCAAGAGCGTGAGCCAGCACCAGATCGAGCGTTTGAGCTTGCGGTTCATGCGAGGTCTCCTTCCGCGCTGCCGCCGCGTTTGGCCTGCGTGCGCAGGTAGATCACCGAGAACGCGAACAGGATCACGAGCATGATGAGCGAAACCGCGGCCGCTTCGCCAGGGCGCCCCAGGCGGAAGCCGAGTTCGTAGAGGTAGGTGACGAGGATATGCGTGCTGTCGTCGGGGCCGCCTTGCGTCATGACCCAGATGATCGGAAACGAGTTGAACACGTAGATCACGTTCAGCAGGACCGCCATGTTGATGAACGGCTTGAGCAGCGGCAGCGTGAGCTGGCGGAACTGCTGCCAGGCGCTCGCGCCGTCGATGCGCGCGGCTTCGTAGATGTCGCCCGGCACCGAGGAAAGGCCGCCCAGCAGGATCGTCGTGGTGAACGGTATCGACACGAGTATGCCCACCGCGATCTCGACGGGGAACGCGTACTCTGGCGTGGCGAGCCAGTGAATCGGTCCGGAGGTGAGGCCGAGGCGCTGCAGCGTGACGTTGACCATGCCGTAGTCGTCGTTGAACGCCCAGCGCCAGACCACTGCGGTCATCGTGAGCGAGACGGACCACGGCAGCATGATGATCGTGCGCGCAATGCCGCGACCGTAGAAGTCCTGATTGAGCACGAGCGCGACCGGCACGGAAATGAGCACCGTGCCCACCACGACAAAGAACGTCCAGATCAGCGTGTTCTTGAGCGCGCTCAGAAAGACGGGATCGGCGAAGACGTTATAGAAGTTCTGCAGGCCGCTGAAATCGCGGATCTGCCCGAAGCGCGACACATCGTGCAGCGACTGGTACACGATGTTGAAGATCGGATAGCTGATGATGAAAAGCGCGAGCACGAGACTCGGCACGATCAGGAGCCAGGGGGCGCGGGGTGCGGCAACGCCGCGGGGTAGTCGGCTCATGCGGGTTCGTGCGCGTGATCGGTCGGGGGCATCACCGGCCGGCGGGGCGGCGGGCGAGGGCTTCAGGGGACCCGTAGTCATGTCGAATCGTCGGTGCTTCCAAACGTCGGTTCTCAGGCGTTCCGGCGCGCGCCGGTAACTTCAGGCGCGCGCCGGTCAGGCCATAAAGGC
>NZ_DATJWR010000308.1:0-8706 GCF_035501035.1 Paraburkholderia sp.
GGCGGCCCATGTGCACATCGATCAGGTTCGTGCCGGGGTCGAAGTGATAGCCCCACACTGCTTCGAACAGCATGGTCCGCGTAATCGTCTGACCTGCGTGGTGCATCATGTATTCGAGCACGCGGTATTCAGTCGGCAGCAGTGCGATCTCTTCGCCGTCGCGTTTGACAGTGCGGGCGATCAGGTCGAGCTCCAGGGGGCCGACCGTCAACGTCAGTTCGGATTGTGCCGGTCGCACCTGCCGGCGACGCAACAGTACTTCGATGCGCGCCGTCATCTCGTCGGGGTCGAAGGGCTTCGTCAAATAGTCGTCGCCGCCTGCACGCAAGCCACGAATGCGCTCGTCAACGTCACCAAGCGCACTTAGCATGAGCACCGGGGTTTGAATGCCGATGCTGCGCATCGTTGTGAGGATTGTCAGGCCGTCAACTCCCGGCAGCATCCGGTCAAGCGTAATGACGTCGTAATCATCGCTGAAAGCGCGTGCCATTCCTTCGCGACCGTTGGCAACCCAATCGACGGTAAAGCCACGGTCTTTCAGTTCGCCGACAATTTCTCTCGCGGTAATTTCATCATCTTCGATGGTCAGCACTCTGGACATGATCATTCCGAACGCCGCAGTTATTCCGGCCAAGGCGGACGCGCGACGCGATACGTTATCGGATGGAGTACTAAAGCGACATTCTACTCTACCCATTCGTATTCGACGCGTGTTCACGGAAGCCCGTTGTTACTGGAGCAAAGACTGAAAATTGAAAACACGGTCGGAAGGGTAGCGGAGTGCCGGTGGGGGGCGGATCTCGATTTCATGAAAAATTATTTAATTGGCGTGCGTTGTCGCCGATCGATTGCCGGGTTCTGGGAGGCGCTGTGACGATCGTGGGTTCTGTGGTTCTGGTGCAAATAGGCGCGGGGGAATGGGTTAAAGTTGCGAGCTTGACGAACTGGTGGCCGGCGGGTGACTCGACTCATTATTACCGGCCACTCGAAAGAGTGGCTGGAACATGAAGTCAGGCCGGCAGTGGCCGACCCGAGGCACCCGGAACTGGGTATTTACCGTCACAGAAAAACAAGAGGATGGAACGAAGCGGGAGCTCACCCTGCTGCAAGAGTCGGACACGCCAATATAACGGCATGTCAAGATCAAAGCGGGCGCCAATGCGCACGATCCGCAATGGGCGCCGTACTTCGAATCCCGATGGGGCCAGAAGATGCTGAACTCGGTGCGAGGTCGCGGCGGTGTACCGTGTCTGGCTAAGGCAAGATGGCCTGTGTTCTAACTGTCAGCAGCCCATCACAATGAACACCCGCTGGGATGTTACGCATATTGTGAAGCAAGCCGATGGCGGGACAGCTGCAGCCAGCAACCTCCAGGTTAACCATCTCAATTGCCATAGAAATCCGCACTACGCCGGAAAAATGAAGTTGTGCTACCGGGTGTAGATAGATGCCTTTGTAGAGGCTTGAGCCGTATGCTCCTAAAGGCGCACGTACGGTTCTTCGGGGGCAGCAGCGCAGCAATGCGCTGCTGCTACCCGACCAGGATCATCGGGCGATCAAACGCCGAACGCGACCCATGATGGGCTTCAAGAGTTTCCGATGTGCTCGCATTCTGCTCGGCGGCATATAGATGCGCATGATCGCCAAGGGGCAAATGCAGACCGACGGTTTGACCCAGACACCTGCCGACCAATTTTACTCGCTTACCAAATAAGGATTCCTATTTGACAAGGAGTGCATCTCATCGCCACGCCTTATCGCGACAAAACCGGCCCACGACTGAGACCCGGTTGATCGACAAGGCCCAGCAACTCACGCTGACTCCACCGGAACTGAACGTGCTGATTGGCGGTCTGCGCGTGCTGGGAGCTAATTTCGACGGCAGCCGCCACGGCGTGTTCACCGACCGGGTCGGCGTGCTCAGCAACGACTTCTTCGTCAACCTGCTCGACATGAGTACCGTGTGGAAGGCCACCGATGCGACGGCCGAGTTGTTTGAGGGATGTGACCGCGCGAGCGGCGAAGTGAAGTACACCGGCACCCGCGTCGACCTGGTGTTCGGTTCCAACTCTGTGCTGAGGGCACTGGCAGAGGTTTATGCCAGCAGCGATGCCAAGCAGAGGTTCGTCGAGGACTTTATGGCGGCTTGGACCAAGGTGATGAACCTCGACCGCTTCGACCTGGCCTGATGGCGTCCTGAGTCCGGCCCCGGCAAGCGGTTCGCACTGCACGCCGGGGTTCCCTCTGTGGCGACGGAGTCGCACGATTTCGAGCGTTATCGTCGGCTATCAGGCGAGAGGCGACATCTGAGCGACCTTACTCTGCGACTGAGCAAAGTCACTTCCTTAACGATCACGGTCCTCGAACCGCATAACCCGGCCTCTATCCTGTCGAATTTCGCTCACAACCGATCGGCTGAAAACTCGCCCCAATGTTCGATGTGGGGGTGAGATTCGCGGACGCGCTGCCCCTGGTCAAGTTTGTGGACTGAGCAGGGCGGCGCGCTCGCTTTGAGTTAGACTTCCGCTCAGAACACCTCAGGGACCATCATGCTGCAAAGGACCGGTTGCCGAAAATAGTCGTCGTGATGGACCCGGGGAGGGAGCTGCACGGTCGAGCGCTCGATCTCGTAATACGGTAACTGACTGAGCAAGTGATGGATGCAGTTCAGGCGCGCGCGTTTCTTGTCGTTCGCTTGTACCACCCACCAAGGCGCCTCGGGGATATGCGTGCGCTCCATCATCAATTCCTTGGCTTGGGTGTATGCCTCCCAGCGACGTCGACTCTCCAGATCCATCGGACTGAGTTTCCACTGCTTGAGCGGATCCTTGATGCGGGCGCGAAAACGCACCTCCTGTTCTTCGTCAGAAACCGAAAACCAGTATTTGATAATCTGAATCCCACTTCTGACCAGCATCTTTTCGAATTCAGGCACTGACCGGAAGAATTCCTCATATTCGTCGTCAGTGCAAAATCCCATCACACGCTCGACGCCCGCGCGGTTGTACCAGCTTCGATCGAACAGCACGATCTCACCGCCCGCCGGTAAGTGCGCAGCGTAGCGCTGGAAATACCATTGTGTGCGCTCGCGATTATTCGGCGCGGGTAAGGCAGCCACGCGGCAGACACGAGGATTCAACCGTTGTGTCATGCGCTTGATGGCCCCACCTTTTCCTGCCGCATCGCGGCCCTCGAAAATCACGACGAGCCGGTGTCCGGTATGCACGACCCAGTCTTGCAACTTGACGAGTTCGCCTTGCAGGCGAAACAGTTCGCGCAAATAGCTTTTGCGCCGTTCACGCTGCTCATCGGTGAACGCCTCCTCGCCGCTGGTGGCTCGGTCATCCCGCTCCATTTCAAGTTCTTCGTCGTAGGTATCGACCAGATCCTCTTCGAGCCGACGTTTCCAATCCTGTTCTTGCATTTCTAAGTTGTTACTGTGCGATGTTGCCACTCGCGCGCCAGTGATCGATGACGCGGTGCGTCGTTCGGCGAGTTTTCTGGTGGGTGGCCGATCGAATTCTGCGGGGGTGTTGGACTTGTGATGCTTCTGGCTTAGCGTGCGGCGCACGGTAGCGTTCACGCGAACCTTCATACCCGGGCGCCATGACGAATTTCGTCGGGATAGTGCCACTCAGAACTCGCCGCATTGCGGCCGACAAGCCGGGTCAGACAGCGGGTTCGAAACGATAACGACGATCGTGCTTGAAACATGGAAACCATTCAAAAACAAAGCTCAAACCAATTCGACTGAGGGCAGGCGAGTTCCAGAGGCCAACGGCAGGACAGAGCCTGGCATTCCTCCTGAGGAATGGCCCCGTGCCGCCATCTTCCCTCGAAACGGTGTGACTAATTCGGTTGCCCGGCGCCCTCAACGCCGTCCTTTGCGCGTAGCGTGGCATGGGCGTTAACAAGCAGCCTCGCCTCGTGGTCGCGCAGCGCTGCATCGACGGCCCCGAAGGCATTTTTGAGCTCGCTCTGTTGCTGCTTCGTAGCCTTGCTGCTGTCGGCAACGGCCTCCGCCTCTTTCTTGAGTTGCTTGACCAGCTTCGCGGCGCAGCGGGTGTCCAGTGTTCCTTGCTCGATGAACTCGCGGATATGTGTGGCTAGCGCCGCCAGCGTTGCTTCGGTCGTCTCATTCGACGTGCCAGCGTTGGTGGCGAATGCGGAGTGCTTGCTCATTCTATTTCTCCGGAGTGATGCTGTTGACTAATGAGTTGACAATACCGTCAGGCGTACGGCGCGCAATTGCTGTTTCGCGACTGCGCCCATTTACGCGCATCGCCCGCGATTTGGTCAGCCAGTGCGGCGATTGCACGTTGCTGAGCGTGCACCAGCCCGGCGTAGCCGGCCGGCGCTGCTTCATGCAGCTCGCTGTGACATGTCAGATGAAGGTCTTTCGCATCGTCCGCGAACCTCACACTCCAGTCTGCCTCGAGCTGCACGCCGCGTCCGGGCCAGGCGTCGAGGCGACGGACCTGAAGCTTGATCCGCAGCACGGGCTTGCCGGCCGGCCGGGCAAGCCCGGCGACGTCCTGGATGCCGAGGCGATGCACGAGGCCGGCAGACAATGCGACACGCACTTCATCGCCTAATGGCGCAACCCAGCGCTCATCGTCCAGCACGGCGATGCTGCTGTCTCCCTGCCGTACTACCAACTGCTCCTGGTCCACTTGGGCGGGAATGCCGACCGGCAAAACATCGATCACAAATGGCGCTGCCTGTTGTGTGGAGGGCGCTTCTGTGGCTGGTGAAACCAGCGTGTAGTAGTGCACCGGTGCCGAAGCGCAGGCGTCCAGCATGAGCAGGAGCGCGATCATGCCGGGACGGACTGAAAAATTCATTGTTTCGACTCCTGTGAAGTCGCAGTGTTCGAGCGCAGTTCCGGGGCCGCCAGCGGTTGATCGGCTGTGCGGCCGCGAAGCAAAGCGTCCGGATGACGACTCAGCAGATCTGTGAGCATGTGCACTGAGCGGGCAGTGCGCTGCAATTCCTGCAACGTCTGCCCCAGGTTCTGCTGCAGCGGACTATCTTCGGCAAGCATGTCCTGCGCTGCGCCGAAGGTCTGACGGGCCTGCCGCAAGGTCAGCGTCGTTTCTGGCAACACCTGGCCGTTGATCTGCTTGAGCGTGCCGTCAAGTTCCGAGAGGCTGGTGTCGAGATGGTGGCCGATCGACTCGAGCGGTATTTTGTCTATCTTGCTGACGATGCTGGCCACCTGCTCCTGCAGCTGGTCGAAGCCGCCGCTGACAGTGGGCAGCGTCAGCGGCCGTGCGTTGGCGTTGAATGTGACCTTCGGGGCGTGAGGTACAAAATCGAGTGAGATGTAGAGCTGCCCGGTGAGCAGGTTGCCGGAGCGCGCTTGCGCGCGCAGGCCGTGCACCACCATCTGGCTGAGGAACTGCGCGTCCTGCTGGTCGATGTTGGCTTCGATCTTCGGCAGCTTCGCCACCACAGGTCCGAGTCTGTACGGATAAATTTCGATCCCAACGACCGATGGAAAGCGCTGTCTGCTCGCGTCGTAGTCGAGATTCATTGAAACCACGCGCCCGATGTTGATGCCTGAGAACTCCACGGGCGCACCCACGGACAATCCGCGCAGCGACTGTTCAAAGCGCAGCTGGATGTACTGTGCCGGGCCATCGGGCGGTGCCATGGCGCTTTGCTCATCTTTAGCCAGGACGAACTGGGTATCGGCCGGCGCGGGAGCGTTATTGCTCCGTTCGGGGGCGGCAAATGCGATGCCGCCCGCGACGATCGTCGCCATTGATTGCGTCTTGAGCTTGAACCCGTCAGCGCCAAGCGAGATGTCAACCCCGCTGGCGTTCCAAAAATAGGTATCCGTTGTGACGAAGCGATCGTAGGGGGCGGCAATGAAAATCTGGAGACTGACGCCGCGGCCATCGTCGTCCAGCTTGTACGATGCGACGCGGCCCACCTTGATGTGCCGATAGTAGACCGGCGAGTCGATATCCAGCGATTCGAGGTCGATGGTATGAACTACGAAGCTTTTGCCCGCCGTTCCGTTGATAACGGCGGGCGGCGTTTCCAGTCCAGTAAACGCTGTGCGCTCGGTCTTCGCTGAGCCGGTGTCTACGCCGATATAGGCGCCCGACAGCAGAGTATCCACTCCCGATATGCCACCGATGTCGATGCGCGGGCGCACGACCCAAAAGCGCGAGTCCGCGCGCGCGAGGCTCCTGGCGCTTCTTGCGAGCGATATTTTGGCGACCACGTGCGAGCCGTCGTCGGCCAGGGTGACCGAAGACACTGTTCCCACTGTCACGTCCTTGTATTTGACCCGCGTCTTGCCAGCGTCCAGCCCTGCGGCGGTCTTGAACGAGATGGTGATTTCCGGGCCAGAGGAAAGCCAGGCGTGGATCACCATCGATAGTCCGATCAGTGCTGCGACCGTTGGCACTAGCCAGACGGGCGATACCCGCCACCGGCTTCGGGTCACGGCCGGGTTATGCGGCTCGGGCGGGTTTTTGTCAGATACAGGATTCATGTTTCGTCAGCATCCCAGATCAGCCGGGGATCGAAGTTCATTGCGGACAGCATGGTGAAAATCACCACCATGCCAAAGAAGAGGATGCCGATACGCGGCTCGATATCGCTGAGCCCCTGGAATTTGACCAGCGCGGAGACAATCGCCACTACCAGGACATCGAGCATTGACCAGTAGCCAACCAGTTCGACCAGCCGGTAGAGGCGGGCGCGCTCGCGCATGGCCCAGCGGCTGCGTCGCTGGGTGGTTGCCAGCAGCAGCCCGAGAACCAGGAACTTGGCGCAGGGCACGGCTACGCTGGCGATGAAGATCACGAAAGCAATGGCCCAGGAGCCTGCTTTCCAGAACTCGACGATACCGTGCATGATGGTGCTGTCGCTGCCGTTACCGAGCAGGTCCGTGTACATCACCGGCAACATGCTGGCTGGGATGTAGAAAATCAGGCCAGCGATCAGGAAGGCCCATGCGCGCGTGATGCTGTCGGGGCGACGTCGGTGCAGGGCAGTCCCGCACCGCGGACACGGTACGTGCTCGTTCCCGCCGACTATGTGGTGACAGACGAGGCCGCACGCATGACAGGCGATCAAGCCGAGTTGCTGAGTGCGTGGAGGCCTGCTCATGCCTCAGTTCCACCTGCGCGCGCGGGATCAGTCCATTCCCACAGCCAGTGGATGTCACGGCGAGCGGTTAGTGTGGTCAGCACCAAGAGCGCGGCCGTGGCCCAGGCGCCGGGGCCAGGGGCAACCTGCAGGAAACTGGAGAGCTTGATGATGGCTACGAGGATGCCGAGCAGGCCCACCTCGATCATGCTCCATGGCCGGAGCACGACGAGCATCCTCATTGCCCGGGCGAACCCCGGTGCGCGTTGTCCGGTACGGGCAAATGCCAGCACCCAGACAAGCAGCGTGATCTGCATAAACGGCACCACGATGATCGACAGCGCGGTTGGCACCGCGATGGGTGTGGTCGCGCCGTGCGCCAGTGCCACAGCGGACTGCCAGAGGGTGGTCTCGCTATGCACGCCCTGTAGGCTGATGCGGATCACCGGACAGGTGTTGGCCATCACGAACACGATGGCTGCGGCGATGGTCAGAGCGAGCCACTGGTTCACATCGAGCCGGCTGTCACGATACAGAACGGCTTGGCATTGTTTGCAGCGCGCCACCTCGCGCGGGGCCAGTGCGTAGCGGCGGAAGACGCTGTCGCAATGCTCGCAGGCAACCAGTGCGGAAAACGTTTGCATGTCGTTGTTCAGGCAAAACTAGACGAAAGTGTCTATTTTTATAAAACTAGACGGCTGTGTCCAGTCTTGGTTAAAGTGTCTTTGGGGGACAGGACTGACGCGGGAGCAAGCGGATGGATGTAAAGGACGGGAAGAAAGATGGGCGACAGGTATCGTCAGCGCAAGCGGGGCACCATCCTGCTGCGCGCCGACCCAGTCAGTCGCGGGGGCAGGCGCGAGTCGACGCGATCCTCGATACTGCTGCTGCGATCATCGCCGGGGAAGGGCTGGCTGCGTTGACGATGCACGGGCTGGCACGCCGTGCGCAGACGTCGATCGGTTCGCTATATCACTTTTTCCCAGATCGGGATAGCGTGATGCGGGCGCTGATTGACCGGCATGAGGCTGCCGGTCGCGAGATCAACCTGGCGCTCAGCGCAACAGCGCCCAACGTCTGGCAGCAGTTTTCTCCGGCGGAGGCGATCGCGCGTGGGGTGGGGCCTTATATCGACTATGTGCAGAATCATCCCGATTTCTTTGCACTGTTGCAGGGCAGAAGGTTGTCAGAGAACTTCATCGGCGCGGTCCGGACGGTGCTCAGCGCCCGCCTGCCGACGCTCGGTGCTGCCGATCGTGAACGCTATGCGGCAATGTTCCATGCCATCGCGTCTGGAGTCATGCAGATGGTCTTCGTGCGCGAGCCTGAACATGTCAGCTTCTACATGCATGAAGTGCCGCGGGTATTGGCTGCCTACCTGGCTGAAATCGAGGCTGCAATCGGAGGGATTCGGTTGTAGTAAGGCAGGCGGGTCAAGAAAAGGCATTATGAAGAGGATATACGCACGCAATGTATCTGGACAACCTGCCAGCTATCGTGGCGGGCCGCGAACTGCTCGGCTTTCCGAAGACGCTCGCGCAGCCACAACTCGAAGTGCGCAGCGACACGCTCGTCGGCACGCTCGATTACAACGGTGTG
>NZ_DATJWR010000309.1:0-3730 GCF_035501035.1 Paraburkholderia sp.
CCGAAACGTGCTGCTCCTTGCCGCGCGTGTCGGTGAAGCGGAAGTCGACAAACTTGACGTCTTCGTCCTTGACGAGCTGCATGACGTCGGCCACGGATTTACTCATAACCTTTTCTCCTGATTAACGATTTCGGCGAACGCAGCCGCCGTCCCAATCTTGTTGATCCTCGCCGGCCGCGCCCTCTTGGGCACCGCCCATGCAGACCTCGGCAGGCCGGCTGCGAATCGATCGGGACGTATAAAGCAGCTTCCGTGCCATGCATGCGCCAAGCTGGCGCAAAACCCTTTCGCGACGCGCACTTGGAGTGAAAAGTTGTGCGCTGCGCACTTATACAGCCGCCAGCCCGGCGACTCATCGGCACCAATTCCGTGCAATCCCGAATTTGGCGCGCGAATCTCTTTCCATTATGGTGCAAATTGCCAGCCATGCACCAATCGAATGCACCCCGCCCTCAATGCTGCCGTTCCCGGCGCCCGCCTGCGGCTAGCCAGCCAGCCGATGCCAACGGCAGCACCCTACCTGCTCCGCCCTCGCGCGCTAGAATGACTTTTTGGTCCCACGCGAAACAGGAGATCCGTTGTCATGAGTACGCTCGAACAGTTGTACGCCCAGGCCGAGAAGCGTCGCGTCGAAAACCAGCTGCCCTACGCGGGCGCGGTGTCGCCCGCCGAGGCATTCGAGCTTCTGCAGCTCGACCCGCGAGCGCGGCTCGTCGACGTGCGCACGCGCGCGGAGCTCGACTGGGTCGGCCGCCCCGTGGTCGGCGACGGCCAGTACGCGCACGTCGAATGGACCCGCTATCCGGGCGGCGTGCCCAACCCCGAGTTCCTCGCACAGCTCAAGAGCGCCGTCGACGCCGATGCGCCCGTGCTGTTCCTGTGCCGCAGCGCCGCGCGCTCGAAGCTGGCCGCGATCGAAGCCGCGAAAGCCGGCTTTACGCGCGCCTACGACCTGCTGGAAGGCTTCGAGGGCGACAAGGACGGCCAGGGACACCGCAAGACCGTCACCGGCTGGTGTTTCCGCGGCCTGCCCTGGATCGGGGCATAAGCCCGCTCGCGGCGCGGCCCGGCTCACCTTCCCACTCACCAGCGGGCCACTCTGAGCGCCGCATATGACACCCCGATGATGCACCGCTGCGCCGGCTGAAACCCCGCCACGCGCGGCACGCATCGTCGAGCCGGTTCAGAAGCCGGCGCGCGGCCCGCTGCGCCGCTCGCGATCGGGTGTCGCAGCGCCCGAGGGCGGCTCCACCACGTCGCCGCCCAGTTCGTGCACGCCTTCGCGCAGCTTCACGAAGGCGGCCGCGACGGCCTCGGGCTCGCCCTTCACGCCGAGATCGATATGCCGGCGCGCATAGATGCCGCCGCGCTCGGAGTCGCCGACGCTCGGCAGGCTGAACACGCGCACACCCGGGAAATCGCGCTCGATGCGCTCCATGAGCGGCGTAAGCGTCGACTCCGGCAGCTCGAACACGAGCAGCGAGCGCTCGTCATGCGGCGTCTGGTGATGCAGATGCGCGCACTTCGTGTCGAGCACCCACTCGATCATCGGCCAGGCCATCACCGGAAAGCCGGGCACGAAATGATGATCGCGAATCGAAAAGCCCGGAATCTTGTTGTAGCCGTTCGGGATGATCTCGCAGCCCTGTGGGAAGGTGCCCATCTGGAAGCGGTGCTGATTCTCGGGCGACTGGTAATTCACGGGATCGGCGCCCGTGTGCATGTCCTGGATGCGCTCGCGGATCGCCGCCTCGGCGTCCGGATGCAGCGCGAGCGGCACGCCGAGCGCCGCGGCGGCGCACTGGCGCGTGTGGTCGTCCGGCGTCGCGCCGATGCCGCCCGTCGAGAACACGATATCGCCCGAAGCGAACGAGCGCCGCAGCGTTTCGGTGATGCGCCCGGGATCGTCACCCACGTACTGGGCCCACTCGAGCGAGAGCCCGCGCGCGCCGAGCAGCTCGATGACCTTCGGCAGATGCTTGTCGGTGCGGCGCCCCGAGAGAATTTCGTCGCCAATGATGATGACGCCAAATGCCATGTCTTGCCTCGTTGACTTGTCGTGATGATTGAACGTCAGGGGCGGCTTCCGTTCACGGCAGACCCTGATGCACGATGCTCACGTCGCTCGACGCCTGCTGCACTTCCCGTGCGCGTATGCGCTGCAGCGCGCGCAGGCAGTAGTGCCCGAACCAGAGCGCCGTGAACACCAGAATGAACGCGTAGATCCAGATCGTCACCGCCGCCAGCACGGGGAAGAACACGAGCAGCCAGGCCGATACGGCCCAGATCGCGGTGGGCAGCGAGCCGAGCAACCCGCTCACCACGCCGATCACGAGCAGCGGCAGCCGATGGTTGCGAACCAGCGCGCGGCGCTCCTCTACGCTTGCGTGCAGCGCGAGTGCGTCGTAGGTCATCACGCGATAGGTGAGCCATCCCCAGAGCAACGGCGGAATGAGCGCGAAAAATGGCGGCAGCAGCCACAGCGGCAGCGTGCACACCATCACGATCAGGCAGACGACGGTCGTGACGAGCGAATGCAGCAGGCTGCCGTACCAGTTGCCGCCGCGCCGCATTTCGAGCATCGCGTATTGCCGGGTCGAAAGATGGCGGATCACGCGCGGCATCGAAATCGCGACGATCAGCAGCAGCACGGAGATGACGATGAGCGGGATCGTCAGGATGATGACGAGAAACGGCGCGATCGTCGCCCGCAGCCAGCTAAAGCCGAGCGCGTCGAACAGATGATAGACATACGCCATCGACGGCCAGTTCGCGAGCGAGCCGCGCACGAGGTCGAGCAGCGGTTGCCAGAACACGTAGAGCACGGCGCCCCACACCGCCGCCGCCACGAAAAACGGCACGAAGGTGAGGAACAGCATGGCGGGATGGAACACGCTCGTGAGCGCGCGTCCAAACGAGCGCAACAGGTCATTCATGCGAGCGGAATACGGCGAAGAGGACGGGTGAAGGACACGTTATCGGCAAATTTGGTGCGACCAAGCCGACAGCATAAACCACCGCGTGCAAGGCGGGTAAATCGGGAGAAGATCAGCGGATCGAGGCGAAAGTCGCGCACCGCGCCCGCGCTCAGGGGAGGGTCGCGTCGTCACGCGTCGCGGCTTGCGCGGCGGCTGTGCGAGCACGCGAGCGCAGCCGCCGCGCGATGCGGGCAAACGCGTAGCCTTGCTGCGCCCAGAAGCCATCGCCGTAGTGCTCGCCTGCGAGCTGGTCGCGAATGCCGGTGGGCTCGATCTCACGATTGAACGACGCGCTGCCGAACATCATGTCCCACCACGGGAACAGCACGCCAAAATTGCAGCCGTAAGTGGTGCCTTCGTGGCCGTAGCCGATGGCGTGATGGCGGCGGTGAAAGCGCGGGCTCATGAGGAGGCGCTCGCCGAGCCAGCCGAAATGCACGCGGATGTTGGCATGCTGCACGCTCTGCACGAAGTTCGTGAGCGCGAGGAGCACGACGAACTGTGCGGGCGGCACGCCGATCACGAGCGCGACGGCGGCGAACATGCACGACTGCATCAGCACGTCGAGCAGATGATTGCGGTCGTCGCACCAGAGCGACATCTTGCGCTGGCTGTGGTGCACCGCGTGCAGCTCCCACCAGATGCCGAAACGATGAGAAAGCCGGTGGTACCAATAGCTGAAGAGGTCGAGCACCACGAGATAGATCGCGAACGCCACGAGCGGCTGCGTGGTCACGCCCGGCCAGAGGTTG